>JAHJGX010000212.1 GCA_018824205.1 bacterium
GGTCAGGGCATTTTATTATCGACTCACTGGTTCGAAATACAGCATACATCCGATATTGCTAATGACACCTCAATTCCTGCAAACTTCTCTCTTAATCAAAATTATCCAAACCCATTTAACGGACTTACAACAATTGAGTTTTTTCTGCCTTCAGAAGCAGAAATCACCCTCATGATCTACGACATGAAAGGTTCATTAGTGGAAATATTAGATAGAGGGCAAAAAGCAGCCGGCCGCAATTTCAAACAATGGAACGCTGCTCATTACGCCAGTGGTATTTACTTTCTGCAACTCCGGGCGAACAATCAAATATTTAACCGCAAACTACTGCTATTAAAATAGGGGAGAAAGCCTAATGAGCAAAGTAGCATGGCTGCTGACACTATTACTGACCAGTTCGTTATTTGCATACGGTGATGACTCAATAGAATTTATATATCATGGAGACAGCCTGTCCATCTGGCATTATAGCGCCTGGCGCAATTGTGGCGCAATTTATATAATGGATTTGAATATCATCGATTCTACAATTTACCTGATGGAAAACGACACCTCCCGGAATTGGTACCGTTGTAATTGTAATTTCGACCTGGCTACGACGATTTCAACTCCAGCGCCCGGTCAATATCACCTGATCATAAGAACAACAAATATTTTCAATGGAGACACCGCATTAGTTGCCGATACCACCCTGGTTATCGACGAAGCCCGACTAATTTCCTATTTTGATCCGAAATGCCTGAATATTCCTAAAAATCTGATCGAGTATCTAGACATTCCTCTCATTGAGCACTTTGAATCGGAATGTTTGGACACCGAAGTATCACTCACTGTCCGTTCGGAAGGTGATAACGTCGTCATCGATTGGAATACAAATCCAATTAATCCCAATGTAACACCCTGGTGGCAAGGGTATATCTCCAACGATACCTTTTATGTTACCATGGACGATACGAGTATATATAACCTATATCTCTGTTCTCACTATCTCAATGCCCGCTTCGGTCCGGTGCCTTCCGGTAAGTACATTCTCAGTTTTATGGATGGTGCATTTGGTTATCCAACATTCATCGTCAATGAGGAATATTCTATCGAAGTAGAAGGCAATGAGCTGATTATAAACTGGAGTGTCGCTGATTTAAACTGTTGCCTGGAACCCTTATGGGAAAGCTGGTTCGAGGGTGATGTATTTCACATCACCATGACTGACACTGGCGGTTTATGCAATTGCTTATGCCCATTTGAATTGACAGCTCGCTTCGGTCCATTCCAACCCGGAACCTATACTGTAAATTTTCATAACTCTTCACAAGAACCCGTCGAAATTACTATTAATAATCTTGGAAAAACCTTGACGATCACACAATTATCTTCTTATCAAAGTGACTGCTATAATCCGAATGCAGTTGAGCCAGAATCCCAAATACCTGTTAACTATCCACTCTTATATTGTTATCCAAATCCCTTTAACGCGACCACAAATATTGAATTCTTCATACCAACAGCCGATTATATTGAAATTGATATATATAGTATCACCGGATCGCTGGTTCACACAATTCTCACGGGTTCTGTAGAGGCTGGTGTTTATTCAGAGCAATGGGATGCCGGTGCTGTTCCCAGCGGATTATATTTTGTTCGTTTAAAAAACCTTGGCAGTATTCAACTGACGAAAAAAATACTACTATTAAAATAGCATAAAAGGATACTTTGAGAAAATTTATACCTATACTCATTTTAATATTCTCAATTGCACTGATCGCCCAGGAAAATGACGGGTATATCGACATAGAATTTTACGGTGACAGTCTCACGATCCGGCATTACGGCGCCTGGCGAAATTGCGGTGCGCGCTACTCCATGGAAATCGAACTTATCAACTCTACTTTATCCCTGATGGAAAATGATACATCTTCAGAATGGATGTATTGTATGTGTTTTTTCGATATGGCCGTCACAATTCAAACTCCTCCCGCCGGCACATATTCTTTAGTCATCCACACAACAAACAAATTCCAGGGTGATACATCTTTGGTGGCCGATACAAGTATCACAATCAATTATATACCGCTCATTTCCTATTCCAATCCGGGCTGCATGACAAACAGCAAACAGGAAACCGGCACTGAAATACCATTAATCGATCATTACGAATCCGATTGTCAAAGCTCTTTAAATAACGACTTATATACATATACCTACAATGACAATGTACAAATTACCTGGTATGTTGATTCTATAAATATTGGCGTTACACCAAAGTGGGATGCATTTTTATTTAATGATACTCTATTCCTGTCCATGCTTGATACCGGGGCCGTCATCGACTGCACCTGTTCAAAGTACCTGACTGCAATGTTTGGCCCCTTGCCACCGGGCAAATATATAGTGAATTTCCTCGACGGTGAATTGGGTTATCCAAAATTTATAGTAGAAGAACAGGTCGTTCTTCAGGTTGAAAACTCTGAATTAATCCTCAGCTGGGATATTGCCGAATTAAACTGTTGTCTCGAAACCCAATGGGATGGCTGGTTAGTAGATAATACATTTCATGTCACCATGATCGACACCGGCGCTCCCTGTGATTGTATCTGCCCGTTTGAACTGTCCGCCCGGTTTGGGCCTTTTAAACCGGGTGAATATATCCTGGATTTTCACAGTACAAACCTGGGATCATTCAATTTTACCATTGGCGGTACAAAAGCCAAAACAACGTTAGCAGTTCTTTCCTTTTATCAAAGCGAATGTTACGATGCCGTTGAAGTAAAACCAAAAACCGATATTCCTGAAGAATATGCCCTGCTTTCCTGTTATCCCAACCCATTTAATCCAACAGCGACAATCACCTATTTTCTTCCAAAACAGGCGGATATTTTGTTGCAGGTTATCGATATAAATGGACGACAAATACAATCACTTTTTAAAGGTACCCGGGATTCCGGAACACATAGGATTCACTGGAATGCCTCATATTGCCCCAGCGGAATCTATATCGTGGTATTAAGCAGTCAAAATACCACTATCGGTAAAAAGGTACTTTTACTAAAATAATTTTTAGACAAAATGGACAAAAATGAAACTCCCCACCGCAGCAAGCTGCGGGGTATCTTGTTTCAAATTTGTTTTAGTACAAATAATCAATCAACATGTTTATATTGTAAGCCGTTATGTTCCAATAAAAACTTATTTAAAGGTAGATGAACGTGAATCCGGTTGAAACACTTCTTGATTCAAAAGATCTGAAAGAAAACATAGCCTACGTTTTTAAAATCGAGGGATCCGAAGGGAAATTCAGTCCCTTTCCTGAGGACTTATTGCCGGAAATTAAAACCGTCCTCGAACAGCGTGGTATCACTCAACTCTACTCTCATCAGGCCGAGGCCTGGACGTATGCAACAAATCATCAGGATTTTACCGTCGTCACTCCCACAGCTTCCGGCAAAACCCTCACCTACAATCTCCCTGTCCTGCAGGAAATGATCAACAATCCCGGTTCAAAAGCGCTGTATCTATTTCCCACGAAAGCCCTCAGCCAGGACCAGATGAACGAGGCCCATGATTTCATCACACTGCTCGGCAAAGACATTAAGGTTTTTACATTTGACGGCGACACACCCGCAAACGCCCGGCAGGCCATCCGCAAGCAGGGCAATATTGTCGTGACCAATCCCGACATGCTGCATCAGGGCATCATGCCCCATCATACGAAATGGATGCAGTTCTTTCAAAACCTGAAATTCGTTGTGATTGATGAAATGCACACCTATCGCGGCGTCTTTGGCTCGCATTTTACCAACGTCATGCGCCGGTTCCGGCGGCTTTGCGAATTTTACCGCTCCGATCCTCTGTTTATCCTCTGCTCGGCGACGATCGCCAACCCGCAGGAACATGCCGAAAAACTCATCGAAAAACCGGTGCGGCTCATCGAAAAATCCGGCGCTCCGGTCAGTCCGAAGACTCTCTATTTTTACAATCCGCCAATTGTCAATAAAGAACTCGGCATTCGCGCCAGTTACATCAAACAGACCCGTTACCTCGCCAATCGCTTCATCAAAGCAAATATCCAGACAATTATCTTCGCCCTGTCGCGCCTGAATGTCGAAGTGCTGACGAAATATCTTAAAGACGATTTCGAGAGCGACCGTGAATCCATGAGCCAGCCGGAGAAAATTGCCGGGTATCGCGGTGGTTATCTGCCTAACCGCCGGCGGGAGATTGAAAAAGGGGTTCGCAATGGGACCATTAAAGGCGTCGTTTCAACCAATGCATTGGAACTGGGTATTGATATCGGCAGTCTCGACGCCACAATCCTGGCGGGTTATCCTGGCAGCATTTCCAGCACCTGGCAGCAGATTGGCCGGGCCGGTCGTCGCGGCAAAAAGGCCTATGGTATTTTCATTGCCCGTTCCAGCCCTGTCGATCAGTTTCTGATGCAATACCCGGAATACTTTTTTTCGAAAAATCCCGAACATGCCCGCATCAATCCCGATAATCTCATGATCCTTGTCGATCATATCAAATGCGCCTCTTTTGAACTACCCTTTGAAGTGGATGAATCCTTTGGCCATGTGAAATGGGATGACCTGAAAGAAGTTTTAACATTCCTTGTCGAGGGCGGCATTCTGCACCGAAGCGGCGACCGCTGGTACTGGTCGGAAGACGTCTATCCGGCGGCCGACGTGAATCTGCGGCGCATCCCGGAAGGCAATTTCGTGGTTGTGGACACGGACAAGCAGAACAAAATCATCGCCGAAGTGGATTACAGCGCCGCGGCAATGACCATCTATCCCGATGCAATCTATATGGCTTCGGGTGAGGAATATATCGTTGACGAACTGGATTGGGACGGACGGAAAGCCTTTGTCCGCAAATCCGATTCCGACTATTACACCGATTCCATTGATTACACCAACGTCAAAGTATTATCCGACGATGAACAACGTGAATCCACTGCGGTGGATGTGTTCAAGGGCGAAGTCCAGGTCGTCACACGAGTCGTTGGATATAAGAAAATCAAGTTTTACAGCATGGAAAATGTGGGTTACGGCAAAATCAATCTCCCGGATCTGGAAATGGCCACCACGGCGTACTGGTTCACTATTCCCGAACACCTGTTGAAACGAGTAAATCATTCCAGAGCCGACATTATCGATGGAATTATGGGCATCAGTACAGCCCTGCATTCGGTGGCCACTTTGAAAATCATGAGCGAGTCTCACGATATTCATCGGGCGGTCGGCGATAAGAGTTCCGAGTGGTTTGCCATGAACACGATCACCGAGCGGGGTATTTACACTCCGGCCACGAAAGATATTCCCTCCGTCAAACTCAACCCTGATGAACTGACGAAATTCCAGCCGACGATTTTCATTTACGATAATTATCCCGGCGGCATCGGATTTACGCCTCTGCTCTTCGATTCCCATGAGGAATTAATTGAAAACACTTATCGACTGATTAAATCCTGTGTCTGCAAAGACGGCTGCCCCTCCTGCGTCGGCCCATCCAAAGAGGTCGGCAAAAACAGCAAACAGACGGCGATCGATATTCTATCAATATTGGGTAATAGTATTAATGGTTTTTGATTGAATTGAATTGATATTCATTACCATTTGCTCTATGTTCACTTTTTCAGAATGAAGAAATCAGACTATAAGTACCAAGACTGGATAATGTCCAAATCTGAATCCCTAATACTAAAATCGGTGGAGTGAATCAAATATACAATGGAGATAGCCACTTGAAGTAGAATTGTGTGCTCAAGATAATTTAGAATCCGTTTAAAGGGCTTATCATTTTGATAAGCCCTTTCTATAGCGGAGAGAAAGGGATTCGAACCCTTGGAAGATCTGAGGATCTTCAACAGATTATCAATCTGCCGCTTTAAACCACTCAGCCACCTCGAGCACAATACCAGTAATAGTGTATTCGAGATTGCCGAATTCTTGATCTTCTCTTATGGTAAATTTCCGACATTGAAAAGAAAATTGATTCAAATCCACTTCATGCATTATTAAATATTCTCTATCCTAAATAACTTGTCCTGTTGAGAAAGTTTTAAAATAAAATAATCTTCATTATCCAATTCTTCTGGCAGTTTGTCTTTTAATATAGAAGCTACAAATTGGATATTGCTTCTATTAACAAGTTCTGCGATTTTCATTAATTGGTTATCGTGCATTAACTCTTTTTTATCATTCAGTAAAAAATGCAGACAAGGAATATTTTCCTCATCTGCGAAAAGTGTATATGCTATATCAAAACATGAAATTTCACCTTGTTTTTTCCCTGAACTTAGATTGGTGTTAAACGCACTGAATTTATATAATCGTTGCTTTTTTTTATTTGTGATAATATCATATTTCAACAAGTATTGTTCACCATATAGATTATTCGAAATTGTGGCAAAGTATTTATTGAATTTGTTAATCTGAGTTTTTACAGTTTGTTCAAAATCATTGGAGAATAATTCATCATCAATTTCTTTCAATTGATTATTATATGTTTCAATTGAGTCTTCAACCTCCTCTAATTGTTGAACGATATTTTCGTATTCACCCTTCTTTCTAAATTTTTCATTTAATTCACCTATGAGTAATTCTAATTCTTCAAACGAATCACTTTTTGCAATTTTTGATGATAAAATACTTTCTTCTGCTAGTATTTTTTTTAAATGCTCATTTTTAATTCGAATATTGTTTTCGAGATCAGGCAATTCTTTTGTAATAAATTTTATTTTTTCAACAATCATCTGATTATGATATCGTACTAAATCATCGAAGGTTTTTTGGATACCGCTAATTTGGTTTGTTGCCTGCTGGTAAATTAGCCGTAATTGTTGAAGATCAATTTCCGATTTACTGAAATTTAATTCTTGTTCTGCTTCAATAATCAAATCTCTTCGAATATTCAGTATACTTATTCCTGAACTCGTTTTATTTATCTGATATTTAAGGCTATTTAGATCCTTTAAATCAGTTTCAAAATTCTCATTTATATTGAAGTTCGCTTTCTTTTTATTAAGTTCATCAATTTCAAAGTTTATGAGAGAAAGTGCCGTCTCATAAGCTGTTTTTGTTTGATTTTTTTCAAGTCTGTTTTTGTATGTATTTTCCTGTTGTATCTTCGCTAATATCTCTTGTTTAGAATTACCTTTATTAAACTCACAGCCCAATAAAAATAGATATAAAGTTTCATATTCAGCGTCAGATGTATATTTATCTAATGTTTTTAAGGTATTGTTTATATTTTCATCTTTATACCGAATATTGTGTGAAATGATTTGTCTGAACGTTGGTTTCTCCGCATAATGTTCAGGAACAATTAGATTAGAAAGTTCAATATCAAATTCTTCTTCAGTTAAATTTCTCCCATTAATTTTTCGGATTATTTTTTTCCAATGTAGAAAATTTCTTTCAATTACAATTTTCCTAGCATTTTCATCGTCTATGTTTTCAGTGAGCACAAGAGTAATCAGCACCTTATTATTAATCAGGAAATCTTTTACCAACTTATATTGCTCTCTTTTTGATTCAGGATCAACATAAATACTCTTGGGATTACCACCCAAACAAAAATCTATCAGTTTTAAAACGGTTGTTTTTCCAACGTTATTGCCTGTTGCTTCAATGTCGGCGTTTAGAGTCTCATCTATAATTAAGTTAATTCCGTTTCGGAAAGGAATATCACGAATATTTTTGTGTTCACTTGATATAACGAGTGATTTTATGAACATAATTCGACATCCCCGTGATCGTTTATTACAGCAATATTAAGTAAAAACAACCAGTCTAAACACAATATAAAAACTGGAAAAGTCATATCCTTTTGCTGTTTTACATTTTGATATAATCCTAATATACTCTGTTTTGTTTGACGCTGCAAAGACTGCAAAACTATTGCTCCATTATAATAGATACTGTGCTCAGGATGTATGTTATCAGGTAGAAGCATAATTATAGTCTTTAGGATTTTTAAATATTTTGCAACGAATAAAAGCATCTACCACAAGGATATTCACACATTCTTCTAATTCTTCAATTGGAATTTGAACATAATTGGCGCTATTCAAAATCTTTTCTTGAATTTTCTCTATTACTTGAAAAAACAACTCGTCGTCCGTTCCTGTTGTTTTTGCTTTGATATACTCTTGCCTAATGGTTGCCAACACAGTACTACTTTTATTAACACCCGATGTATCAAACTCCGCATATATTTTATCTACACGGTTATGGTGAATTTTATAGTCGTCAATTACATACTTTGCATCGTTCAGATTGTTATATGTTAACTTACGTTCAATTTCAAAACTGTTAATAACAATGGGTTGATCTTGCTTGTCCCTATCTTCTTTTGATAAGATATTGATGACTATTGCAAGATTTGACTCCCATTTAACATCGTCAACTTCAGCACCTAATTCATTCTTAATAAAACGATATATAATTTTTTGATCTTCAACTTTCAATGATAAAATATGTTTTAAAATAGAATCCTTATCATAAATATCAGTAAGAGGATTGAAAGTTACACTATATGGATTTATAAAAGTCATTTTCTTTAAATTGCTGGCATCTTTAGATATAGATATAAATTTAAAGTGATAACCCGGGTAATTTTTCATTGTATTTTTATTTAAAGCAGATTCAACTTTCTTCTTTGTATTGGTTGCTGAAACTTGAATAAAGTATTTATTTGAATTGTCAATTAAATCAATTGCTTCTACGTTATGAAATACTTCATTAAGATTTTTAAGTTCCCAGTTAAATAGTACATTGAAAAAATGCATATAGAAATACTCTGATTGGGAGTGCATATCTAATAAATTCAACTTGCCTCTAGAATTAATTCTCGTGGCAAGCACGTTTAATTTTTTTTCAATATAATTAAAATAATGAGTTCGATTCATCTTACATCAGTCCAATTAAAATGAATGTAAAACAATGAATTTCCGGATAATCCCGAAAAGTAGGTGTAAATTATATATTTTATGATCATTCGCCTATCAGATGTTGCCTTCTTTTATCCCGATGTTTTTACATTGAAATGATACGGATATCACGTCAAAAGCGCAAGTAAAATGATTTTCCAATCTGTAATTCTTCATCAATATAGCACAGACTATACCTGTTGATAAAATATATTGCTAACCCACTCTTTCCTAAAAAATATTCCTTGTTAACATCACTTCATAAAATAAAAAACAGACATGTGAAAATTCAGTATCTAGCATACATCATTCGTTTCGAATGTCAGCTAATCCGCGGTTTTGAGGTACACGGTACGATATTCATCTGGCAATTCTTGATAAATCCCGGAATATCATTGTTTATTTCACAGATAGCCGCCCTGAACCAGTTTTTTTCTTGTCACGTCGCTCACCGCCGGTCGGGTGCGTCATGACGATCAGCATACAGTGGATTGTCAAACTCTTGTCGCAATGCTCAGCGTTGCAACGAGAGACAGAAAAACGTCAATCCGAAGCTAATGAATCCCCATAATTTTGATTGCCATTATTCTTTTCCTTCCGTATTATTCAAACAAATGAATCAGGTTGCCGCCAACGTGAAAAGATTTTGTTCGGAAAGTAGAGTCGTATCTTCTGATTTATTCAATACCGTAGTGAATTTTCGTTAATTCACAGAATTTCAGTTTAATTATGAGAATTGTTAAGATAAATCCTAAGAAATCACTCAATAAAGCCTTTTTAAAGCAACGGCCTTTGAGAAGTGAAATTGAACTGTTTAAATCAAACTTGATTCGGCTTTTAAACAATATTGATGAAATTGAAAGAGAAGAAAACCAAAAAAACCATATCCGTGACTTCCTGAGAGATACGTACTACAAAGAAACCAACGAAATAAATACCAAAGACACCAAAGACCTTGTAATCCATTTGGGCAAAACCAATAAAGATAAAGTTGGCGTTATCATTGAGGCAAAAAGACCGGGCAATAAAATTGAGATGCTGTCGGATACTAAACCAAACGCTAAAGCGTTGCATGAACTTGTACTCTACTTTTTGCGTGAACGTATCGAAGAAAACAATATCGACATCAAATACCTGATAGCTACAAACGTGTATGAATGGTACATTTTTGATGCGTCATATTTTGAAAAACTTTTTTACCGAAATAAATCATTTGTTAAACAATACGAGGATTGGCGAGACGGTAAAAAAGTTACAAAAGATACCAACCTTTTTTATAATGATATTGCACAGCCTTTTATCGAGAATTTAGATGAAGAAGTACCGTGTACTTACTTCGATATAAGGGATTACGAGAAAATCTTAAGGAATGAAAATAAGGCTGATGATAAAAACCTGATTGCATTACAAAAACTACTTTCACCTTTCTTTCTTTTAAGAGTACCGTTTACCAATGACAGCAATTCGCTCAGTGAAAAATTTTATAAAGAATTGTTGCATTTAATCGGACTTGAAGAAGTAAAAGTGGGCACTAAAAACATTATTCGCAGAAAAGAAAAAGATAAACAGGCTGGTTCATTGATTGAGAATGCAATCAATATTCTCATCACCGAAGACTCATTGCACAAATTAAAAGACAAAACCGTTTTCGGCCTAACCAGAGATGAACAACTTTTCGGAGTAGCTCTTGAATTAAGTCTTACATGGATTAATCGAATATTGTTTTTAAAGTTGCTTGAAGGTCAGCTGATCACCTATCATAAAGGTAATAAGGATTATCGCTTTTTGAATTCTGAGATGATTCATGACTATGATGAACTCTACAAACTCTTTCATCAGGTATTGGCACGCAATATCAATGAGCGGTCTTCATCAATACATGAGAAATATGCCCGTGTTCCATATTTGAATAGTTCGTTGTTTGAAATTTCGGAATTAGAAGATGCCACCATAAAAATCAATTCGCTTGACAATTCAGAAACCGTCGAATTGATTATTACAACTATTTTAAAGGGCGATAAAAAGAAAAGCCGTTATTTACCTGCACTCGAATATCTTTTCAAATTTTTAGATGCTTACGACTTTGCAAGCGAAGGCGGCGAAGATATTGCCGAGGACAATAAAACCATTATTAACGCTTCAGTACTTGGTAAAGTGTTTGAAAAGATTAACGGCTACAAAGACGGCTCAATTTTTACGCCCGGTTTTATTACCATGTATATGAGCCGTCAAGCACTCAGATTGGCTGTTATTCAGAAATTTAATGAATATTTCAACTCAAATAAAATTGCAGAAGTAAGCACATTCGAAGAACTCTATAACCGTATTGATAAAATAGATATTAAAACCACCAACGAGATAATAAATGCGCTACGCATATGCGACCCTGCCGTTGGTTCAGGGCACTTTTTGGTTTCATGTCTCAATGAAATAATCGTCATAAAATCAGAACTTGGTATCCTGATCGATAAGGACGGCAAGCGGTTACGCGATTATGAAATTGTGGTCGATAACGACGAACTAATCATATCCGATGACAACGGCATCTTTGAATATAACTACCAAAACAAGGAGAGCCAGCGGGTCCAGGAAACTATTTTTAACGAACGGCAAACCATTATCGAAAACTGTCTGTTTGGCGTGGACATCAATCCCAACTCCGTTAAAATCTGTCGACTGCGTCTATGGATCGAATTATTGAAAAGTTCTTATTACAAAGCCCCCGATTACACCGAACTGGAAACCCTGCCTAATATTGATATTAATATCAAATGCGGAAATTCACTTGTCAGTCGCTATGCCCTGGACGCCGATTTGAAAAAGGCTTTGCAAAAAAGCAAATGGAACATCACCAGCTACCGCCTTGCCGTAATGACCTACCGCAATGCCGGAAACAAAGACGAAAAACGAGCGATGCTAAAACTGATTGACGAGATCAAGAACAACTTCGAAATCGAAATCCAGCACACGGATAAACGATTTGTAAAATTACATGAATTGAAAGGCAAACTATTTAATCTTACCAACCAGGTCAGCCTCTTTGATCAAACCGCAAAAGAGAAAAAAGCCTGGGAGAAAAAAGTCGCTGAATTGACGAAAGCCATCCAGAAACAGGAACAGATAATCGAGGATATCAAGAATAGCGCCATTTACAAAAACGCTTTCGAGTGGCGTTTCGAGTTTCCTGAGGTGCTGAATATTGATGGAGAGTTTGAAGGATTCGATGTGGTTATAGCAAATCCGCCATATATACAACATCGAGAGCTTGCATATTTAAGTAGCCATTTAAAATCGGAATATGCTGTTTATTCTGGCACTGCTGACATTAGTTCATATTTCTTTGAAAAATTTACGAAGGTTTTAAAACCAAAAGGCATAATCAGTGTAATTAACTCAAATAAATTTTTCAATGCAGAATATGGCAGACCATTAAGAAAATACCTTTCAAATTTTCCATTTATTTCTATTATAAATTTTGAACAAGTTCCAATTTTTTATGAAGTATTAGTATCAAGTGCAATATTTACTTTTACAAATATCACACTATCTGAAACTTTTAAATACACAAAGTTTTTTAAAGAAAAAGTCGAAACACTTGAGGATATTGAAGAAATAAAAAAGCATAGTATTTTAATGGAACAAAGTTCATTGAAAAATGATAATTGGCTATTTAATGATACAAAATCAAATGCAATTATAGCCAAGGTAAAGGCTAACGGCATTCCAATTGGAAAGATTGCCGATATAAAAATTAAAAGAGGCTTAACTACTGGTTTTGATGATGCATTTTTAATAGACAAGGACAAGTATAATTTCTTTACTAAAAACAATGAAAAATCAAATGCAATAATTAAAAAGGCTTTAAAGGGAGAACATATAAATAGATACAAGATAAATTTTAAAGACCTATGGCTTATAAATTCTCATAATGGAATTAAAGAAGTTAGCGAACCCATTAATGTGGAAAGAGACTTCCCATTAATTTATGAGCATTTTGTAACTATTAATTTAAAAACAAATGGTAAAGTTGAAAATCGTTCTGACAAAGGCAAACATTGGACTAATCTAAGGAGTTGTGCGTTTATAAATGATTTTTCAAAACCAAAAATAATTTGGGGGTTGATTTCAGGCAATTGGGATTTTGCCTATGATGATGAAGGCTATTTCCTAACAAGCGCGTCATTTTTCTTAATCTCAAATAGAATAAACATAAAATTCATTTTGGCATTACTTAATTCCAAATTGTATCAATATTTTTTCATTCAAGTAGGGGAATATACGGCAGGCGGTGCTTTTGTTTTGAAGAAAACATCGATTGAAAAATTTATAATCCCAACGTTGGAGGAAAGTGACCAAAAACCTTTCATAGAAAAAGTTGACCAAATCCTCTCCGCCAAAAAACAAGGCAAAGACACTACCGACCTTGAACAGCAGATAGACCGGATGGTATATGAGCTGTACGATTTGACAGAAGAAGAAATTAAAATTGTAGAGGGTGAGGTGTAATGGAAATTAAAGATTTTGTTCTAATCGCTCTCGCTTTCCTAGGGTGGTCTTGGGGGATACTACAATTCTTCATCAATCGCAAATCTCAACGGAAAGATAAACTTGCAGACAGGCGTTTTGAAGTTTATTCTGGCTACATGAAAAAAACTGATGAACTGATGAATAATGTCAGAACCGACCCAAATATGATTTATGGAATCTCAACCGATTTTTACAAAGAGATTTTAACGGGTGATGAAGAACAAATTAATTCAGCATTGATACGCTTCAATGAAAAACTTCAGGAATTTGTTAAAAAAGCATCTGAACCTTTATTGATATTAAGACAGGAGTTATCATCATTACTCTTAGTTTGCAGTAAAGAGCTTTGTCCATTAATAGAACAGTATCGATTTCTTGCCACTGACTTTAATAATGAGTTTCAAAATGTACTTGGCACAATTTCTACCAATGATGCACAAAAAATGCAGGAAAAACTAACCACAATGGGGCACGATACAAGATGGAAACAATTTGTAACTTTAAATGAAGATATTTTAATCACCATGCGAAAAGAATTAGGTTATGAGTAACAGTTCTGAAATCATTCTTTATACAACTCCCGCTGGAACTGTCAAAGTTGAAGTAATTTTACAGGATGAAACCGTCTGGCTTACTCAAAAAGCCATGGGCGAATTGTTTGGAGTGGTAAAATCGACTATCAGCGAGCATTTATCGAATATTTACGAAAGTGATGAGCTGCAAAAAGAAGCAACTGTTCGGAAAATCCGAACAGTTCAAAACGAAGCAGGACGAGAAGTAAAACGTAAGCTTGAGTTTTACAACCTTGATGCTATAATATCGGTTGGCTACCGGGTAAATTCGCATCAGGCAACTCAATTCCGTATCTGGGCAACGAAGACGTTAAAGGAGTTTATTATCAAAGGCTTCGTATTGGACGATGAGCGTCTAAAACAAGGCATAAAGCTGTTTGGGAAGGATTATTTTGATGAGTTGCTCGAACGGATTAGGGAGATCCGTGCCAGCGAGCGTCGTTTTTATCAGAAAATTTCCGATATTTATTCGGAGTGTAGTATCGACTATGACCCCAAGGCCGAAACAACACAAATGTTTTACAAAACCGTTCAGAATAAATTACATTGGGCGATAACAGGCCATACGGCGGCAGAGATAATTGCTTTGAGGGCAAAAGCCGAATTGCCTAATATGGGTCTAACTACGTGGAAAAAATCACCCAAAGGGAAGGTTTTAAAGTCGGATGTTCCCATTGCCAAAAACTATCTGAATGAAAAAGAGATAAGCAATTTGAACCGCATTGTTACCATGTATCTCGATTATGCCGAAAATCAAGCAGAACGCCAAATTCCAATGCGGATGAAAGATTGGGGTGACAAGTTGGATGCATTTCTTCAATTCAATGATTATTCAGTTCTAAAAAATGCAGGAAGTATTTCAGCAGATATTGCCAGGAAATTAGCAGAAGAACAATATGATAAATTCAGGGCGGTACAGGATAAGAATTACGAATCGGATTTCGACAAAGAAATAAAAAGGTTAAAAGGAAATATTCCTTAAAATAATCTATATTTTTTTACAGTATTAAAAGGAGTGTGGAAATGGAATTATCAATCTTAATCGCGAAAATCATCTCTGTTATTTACATTTCAACCGGTATTGCTGTTTTAATTGGTACGATTAACTTCAATGATATTGTCAATGATTTTGAAAAATCACCGGCTTTGACATTTGTATCCGGTTGTGTCGGAATAATTGCTGGCATAATACTGATCGAATATCATAACCTGTGGGTTAAAAATTGGACCGTTTTAATCACTATAATTAGTTGGTTATCTCTGATTGGCGGAGCTATAGTTGTAATAGTCCCCAAATCCATTTCCTATTTTAAGGATTTTTATAAAAATTCACGGCTTTTGGGAATATGTATGATAATTTTTGGAATGGTCATCGCTTACTTTGGTTTTATCATTTAGGTTTCAACCGTCAGCTGGTCTGCGGTTTTGAGATACACGGTACGATATTCACCTGGCAATTCGGAATCGGTTTTTATAAGAAACTATATTTCAACTTTAAATAGACGTTATCATTTTTATCAAACTGACCGAAGTCAAATTGCCCGGATGAATTGGCATCCGAACCGCCGCCCAGTACATCAGTTCCTGCTGTAATTGTAAAACTATCGGAATATTTCCAGTCAACCATAATACGGCTTAAATAGGAATCATTGGTAAGATTATAGAGCACCAGCCACATTGGAAGAACCGTCTCGTTGAAAAGACTCGCATTCACCATTAATGATCCCAGTTGATTAATCTCATCATTGAATTTCATGGAATTTTCATAGTTAAGTATTCGTTCCTGAATCCCCTGTACAGCGACATTGATACTGCCCGTCAGCTGATAATCAACACCCAGCATTCCCTGGATGAACGGTTTGGTGAGTAAAAAATTACTTATCATCATTTCGGCCTGATTTTCAGGCACATAGTCAAAATGACGTGACGGATAATACCCGCCTTCGCCTCTTAAAACAAACATTCCCAGCGGCCGTGAAAAATTCATCCCGTAGAAACAGAACCAGGGATGTGAAGGGTATAAATTGACGGCTGAAAGTATTCCCAGATTATTGATAACAATTTCCTTCTGCATGATTGGTTTATCTTCCCGGGCTTTAAGATAAATTAAGGAGATATCTGTACCGAAGACAAAACTATTTAATTTCAGGCCATATTCCATGTTTTTCAACGAGGATTGGGGTAGAATGTCCTCCTGGTAGTTTATTGGAAGATTCAAATTCATAATTCCACCACCCATATTAATAGCGGCTGTGAACGAATCCGGCCGATTAAAAGCCCAATCACCGTCGAAGTTTATATTCATTGGTTTGAACTCTGGAATCACCAGCAATTCCAGTGAATGATTGCCGTAATGCAATTTGGTTTTGAGCATCGTTGTCGCCATCCGGATATCCTCAAAGTCCTGTAGAAGAAACAGTGACAGATCCAGCGGATTGACAATATCGTTAATAAAATAACCATCGGCTTTGCCCCAGACTACCTGCTGCTTACCAATCCTGAAATCAACCCAATTGCCGTAAATATCAAGATATGCTTCCCGTAAATTCAACTTTGTATCATCCCCGGTCACGATGTCATTTAAAAAATCAACCGAGGCGAAACCATAGACATTATCACCCCAAAGCTCGGAATTCAGGCGCATCCGGTTCCGTAATAGCATTGCATCATTGGGCTCAGCTGTCCGAAATGCGCTGTGGTTCCGGAAAAAACCATGGAATTCGAGCCCGGCAAAACTAATTTGAAAAAGACTAATGGATAAAACCATTGTAACGAAAATTGCTTTACCGGTTCTCATTGCACCTTACCTCGTTGTAAAGTCGTTTGTGTAAATATCTGATCATTCATTTCACCGTTAAATTTGACCTCTTGAATCTCAATCTTCGTCTGATGCGTTTTACTGAGATTATCCATAAACAGCTCGTGACCAACCCAGATACCGTTTACCTGCTTGATATTGGATACTGTTAGAACTTTCTGCAAAGCGCCGCTTTTTTCATAGAATTCGACTTTTACAAACACCCATTTTTCCGGGATTACCCACGTTACCTTCTTGCTGTACTGATCATCTTCAGATTTCGGAACGGATTCAATTTTAAAACACTCAACACCATCAACTGGCTCCTTGCCTAAGAGTTTATAGGTATCATCATCGAGATTACGGCCACCCATGTCATCATAGGTAAAATCTGTTCCCATAAAATATTCATTTTTGCTCTCACCGGCGATGCGTCGAACTCGTTTTAATGCCGGCAGATATAACCAGCGGTCGTCTTCCTTTTGGGCATCTGTAAAGCTCCACAGGAGAAGACCGGTTCCCCGTATATCAGCCGGATATTCAAAAAAGATCAGGATCTTTGTGTCAATTCCACCGGCCCCGTTATAGGATTTTTCATAACGGGTAACCTCTCGTTCCCTAGTCTTGCCTTTATTATTGATCAGGGTCATTTTAGATTTATTTATTTCTGTTTGAACACTCCCCTGATCATCGACTTTCTGCATGATGTCGCGTCCGCTTATCTGGGCCGGCAGCAGTTGTGTAAAGAATAATATTATGATACTGACAGGTAATACAAGCTTAAAATTTTTCATAACTCGCTCCTTTTCATGACTTTTTAAAAATGAATTTCGGCCTGATGATCACCAGCAACGCCGGCATAATCGTCAAAGCTCCGACGAGACACGCTGAAATGGAAAATACGATCAGAAATCCGAAAAAGTAGATCGGTAGAAAGCCTGAAACCAATAGCACCGTAAAACCGACAATCACCGACAACGCATTATAAATAATGCCTTTCCCGCTGGTGGTCAGGGTCCGAATCACCGCATCCTGCGCCGGCTTTCCAGCCTGGACTTCATAGCGAAACCGGTACAGAAAGTGAATTGTATAATCGATCCCGACACCGATCATGATACTGGACAACATGGCCGTGGCAATGTTCAGTTCAATTCCGGAATAGCCCATCAATCCGAATACCGTAATGATAGAAGCAGACAGTGGCACAATCGATAATAATCCCGCCACCACCGACCGAAATATCACCATACATACCAGGCTCACCAGCACAATCGATAAAATCAGACTGTACATTTGGCCCCGGACAACCATATCGACTAATTCACCGATGACAGCGACAAACCCGGTGACAGCCGGAAAGGTCTCTTCATCAAATTCAGTTCTTACATACTCCCGGGTATCATTCAGAAGCCTGTTCAGCGACACGGAGCTGGTTTCGTTCACCCGTGCCATAATCTGAGCCTGGCTGTAATCATAATCGACGACCTGGCTCAGGTCATCTTCATCACCGGAGATGGAAAACAATAGCAGGTACTGCGCCACAGCTTCACGGGTATCGGGTAATACATAGTACTCACTACTGTCCCCGTTGAAAGCCTTGTTCATTTTTTTAATATAATCGACAATGGAAATCGTACGGGTCACCGTCGGCTCCTGCTCCAGATAATCGCAAAGCTGTTCCATTTTCCTCAGAACAACAGGATCTTTTATATCACCTTCCGTTTTGATACTTAATTGCGTTGAACCGCCAAAATATTTATCGATAATCGTATTGCTTTTTCGTATTTCCGATGACTCCTTATAATAGTGCATCGGATTTGTATCCACAACAATGCGCGGAATACCTGATGCAATCAGAACAGTAAAAACCAGGCAAGCAATCAGGAAAGCTTTACGGTGCCTGATAAAAAAACGCCCCCACCGGCTCAGGAACTTATTCATTCTTTGGGAGTTGCCTTCTGTTTTTAAGATCATCGGGACATCCAGCAATTGCAGAGCCGCCGGTACAAAGGTCACGCTTAGCAATAACGCCAACGCAACACCAAATGATGCCAGCAGCCCCAGCTGGCGCGCCGGTGGCAACACATGGGATTGCAAGCTTAGAAACCCAATTACAGTGGTAATACCAGCCAGAAATACCGGCACTTTTAAATGTTCCATGGTTCGGTGAATGATGGAATTCTGATGTTTATCGGTGCTAGAACTATACTCCTCAAAATAATGGGAAATTATATGTATACTGTAATCGTTGGCAATGGCAATCAGCATTACCGGGATTAAAACACTGATAAAACTGAATTTCATCCCCAGCAATGCCATTAAACCGAGCGTGTTAATAATGCTCATTATGACGACCGCGAAGGGCAGAAAAGCGCCTGCCCAGCTTCTAAAACTGAAAATGAGCAGAAAAATCATCAGAGAAATGCCAAACGGAAGCAATGCCTTCATATCCTTTTGCATCGTCAGGGTAATCGACCGTCGGGTAATTGGCAGCCCGGCAATATCGATCTCCTCAGGATCTTCAAACTTTTTCTCCAGATCGTGAAAAATCCTGTAGGCTTCCTGATCGGAATTTTTATCACCGGAAACGGATAAAATGGCAATCACTGATGTACGCTGAAAATCTTTCGACACGATATTTCCATAAATCAGATCATCATCCATCACCGTTTGACGCAGTGCGGCCCGTTCTTCTTCATTTTCAGGAATTTTTTCGATCAGATCCTGAACCTCAAATCCCCCCTCGATTCCACTAATTTTAAACATATTTGTAATTGACAGAACTCTGTCGACAATCGGCAACTCCTCGACTTCTTCGCTGAGGATTTGAATTTTCCTGAGGGTTGCCTCACTGAATATATCATCGGACTTCAGGGATATAATAACCAGTTCCGATCCTCCGAAAATATCTTCCATTTCATTGATGGATACGATGATATCCGTATCGGTCGGCAACATCGATTTAATATCAGGATCTATGATTATTTTTGGGATATTCCATCCCATTAATAATGTTAATAGAATACTAACCCCGATTACGGTTCTGGGGTATTGCATTACATAATCAATCCAGTTCTTCAAATGATCTCGTTTTCCGGTATTCATAATTCACCAATTTAAATTGCGGTTATACATATGTTATTTCCGACCCCAGGCAATCAACATTCCCGGCGGTGTCAGGACAATTCCGAGTAAGAATGCTTTTAAGAAATTTTTCCTGAAGCGAAACTCTGCCAAGCCCGCCACCTGCAAACAAATAATAAGGTAAATCACGATGATTATACTCAGATTATTGAGGCAAAAATGCCCCAGCGATCCCCACCAGCCAGCGCTGTAGGCAGGCAAACTGATAAACCAGCCGTACAACCAGATTAATCCTTTGACCAGCCAGTAGAGCACAATTGCACCCGAAACAGCAAACAGAATTTTGGATATCCGTTTATCCAGTCGCTCACTCATCATCACTCCTGTTTTTATGTGTAATAAATTTTGGTTTACTAATCATTAACAGCGCCGGCATAACAGTCAACGCTCCCAGTAAACATACCACAATGGATATAACAATTAAAAATCCGAAAAAATAGATGGGTAAAAATCCCGATAGCAGAAACACCACGAAACCTGTCATCACGGATAAACCATTATATAAAATCCCTTTGCCGCTGGTCTGTAATGTTATTGGGATCGCCGCTTTGAGACTGAGTCCCTTCCGGACTTCCAGGCGACAGCGATACAGAAAATGAATAGTATAATCGATCCCGATCCCGATCATGATACTGGACAGCATTACCGTCGCCATATCCAGACGAATCCCCATAAATCCCATCAGGCCGAACACAATTAGCATGGCTCCTGTCAGGGGTAGAACTGATAACAATCCAGCCACCGGAGATCTGAAGATTACTGCGGTAACCAGGCAAACCAGAACAATGGAAATAATCAGGCTTCGAATCTGACCGTTTACCACCATGTCCGCCAGGACGCCAACAAATGCCGTCATGCCCGTTACTGACGGAAACTCGGAAGCGTCAAACGCTTTTTCAATATGATCTAAAATATCGAGATACAAACGATAGGAATCCGCTGAACCCGTTTCCACAATCCGGGCAATAATCTGGGCCTTTTCATAATCATAATCGACAAATTGATCAAGGTCTTCGGCATCACCGGATAAGGTATACAGGAGCAGGTATTGCGCCACCTCCTCCCGGGTATTGGGTATCTTATAATACCTGACACTGTCAGCATGAAATGCCCGGTTCATCAGCTTCAGCTGATCCACAATGGAGGTAACCGATGTTATTTGTTCTTTCGTTTTCAGATAACCGGACAAGTCTTCCATCTTGTGGAGAAATTCAGGCGATTTAATATCACCTTCCGCCAGAATCGACAATTGCGATGAGCCGCCGAATTCCTTGTCGATGAAATCACTGCTTTTGCGCAACTCGGATTTAGCGTCCCAGAAATAGACCGGATTCGTATCGACTTCAATCCGCCGGATACCGACAGCAATGATTATGACAATTAATGCAAAAACCAGTAGAAAGCCTTTGTTGTGTCGGGTAAAATAGCTTCCCCAATTGCTAAGAACCCGGTCCAGGCGGCCGGATGACGAACTGCTTTGCAAATGTAAGGGAAATGGCAGCAATATTAGTGCAGCCGGTAAAAATGTCATGCTGATTAAAAACGCTACCACTATGCCAAAAGAAACAAGAACACCCAATTCATGAACAGGCGGCAATACATGGGACTGTAAACTGAGAAAACCAATCAAGGTTGTCAGACCCGATAAAAATACCGGCGTTATCATCAGGTTCATGGCTGATTTTATAACTTTAAGCTTATTGTCAGGGCTTTGGCAATTCCGGCACTCACTAAAATATTGAGACAGAATATGAATACTGTAACTGCTGGTTACGGCAATCAGCATCACCGGTATCATTAAGCCGATGAAGGTGAATTTCATACTCAGGATGGCCATGAATCCCAGAGTATTGGCAACCACGAGCATAAGGATAATGAAGGGTAAAAAAGCGCCAATCCAACTGCGAAAACTGAATACCAGGAATATTATCATCAACACAATTCCGTAAGGAAAAAGAGTCATCACGTCGCCCTGCATAGTCACAGCCACCTCACGACGCGTCAAAGGGTAACCTGCCAGATATATGGTTTCAGGATTTTCATAACGCCGGCGAATATTATCAAAATCTCTGAACAGTTGTTCATCATCATACGATTCGACTGAGGCATTCAGCATGGCAATAATCGCCGCATTTTTGAAATCCCTGGACGCGACAGCGCCATGGAGCAATTCATTACCACGGATCCGGTCCTTAATGGCAGTAACCTCCGCTTCCGTTACCGGAAATTCATCAATCACCTGACTCACTTCAAATCCAACATCACTGCCGATAATATCTTCGACATTGCTCAGCGACACAACTTTGTTTATGTACGGTAGATTTTCAATTTCCACCGTCATATTTCGTATCTTGGCAAGTGTATTTTCACTGAAAATATTATCCGAGGAAATCGACACCAAAATCAGCTCGGAACCACCAAATAAGTCATTCATTTCATCCATAGCTTTTACGATCGCAAAATCATCGGGCAGCATTTCCTGCACATCCGGTTCAATCTGGAGTACCAGGATATTCCAGCCCATAAGAGTCGTTAATAGCAGCCACCCGGCAATCACCGTGCGGGGATATTTGAGAACTGTCTCAATCCACCTATCCAGCTTCATGGCTGTTTGTGATCCAGGGAATTTATATTAAAACGCTGCCCCTCTTCCATTATTCCATTCATAACGATATCGATAAAAGATTTCATCATTTCAGGAATGGAATAAGGATATTTAATAAAAAACTCCGGCTGAAAAACGTTTTGGACAACATTTAAAATAATACCGGTCAGAAAATCAATCTTGATATCCTTCCGGATCAGCCCCAGGGTCTGGGCTTTTGCGAAGCGACTGATTAAATCGTCCAGTACACCGCTGCGAAATTGTTCGATCCGGTTCCAGATATTGGGATAATAAAGTTTAATTTCATATATCGAATTGGAGTTCATGACGGACAAATGGTTTAAAATGATGTATATAATTTGATAGATGTGTTCCAGGGGATCATCAGGCTCTTCAGGCAGCTTTTCCACTTTTGAAAACAGGTCATCAAAATTATACATCAATACGGCTTCGACGAATTCCTCTTTGCTGGCGAAGTATTTATAGACCGTCTTTTTACTGATTCGAAGTTCAGCGGCCAGATTTTCGATCGTAAAACTGCGAATCCCGTTTTTCATAATCTGGGTCCGGGCATGTTCAATTACCGGTCTGAAAGTTACGGGTAAATCTTTCTTGGCCAGTGGAAACGTTTTCTGTATCATACGTTTCCAAACTAATAAATATTCCGGCAAAATAAAAGGATATTTTTAAGTATTTTTAGAAATATTTATGTTGAAGGTGAGCTTTTATTAATGAATTTTACA
The DNA here is from genome assembly GCA_018824205.1 of bacterium. Lineage (GTDB taxonomy): Bacteria > Fidelibacterota > UBA2242 > UBA2242 > UBA2242 > B118-G9. The sequence goes on from JAHJGX010000212.1 coordinate 23,318, forward strand.
ATTATTGGCAGTTTGTTCTCGTCGATTATCCGCCGGACAATACGTTCGTTGTCTTTCGTACGAACAATGATGTTGAGTTCAACTGTTTTGTGCCATAGCGTTATTATGTCAGCCATTGATTTTAAGCGTTCTAAAAATGTCTCTTCCAGGATAGACTGGGTGGATTCTAACAGATAACAACGATATTTACTGCCTTTTTCAATAATCAGATCCGGAACATAGGCTTTCCAGTACCGGGGATAGTCCTCATAATCGTTGAGGTATTTTGTATATATCGTATAATCCCTTTTACTATACCGCCGCACCAAATAGCGCAGAAGATTCATCTCGCCATATTTTTGCCGGGTCTGGACCAGAGAGCGCCGCATGACGCTAATAACCCGGGCGTATAAAATATTCAGGTCAAAGGGCTTTGTCACATAATCATCGGCGCCTGATACGAGGCCGCTTACCTGTGATGACGGAGCAGACTGTCCCGTTAACATGATTACTGGAATTTGAGCAGCGATTGGATGGTCTTTAAAACTTTTCAATAAATCCATCCCGCTTTTTCCGGGAAGATTAATGTCAAGAATAATGACATCGGGTTCAAACTGGATTATCATTTCAAGTGCTTTTAATCCATCACCAAGTGTTTTCACTTCCATTTGATGGGAAGTAAAAAACGTCTCAATCAATTCCCGAATTTCGCTATCATCATCAATTGCCAGAATTTTTCTCAAAATCATTCTCCGCAAATTCTTATGAGACAAATATACAGAATATTTTTTTAAAATAGTAAGTGCTATTTAACAACGTGAATTCGTGATTTAAATCAATATTCCAAATTTATTTTTAAAGTATTTAAAAAGTAGTGAAACTTTTTTACCATCTATGACATCTAAGTAGTAGTTTGAAAATTGAATGTCATTTTCGCATGAATGCTTATTGGCATCATTATTGTACAAGTAATTAACAGTTTTGATATTTGAGACAATGAAAAAAACTTACAAAATATCCCCTCCCCCTCCCCGGATGTGCCGTAATATCCCTCATAAATCCCCTCATTAACGTTCGGGGAGGGTAACCTCATCTATCCCAGGATAGAATACAAAGGCCGCCTGAATTACTTCAGACGGCCTTTTTTATTTTAACTTTCCTTAATTAGCAATCGGAAAACTTGGCCGGATATCAACCGGCAGATGGCTCAATTGAGCCACATAGTCAGCCATGATCGGTGTCATCACCCGATATTGTTCGATCAGTTTTTTCCCGCGATCATAATCACCATGAGCTTCAATCAATAACAATTCTTCAGCAAGACTTTTAATGGCAGCGATCAACTTCGTGTCATCCAGGTTCAGTTTACCGTTCTCATCCTGGTAAAAGGCACCCTTTTCCATAAAATAATTGAACTGGATGGCAACGCCACCGCCATGGGCTTCATCGATGCCGAAGCGGATCGATCGGTACATACCTCCCAGATAACTCGCAAACGCTGATCCTTTATTCATCGGGAAAGCACCTTTATCCATCAGGTATATGTAAGTGTACTGACCCAGAACATCGGCTTTACATTCCTCGATCATCGGATAGAGTTCTTTCAGTTCGAGGCTGACGGTTGTCTTACTGCCGTCTTCCTTTGTGATAATACCGGGGCCCAGCCCATGGCTGACTTCATGCATCAGCACATGATTGAAATAGGCATCGAAAGAAACATGAGCCAGCGGTTCCGGCGCCAGAATCGTATTGACAATAGGAATCCAGCATTTTTCATACTTTGCCTGGGCGACATTTTTCAGCATGACTTTTTTCGAACCTTTAGCCTCCCGCACCCGTTCATCGTTCGGCAGGTTGAAAGCCGTTGTCTGGATACCGGCTTTTGTGTCACCAGCAGAAAATATTTCCTGAACCACCTTTACCGGTGATGAACTGCCGCGGTTTAAATTCTTATACTCATCGGGTATCGGCAGGGCGCCTTCCAGTTCGTTCAGATACTTCGCGACCATTGCCAGTTTCTCACTTTCCTCATGATCGACAATGCAAATAAACGCTTCATAGGCAGCCTTGTAGCTGAAGATCTGGTCCTCATAGACTTCATAAGGACCAATCACCACTTCAAAATCACCGGCCAGATCCATCCAGGCCATATCGCTTTCATAGTAATCATCGGTTAATAAATCGCGCGCCCGGAGTTTGAGATATTTGGCCAGTGTCGGATCTTTCGTAAGCTCGGCCGCTTCATTCAATAAACAGCTGGCTTCATCCACCAAATCAGCATATTCTTCATGATAGGGGACCGCTGTCAATTCGCCGGTTTTGGCTCTTTTAATAACAGTAAATGTATTAGTAAACGCCTCTTTTTTGTCCGGGTTTTCTTCGATGAATTTCAGGAATTCCTCCTTGGTCATATCCTCGGGATAAAATCCGGCGCCATCGGGTTTTTCTTTCTTGTTAATGAATGGATGGTCCTCTACCAGCCGGTTCCAGGGGCCAAACATGATATTGAACATTTCAAGATACGGCGCATCTTCCGGGTCTTCGGATTGCTGTAATTCTGCCCGGATCGCAGGATTGTCTCTACTTACTTGTAACATAAACAGTTCGTCCATTATTTTAGCCGCTTCCAGTAAGCGTGTCAATACCTGAAAATCGCTGGGTTTTAATCCGGACAAATCGGCGTTCAACTCCACTGGCGCCAGTTTCTCCAGTTCGCCGTTAACATAATTCAGGTCGGCTTTACTGCGAATCACCTTGTCTCCACAACTGAATAGCATCAATACAGTTGCTAAAAACATCACAAGCAAAATCCATTGAGCTTGATTTCGTTTCATTGTCTATATCTCCTTGATTAAATGTTCTCACTTTCTTCCTATTTTAACAGCAGGCATTTACCCTGAGTTTTATAAGATTCCATCTGAATGCTGTAAAAATAGATTCCAGACGGTAGATAACGCGGTATCCAGGGTACAATATGCTGACCAGGCCCCTTATTTAACAACATCATCTTATCAACTTCTTTACCGTTAATATCAAAAATACAAAACAGTTTTAATTTTCAAGACTTTTCTCCACCCATATTTGAACTAATTCTATTAACGTATCAACTGCTTCTTCCATGGCCTGCACAGCAATCCATTCCAATTTACCGTGAAAATTATGACCACCGGTGAAAATATTCGGCGTCAGCAGCCCCATAAAGCAGAGACGCGCACCATCGGTGCCGCCGCGGATCAGTTGCAATTCGGGCTCAATCCCCGCCCGGCTGACGGCTTCCAATGCATACTCGACAACTTTTGGATCTGCATCTATTTTAACTTTCATATTCTGATATGATTCCCTGATTTCCAATTCGATTTTGGCTTTCGGGAAACGTTTAACCATCATTTCGCAGACATGCTTCAGACGTTCGGCTTTATCGTTTATGCCGGCCTGTTCAAAATCCCGGATCAGGTACTTCACACTGGCCTTTTCGACACCGCCTTCAAGAACATAGGGATGCAGATAACCTTCTCGCTTTTCCGTGGTTTCCGGTGACGGATCGGCATTCAATTCCATGATAATATCCGACACGATCTTGATCGCATTGACGAGTTTATTCTTCGCATATCCGGGATGCACATTGATGCCATGAACCGTAAATGTCGCCGCCGAGGCGTTGAATGTCTCGTTTTCTATTTCACCAACCTTTTCACCATCCACTGTATAAGCATAATCAGCACCGAATTTCTTCACATCGAAAAACTTTGTCCCGGCGCCGACCTCTTCATCGGGTGTAAAGCCGATTCGCAATGTGCCATGCTTGATTTCAGGATGGGCAATCAGATACTCTAACAACCCCATGATTTCCGTGACACCGGCCTTATTATCAGCACCAAGCAGAGTCGTGCCATCGGAGGTGATTATTTCATGACCGATATGGTCCTTCAACGCCGGGTTTTCATCAAATCGCAGTATCTGGTCCCGATCGCCGGGCAATACAATATCATCACCCTGGTAATTTACATGGATAAGCGGTTTAACATTAGCGCCGCTAACTTCCGGCGATGTATCCACATGAGCAATCAAACCGATCACCGGCACTTTTTTGGTCTCTTCGGGACTGAGATTTGACGGCAGTGTTGCCATTACATAGCCGTATTGATCCATCTTTGTGTCATCTAATCCCAATTCCTTAAGTTCCTCAACCAGTAATTTCAGAAAATCCTTTTGCTTATCAGTACTGGGATATTTATCCTCGATTCCCTCCTGAGATTGAGTATCGATTTTAACATATCTAAAAAAACGGTCAATCATTGTGCTGCTCATGGCTTTTCCTTTGCATTAAATTGTATTGTTACTTGTTGAGTTTGAAATGAGGCTGAAAAACGGTGCTTTTTCATCGTTGATAAAATAGCAATTATTCCATTAAATGTGTACTCTAAAACCGGCTGATAAGTAATTATTTTAATCCGGAAAATAAATTAGACAGCTGCATTCTTGCCATACTTTTGGTAGATTAAGTGGGTATTTGAAAGTGAACGCACTTTTTAAATTCAAAACAGGGATGCTGATATGACGGTTGAAGAAAATATTACTCTTGAAAGTGATCTCGAACATTTTAGAAATGAAAAAGAGAAAATCCGTAATCTTGTCGGACAGATCGGTGGAAAAGGTTCCGCAAAACAGGACCTGATCATTAACATGGTTTTCCTGGCGATCATCATTACCCTGTTCCTATTCGATATATTACGGCACTTGTTCCCTGTCAATTTACCGTTGCCTCCTCTATTTTCTATTGAAGTCGGCATTTTGCTGGTGTCAATTAAAATTATCTGGATGATCTATAAACAGACCAAAGTGGAACATTTTCAGTTCTGGATTCTCAACTCCATTGAATTTCGTCTCAATAATCTGTCAAAGCAGATGAACGAGATCGATCAGAAACTGGATAATAAATAGTTACATAAATCGGAGAAAATATGACAGACCACCAATTTCCCACATTAACAATCATTCAACATCCCCTGATCCAGACAAAACTCACCACGCTGCGGGATGTGAAAACCGATAATTATCTGTTCAGGTCACTTTTAAATCAGATCGCTTCTTTGATGGTTTATGAAGTATTCCGAAATACCGAAACGGTTGAAATCGAAGTTTCCACACCGCTGGAAGCAACCGCCGGTTATAAATTACGAAAGGAAATTACCCTCGTACCAATACTCCGGGCCGGATTAGGAATGGTCAGCGGCATTCAGCAACTGATTCCCCGGGCACGAGTCGGTCATATTGGGTTATATCGGGACAAAAATACACTTGAACCGGTTGAATACTATACAAAATTTCCACCCAATATCGCTCAAACCAAAGTAATCCTTATCGATCCGATGCTGGCCACCGGCGGCAGTGCCTCGGCCGCCTTGACATTTATCAAGAAAAGAAACGTCACGGATATCAGTTTTGTCTGCCTGGTAGCGGCGCCGGAAGGGGTGGAACGAATCATAGCCGATCATCCCGAGGTACCGATTTTTACTGCAGCTCTCGATCGTGAATTAAATGATCATGCCTATATCCTGCCCGGTCTTGGTGATGCCGGAGACCGAATTTATGGAACAGAATAAATCCTTTAATTGAGGTGAACATGGAAGAAAAGAAAATCTATATCTGCCCCAAATGCGGTAATCCTCAATACGAAGCCTCGGAAATCCGCACAACCGGCAGTTTCCTGACAAAAATATTTGATGTTCAGAATGTCAAATTTACAGCAGTCACCTGCACCCGCTGCCGCTATACGGAACTGTATAAAGCCGACAGCAATACCTTGGGCAACATCCTGGACTTTTTCACCAATTGATTGGAAGCAACATGAAACAACCTAAACTCATCGCAATATTATTACTCGGTATCGGTATTTTTTCTTTTTCATGTGAGCAAAAATCGCTTCTTCCCGATGGAAACTGGACCAAAGTCGCCGATAATCTGAATTTTCCCGAAGGCCCGACCTGGGACGGTCAATCTGCTCTGTATGTCTCTAATTGCTATGGTGACTGGATAACGAAAATTCAGGATAGCATTACCGATACTTTTCTGGTCCAATCCGAAAATATTCCTGAATTCAACCGGACAAACGGTCTTCTGTTTCACAATAACATTCTCTATGCCTGTGATTTCGGAAATAAGGCCATCCTGAAAATCGATCCAGATAAAACCGTGACCATTCTCAGCACCGGTACTCCCGAACGACCCTTGCAGCGCCCCAATGACCTGGCTATGGGACCAGACGGTTATCTATACGTTACCGATCCCTTTCATTATGACCGCGCCAATCCCGACGGAGCAGTATATAAAATTAATCCGGAAACCGGAGCGACATCCATAGCAATCGGGAACCTCGCCTATCCCAACGGCATTGCATTCTCGCCGGACAAACAATCACTATTCGTCTGTGAATCGGCTTTTAATCGTGTTTTAAAATTCCCGTTTTTCGATAGTGAAATTGGATCGGAGCGGAGTGTATTTATCGAATTGTCCGGTGGTGATCCTGACGGAATCGCCTTTGATGAAAAGGGCAATCTCTACATCGCCCATTTTGGCGGCGGGGCAGTTTATATGGTTCATCCTTCCGGCGAAACCGCCTGTTATCTGAAAACCCCGGGTAAGAAACCGACAAACCTGGAATTTGGCGGTAAAAACCTGAAAACACTCTATCTGACTGAAGTTGAAACCAATGCCGTTTACAAGCTGGAAACGAAAATAAAGGGAATGACATTATTTAAGTAAAAATTTCTACTCACAAATTTTAGGAATTAATATGCCTGATTATGAAAAAATAACAACGCTCCAAAATGAAATCCAGGCCGCCGCCCTGGAATCAGAACTTAAAACCCGTGACATTCCTCATTTCATCCGTTCGTATCACGATACGGTATATAATGGTATCTATCAGCAGACTAAAGGCTGGGGAATTGTGGAAGCACCAATCGAGTTTAAAAAAGATATCCTGGAAATCTTAAACGATCTGGAAAAATAACAGAGTGATGTTCCAAAGTCACAAGCACGCCCATCAGCATCAGCGTGAAACCCGCATTATCGGTTATGCATTTTTCCTGAACCTGTTTTTTACGATTCTGGAAATCATCGGTGGTTTTTTTACAAACAGCATCGCCATTTTATCCGACGCGCTTCACGATTTCGGCGACAGTCTGGCACTGGGATTATCCTACATTCTTCAAAAACTGTCAAATAAAGGCAGCGATCAGAAATATTCCTACGGCTACCGCCGCTACTCAATTCTGGCTGCGGTTATCAATAGTATCATCCTGCTGACCGGCTCCGTTTTTATCATCAGAACGGCTATTCCACGCTTGATCCATCCGGTCAGACCACATGCCGAGGGTATGATCCTGTTTGCTATTCTTGGCATCATTGTCAACGGCGCCGCAGTCCTGCAGCTGCGCAAAGGTACAACTATGAACATCCGGGTCGTCAGTCTGCACCTGATTGAGGATGTTCTCGGTTGGGTTGCGGTATTAATGGTCAGTATTGTTCTGCTGTTCACCGATTTTTATATCCTGGACCCGATTTTATCCATAGTCATTAGCGCTTATATTGTCTATCATGTTATCACAAATTTTAAAAATTCGCTCAAGGTGTTTCTGCAGGTCGTTCCGGATGAAGTGGATACGGCAGCCCTTGAGGGAAAATTCAAACAAATCGGAAAAGTCCGCTCGGTCCACCATACTCATATCTGGACACTGGACGGAGTCAACCATGTTTTAACGACTCATGTAGTAGTTGATCAGGACACCTCTCAGGCGGAAGCCAAAGCCATTAAATCGGAACTGAAGCACATCGCCTATGATATGCATTGCGAGCATGTCACCCTGGAAATCGAATATTCCGATGAGGACTGCAGCATGAACCACGAACACTGCGATCATGATTAGATAACAATAGACCCACCACCCGGTTGATTATTTATCGGATAACGTTATGCGTGTATACGATGTTTTCACCGTAGCGCAGAGAAGGTGAGAATGTAGCGAAGTCCGAAGCGATCCCGATTTATCGGGAGAGCGGAGCGTATACACGCTGTTAGCTGAAGTAGCGCGCATTTTCTATTTAACTCCATATTTTGCATTGAATCCATCTAAATGATTTTGAAATTCATTTCTAACTTCGATTGGTATTAATCCTCCTTTTTGAGAGAGAATCGTTCCTGATGCATTATCAATAAACAGATATTCGTTTTGCCTGTTCATTTTTCCGTAAACCCACTTTTCGGTTGAACCAACAAAAAATATTCCCTCAGAAGAAGTTGGATGGTCATCCGAAGCAGCATAAAAATAAATAATTTCAGGAAGTTCCAGATGAGTTAATAATTCTTCTCTGCTCTGATAAGGAATACTATCACCAACAACTAAAAGCGGAACACGATAATTATCAATTTCCGAGGATTTAGCTCTATCGCCGTGATCTGATACAATTATAAATAATGTTTTACTTAATAGATTTTCTTCTTTTATGCTTTCCGAAAGTTCCATTAAATATTCATTGTAATAAGAAAGCTGTGTCATTCCGGTTTTTGCTCTCCATTCCGGTGAATGACCATAAACCATTTCGTGAAGAACAAAGGTTTTGTCATGCAATTTAATGTTATCCATTATCGTTGAGATTGCAGCTTTATCTTCCGTAGCCGATTCCATTCTATTTGAACCTAAAGACAACCAGTTGTTAATAGAAGGCAGATCCTTTCTATCATAAATCTTATCCCAATAACTGCGTGTGGGAACAAATGGCTGGTATTCGTAAGTGCTGATGAAAATATTACAGAATCCTCTGTTATGTAAATCCTGAGTAATGCTTGGGGCCGTATTTACATTCTTAAAAAGGCTTTCATCTGCATAGGCACGGTATGGGACTTGAACAGAAGATAGCATTGAGATTAAACTTGTATATGAATCTAAGTTTGTTGCATAATAATTTTTATAATAGACAGCCTGGCTTTTATTTTGTTGATAAAACCCGTCGGAGATCGTCAGGAATTCTTTTTCAAAATCTTTTGAAGTTACTCCTTCCATTACAATCAATACGATGTGTTTATACTTAGTAATTTCTTTGGTTGAAAAAGTCAGCGCGTTTTGATCATCAACTATCTTAGTCCCTGAATACGACCTTGTTAATGAAGGCACTGCTCGCTTTTCATTTTTTATAATACTCTCGATTTTTTTCTGCAGACTAAACACAAATGGTTGAGGTGATGGTCTTCGCAAAGTAAATGCAAAGATTAGTAAGATGATAATCAAGCCGGTAATTTTAATTTTATTCGATATTCTTAAAACTTTAGGGATAAACCCCGTTAGAGAACTTCGTCCCCTAACGTTATTGGTTGACGGTGGCTTTAAACCACCGTCAGCCTGTCCAAAAGGTTTACCACAGACTTCGTCGATGCCTTTCTCTAACGGGGTAAATAAAACTAACACAGAGAGGATTAGTGCAATAAGAGCCGGCAATAAAGCTGTTATGCCTAGATAATCTGAAATTAGAATCTTTGCGCTGCCCAAATCTGATTCAAAGATATTTACCGGAAATGCCAAATACTCTCTTAGAACTTTTGGATAGCTCGCCAAAAGTATTCCAACGATTGTAATAAATACCGACCCTGCTTTATTAACTGTCCTTCTGAATCCGGCTGGAGAAACGGCTGTTGCGAAGTAACCGATTGCGGTTACTATTCCGAGGAGAGCAATATCATGAAGATATGCAATTACATGAGGAATAAGCAAACGTGGATCATGTGATACTAAAGAAAAATATGCATGCAATAATAACTGATAAAGAACATACAGGAAAAACAGTTTTATCATTACGTCATTAATAGTGTTCACTACTATTTTATTTGATTTCATTTAGTCAATCTTTTTTTGAGTTGCGCGCTATTTCGCCTAACGTTCCCGGCATATACGATGTTGCGACCGAAGGGAGCAAATTTGGGCGAAGCGTAGCGAAGCCGTATAGCCCGTGTTATACGCTGTCGGCGAAGTGCTACTCAAGTATTTAAACATTTTAGTCCACATCTTTGCATATTCCAATAAATACATGTCGTGCTTGGTGAAGTACGGCACAAATCAACATATTTGCCTTCAACCTTCGATATGATTAGCGGATTCTTGGGATATTTCTTCAAAGTATTTATTGCCTCTTCTTTCTTAACATACTCCGCTTTTCCCGATTTGACCATTGCATCTGCCAATTCATCGAGGAATACTCCTTCCGTAAATTCTGAATTCTTATCAAGCACTCGGCACACACGCTCCCCCACTGCACACTTTTTTGAGTTCCGAATCAATTTCAATACTTTATCCATGTTCGCAAGTTTCGGTTCATACTTTCTTATTCCTTTGAGTATTTGTTTCCCAATAAAGGGACCGATTAGAGGGGTTCTCACAAATTTGAGAATGTAAAGAGCCAACTTCAAATCAGAAACTACTTTTCCCGTTGCGTAATCGTTTACATTTGCCATAATGAATTCTTTTTTGCAGTTTGAGTAATCTAATGATGTTACGAAGCCGATTGCGTATAACGGAATGCGATAGCACCGAGCGATGATAGGAGCGAGAGTTTTTGAGTTGCGTCTATACATTTTCATCAATTTTCATCAAAATTTCCATTGCGGATTTTTCCTTATTGGATAAATCGATAAGAATTTCTGATGCTTCATCTATATATTTTCTATTTTTTGTTTCGCCTGCTTGTTCAAATAGGCTTGAAACTTGATTCCATTGTTTTGCAATGTCACAAAACATTTCATATGCTTCCTTTATTTTAGCAATTCTCACTAACTCATAGCTTTCCTTCAAAAAATCTCTATATAAATTTCTAAACAGTGCTCCACCTGTTCCTGCTTTTTCCATTAGCATTGCTGTTGTTTTAAAATCTCCTTCAATATCTTTGCTATTATCAAACCACTTCTTGATTTCTTTGCTCGTTTTTAAAATCCCTTTATATCCGATATTGTTTATAGGTGGATTCAAATAATCTTTTGCATTTCTTTTTATAGATTGAAGAGTCGCTTTTTTAAGATCATATTTTTTATTTGTCGTATGAATAGTATATGAAAGATTTTTTGAAGACATTAGCCCTTTTTCATTTCTAGCCAACTCCAAACTTTTCAATGATGTTTTCACTTTACAGCCTTGTTGTTTAGTATCAATAAGATAAGCATAGTGTTCATCATATCCATACATTGCAACACAATGAGCTGCAAAGTGAATTTTATTCGTAAAATATTCTAGATGATAACAATCTAATTTTAAACCGACGGCAACTCCTTTATCAATATTGCTTTTCACATGTTCCCACGCTTTTTTTATTGAGGATGTTTCTTTTACTGTCAATTTTAAATTCAAATGCCCCGTAATATTTTGAGTAAGAACATCTTCTCTTATTCTTCCGCCAATAAAGGGAAAATCCATGATTTTCATATTCCAGAATATAAAACCTAATCCTTCTCCCAATCCAAAAAGCATTGGTTCGGATAAATTTATACCAACATATTTCAGTAATGTTCCAGTTGCTGTAGTTTCACAATGCTGACCTTCAAATGGTTTAAGATTTTCAATTATCATTATGCTCTTTTATTTATTGTTGTTTATTTATAAACCTTATCTAAGAGTGCTCGGAAAGCAACTCAAAATTTCCGATAACGGTTTGCGGCTAAACGACGTTTGCTGGAGCGTACTCGCGAAAGCAAATGTGCCGCAGGCCAAGCCGGTACTCCGGCGCAGCGTTTAGCCGCTGTTGTATGATGTGCTTGGGAGGCGGTTATCAAAGTCTTTTATCTCCAAGTTTGTCATGTTTTGTTATTATGTTCCATAGTTATTACTACATTTCCTTTTTTATGTCCTTTTTCGACATACCGGTGAGCTTCGACAATCTGTTCCAACGGATAGCGTCTATCAATGAACGATTTTATTTTCCCTGCCTCGATAAGCTCTTTAAGGAAATTCAAATCCTCAGAACTCTCACTCGCCACCCCAGATATGACTTTCTTGCTGCTTGTAATTGAAATCCATGCGCCTCGAATATACTGTGACAGTGCAAGGGCGGAACCCAAAAGATAGACACCGTTTCTCTTCAGTGCTCGGATACTACCTGAAAACGAACTCTTGTCTACAGTATCAAATATGACATCATAGGTCTCACCAGCTTTGGTAAAGTCCTCTCGCGTGTAATCAATGACCTTATCCGCTCCTAAGGATTTCACCATTTCCAAATTGGCAGTGCTGCATACACCGGTCACCTCTGCCCCATAGTACTTTGCAAGCTGCACGGCATAAGTTCCCATACTTCCAGAAGCGCCATAGATGAGGACTTTTTGGCCGCTTTTAATATTGGATTGTCTCAGAAAGTGCAATGCGGTTAAGGCCCCGATCGGAACGCTTGCTGCTTCCTCAAAGGTCATATTGACCGGTTTGATGACCACCGTTTTTTCTTCGGGCAGGCATTTGTACTCGGCATACGAACCAAAACCCGCTAATCCGGTCGGTGCAAAAATTTGATCCCCAGTCTTAAACCGCTTTACATCTTTACCAATAGCCTCAATTTCCCCGGACAGTTCCATCCCAATAATAGGATTTCTTGGTTTTTTGAAACCCAAAAATATTTTCATGGGAAGCCAGAACAGGGGAGAGACGTTAAAACTTCGCATTCGTACATCACCCGCTGTTACTGTGGTCGCATGTATCTTTATCAGTATTTCATTGTTCTTAGGAATAGGTTTTTCTACTTCTTGAAGATTGAGAACTTCCGGTGGTCCATATTTTGTGTATACAATTGCTTTCATTATCATTCCTCCCATGGTTGCTATGTTTTGTTATTATAGTCCAAGGTTATGACCACATGTCCCTTTTTAAGTCCTTTTTCGACATACCTGTGTGCCTCTGCTGTCTGTTCCAATGGATAGCATCGATCTATGACAGTTTTTATCTTTCCCGCTTCAACTAGCTCTTTGAGGAAGTCCAGATCTTCGGGTTTTTCGCTTGCCAACGCGCATATTACCTTCTTGCTGCCTATTATTGAGGTCCAAAGCATTTGAAATATTTGTCTCATCTTAAAACTGGCCAAAAGATAGCGTCCGTTTGGCGTTAGCGAGCCTTTACAACGTGAAAATGAACTACTGCCTAATATATCAAAAATAAGATCATATCTTTCACCATTCTTTGTAAAATCTTCCATGGTGTAATCAAAAACCTTATCCGCTCCCAGAGACCTTGTTAATTCCAATCTTGGACTGCTGCATACCCCCGTAACCTCCGCCCCGTAGTTCTTGGCAAGCTGCAGAGCCAACGAACCTATCCCGCCAGAAGCTCCGTTGATAAGGACCTTCTGTCCGCGCTTTATATTTACTTTTCTAAGGAGGCTCAACGCCATTATTCCCCCATAAGGAACAGCAGAAGCTTCCTCATAGGTCATGTTGGCTGGTTTGATCGCCACCATCCCATCTTCAGGCATACATAGATACTCGGCATTGGCACCCATGTTCATACCGCAATATGCGAAAACCTGGTCACCTTTCCTGAATTTTCTCACACCTTTGCCTATCGCTTCGATCTTTCCGGCCAACTCGCTTCCCAGTATTGATTTTTTTGGTTTTCTAAGTCCAAATGCTATTCGGGCGGGCAGCCAGAGGGGCATAGGCATATTGAACTCGCCAGGGGAGATGTTACTAAAATTTCGAGCCGTAATATCTCCGTAATTCACAGGTGTCGCATAGACTCTAATCAGTACTTCATTATCCTTGGGCGATGGTTTTTCAACTTCCTTCAGCTGAAGTACATCCGGTGGTCCGTATTTTGTAGCTACAATTGCTTTCATTTTATTTCCTTTCATTGAGTTAGCCTCCCAAGCATTTCATACAACTATTGGCTAAACGCATTTCGTATATTCTTCACGTTTGGCATGATAAACGCCATATGGCGTTTATTTCTCCTGTATGACCCGCCTGACTGTCGGGCAGGTGAATTGCCAGGTCCAGCTGACTGGTAATCTTTCCAGGAGATTTCTTGCTCACGTGTGTCTAAATCTCCGTTGTTTTTGAACGAGCATGTCCCGCTGAATTGTCTCAAAAAAGCGATCAGAAAGCCTTCATCTTTCAATGGCTGTACTTTGATCCATTTGCGAAAATTATACACAGAAAATTGATTAATGTCAATATAAAATATGTTCCGTTCAACGGGTGTCCAGGCGTCGGACCGAAGCATGTGTGAATTCAAAGAGGGAGTTGTGCAGGTAATTATCGTTTAGATTGAATCGATAATTTTACGAAAATGAAACCCGTAAATCGCCATGGTAATCGCTATCGGAAATTTCCGGGGATACCGGAACAGGGTATGAAAGAACAGGCGCCAGTAATAGCGGCGCCCTTTTTCAAAGACGCCCAGTTTCCAAATCGACTTAAACAACGCACCAATATCATTGAGTCTTAATTTTTCTTTACCTTTTACCGGCAATTTGTACTCATTCAGGAATGTTTTTACCCGCTCGTAATAATTCGGCTGGGCATAAATGAACCGCAACAGTGAGACATAGCCGTTCATCAACAGTTTGTAATTCATTTTCGGTACAAAATTAATGGACGCTTCAACATTATTACCATTGAAAATATCGACCAGTCGGTTTTCCTTTTTCAGGCGTTCATAGAGTCGCGTTCCAGTCGGTGCATTCAGCAATCCCACCATGGCTGTGACAACCCCGCTTTTCTGAATTAGATTGATCTGGGCTTCGAAAATATCTTTGGAATCGTTATCAAAACCGATGATAAAGCCACCGGAAACGCGCAGCCCTTTCTGATGCAGTCTCTTCACCGAATTGACAATGTCCCGGTCAATATTCTGATATTTACCGCATTCCGCCAGACTTTCTTTGTTCGGGGTTTCAATGCCAATAAAAATGTGACTGAAGCCTACATCCACCATCAGATCGACGAGTGCATCATCATCGCAAATATCCAGTGTCGTTTCAGTAGTAAAGGAAAAGGGGTATCTCCGTTTTTCCGCCCAATCCCGCATGGCGGGCAGAATATCCGCCTTCAGTTTCTTACGGTTCCCGATGAAATTATCGTCCACGATAAAGACGCCTCCCCGCCAGCCGATGTCATAAATAGAATCCAGCTCCGCCAGAAACTGTTCCCGGCTCTTTGTACGGGGATTCCGACCGTTCAGGGTCGTAATATTGCAGAATTCACAGTTAAAGGGACAGCCACGGGAATATTGGATATTCATGGAAACATATTTTGGCCTGTCCAGTAAATCCCAGCGCGGAATCGGCGTCAGAGAAATTTCCGGAAATTCAGCAGTTTGATAGATTTCCTTCGCACAGCCCTTATCAAGATCGGCCAGAAAAAGCGGCAGGGTGATTTCAGCTTCATTCAAAACAAAATGGTCAACACCCTGAATCTGCTCGTATTCCATGGTTGCCAACGGTCCGCCGGCAACGACCTTGATATTCAGCTCATTACAGCGCCGGACAATTTTCTGAAAAGACTGCAGATGAATATTCATTCCACTCAGAAAGACCATATCCGCCCACTCCAGGTCGCTGGTTTTCAGTGCTGTGATATTCATATCGGTCAGACGCAGATCCCAATCTTCGGGTAATAGCCCGGCAACTGTGATCAGTCCCAACGGTATTTCAGAACTTTTTCTGGAAATAAATTTTACGGCATGTTTGAATCCCCAAAACGTATCCGGAGATTGGGGATATATGAGTAACACTTTCATTGGCGGCTCCCGGTTTTATTGTAGATTTCAAATCATTAAAGGTGTTTGAATATTTGGCTTCTTTGCCTATAATTAGTATATGGAATTGCAAGACCAGGTACTGTAAAACAATTGTAAAAACACCGGATTTTATAACGACAAATGACGAAAAGGTACTCCAGCGCTAAACACATCGTTATTTTTGTCATTGTGCAGCTGGCCTGGCTGGCAGTGCTGGGACTGTGGATCGCCCGCTATGTCAGCAACAACATGGTCCTGAAGGAAATCGATCAGCGCTATGCAATTAACATCAGCACCGGCGGTAATGTTGCAGTATTGGTTATCGGCCTGGCATTGATCACAGCCGCAACTGCCGGAATGTGGATTCTGTTCCGCTATTTGAATTTCCATTTTCATCAGACCCGACTGTACGATAACTTCATTTCCAGCATCACTCATGAATTAAAAACACCACTGACGTCCATTCAGATATATCTCGAAACATTGAACTCCTATGAAGATATTTCCAGCGAGCAGATACAGTCCTTCGTTGAAAAAATGCACACGGAGACAGTCCGCCTGAATAAAATGATAAACTCAATTCTGGAAGTGGGCCGGCTGGAGACTAGCAATGCCACCTACAATTGCCGGATTATGAGCGCTGATGAAACTCTGAAGGCCATCTGGGAAAATTTGCGGGTTCAGTTCAACCTGGAGAAAGGTCAATTTCAAACCGACGGAAATTCTCAGTCTCAAGTTGTGATGGATCAGACTGCAATCCGGCTGGTGTTTGAAAATCTGATTGATAATTCTCTCAAGTACTCGCCTGATAATCCCCGTATCGAGATACAGCTGTCCGACTCCGATAAACATATCCAGATACGTTACCGGGATTACGGAAATGGCATTCCCCAACTGCAGTTAAAAAAGATCTTTAAGAAATTCTACCGGATTACGGATATACAAAATCCCAGTGTCAAGGGCACGGGGCTGGGGCTTTACCTGGTTAAGGGAATCGTCAATTTTCATGGCGGACATATTACCGCAGACATCCCGGTTGACAATATCGGACTCCTGTTCGACATTGAATTTCCCCGATATCCGTTTCACCGGAAAGGTTATTTGAATGGCTCTTCTGGAATAAGTGTGGACTATGTCTAAATAATCTGATATACTTCTCCTCTAAAAATGATTAAGGAGGAGATTCATGAGAGAGAAAGAGATACTAAAAAAGATGGTAGCCATACCTCAATA
>JAHJGX010000213.1 GCA_018824205.1 bacterium
CACGAGCATTACATTCAGGCGGTCAAAGTAAAAGGTGCACTGGGTGTGGCCGCTCATCCCTTTGAGGAGCGGGATGTCAATAAATCGGTAGTCGGATTTCCACCGATTCCCTGGGGAAACCTGGATTATCCCGAAATTGAGGTGATCGAAATCTGGAATATGATGTCCCACTGGCTTGAATTGACAACCGGCTGGAATAAATACTGGAATGTTGTTCATCCACGGAGTTTTTCCACATTTCCTTCACGACGACTACTGGCCTGGTGGGATCAGGCCAATCTGGATCGAAAAGTGGTTGGAATTGGCTCTGTTGATGTTCATGCAATAAAAATCAGGATTTTAAAACTTTACACCAAAGCGATTTTTGATTATAAAATTATGTTTAAATCCATCCGCACACACTTGTTATGCGATAGTGAACTGACAAAAAATAACAGTAATACCGAGATTGAATCCACTATTTTTAATCTGATTCGCAGTGGCCGGACATTTATTTCGAATTTTAGAAGAGGAGATGCACGGGGTTTTCGATTCTGGGTGGAAGACGGCAACAGAGAATTGCAGATGGGGGAATCTGGTCCGATGCAAAAACCGGTTTTAAAAGCCATTATACCCGAAAGAGGGCATTGCCGCTTGATTCGCAACGGTGAGGTCATTCAAAAAGGGAAGGCTACAAGCATCGATATGGCTGTTGAACCCGGTGTATATCGTCTGGAAGTATTGAAGGGAAAACGCGGTTGGATTTATTCGAATCATATCAAAATACTGGGAAAAAAATAGTATGTGCGGCGTTGTGGGAATATATAATAATAAAGAAGCCTCAACCATGGCCTACCTCTGTCTGTATGCATTGCAGCATCGGGGACAAGAGGGAGTCGGCATCGCAAGTTATGATGATTCAAAAGTGCATGTATCGAAAGGATTAGGGTTGGTTTCCGAAGTGTTTGCCTGCCGTGAAAAGCTGGAAAGTCTCGAAGGCCGTTTTGCCGTCGGACATAACCGTTATTCGACCCATGGTGAAAAATCCCGGATCAATATACAACCGTTAGTTTTTAATTATAAAGGCAACCAGATTATAATCGCGCATAACGGTAATCTGGTTGACCTGGATCCTATACGAGGCGATCTGGAAGATAAGGGGGCACTATTCCAGACAAGTTCTGATACGGAATACATCGTCCAGCTGTTTTCACATTCAAAAGCCAAAACAATTGAAGAAAAAATGCTGGATGCCCTGCGGCGCGTGAACGGCGCATATTCGCTTATCATTATGTACAATGATAAGATGATTATCGCCCGGGATCAATATGGTTTTCGTCCATTGTGCCTGGGCAGATACAAAGATACGGTTATTGTGACTTCCGAGACCTGTGCGCTGGATCTGGTCGGCGCCGAATATGAGCGGGATATTGCGCCTGGTGAAATGGTTGTTTTTGACGGTGAAACAGAAAAAAGTTTCAAAATTCATGATCCGAAACCGCGTCACTGTATTTTTGAATACGTCTATTTTTCCCGGCCTGACAGTCGGATATTCGGTGAATATGTCGATAAAACCAGACGGAAAATCGGGAAAATATTGGCGCTGGAAAAACCGGTTAAGGATGCCGATATCGTCATATCCGTGCCGGATTCCAGTAATACAACTGCGCTTGGTTATTCCCAGCGATCCACAGCCCGGTTTGAACTTGGGCTTATCCGGAATCACTATGTCGGCCGGACCTTTATTCATCCCACCCAGGAAATGCGTGATTTTAATGTCAAAATTAAGTTTAATGCCATTGGCGGTGTCCTGAAGAATAAAAAGATTATCATTGTTGACGATTCAATCGTGCGTGGAACCACATTGAAAATGCTAATTCGAATGATCAAGGAGACGGAACCGGCGGAGATCCATATTCGGATCGGTTCACCTCCGGTAAAATATCCCTGTTTCTACGGAATGGATTTTCCCTCAAAGGAAGAACTGATCGCCAATCTCAAGGAAGTCCGGGAAATTCGTGATTATCTTGAGGTGGATAGCCTTGAGTATATCACTGTCCGGGGTTTGCTGGATTCCACGACATTACCCGATGATCATTTCTGTACAGCCTGCTTTACCGGCAAATATCTCGATTCGGAAGAAAACTATTAATAATTGGAGCGATGATGCTAAAGATTTCTGAAAAATATCTGAAACCACTTGATTTTTTGTTTATTTTGAGACCAACACTTTTTTTCCCAATCTGGATTATCACACTGGCTGGCTATTCAGCCTATTTTACTGTCAACGGTACTGTTGTCTGGTGGAAAACGATTATTGATTGGCAGATATTTTTCAATTTTTGTATCCTGACTCTGTCCGCCGGGGCCACATTCATTTTTAATCAGCTGCAGGATATTGAAACAGATAAGGATAATCAAAAATTATTTTTAATTTCTGAAAATTATATCCGGCCTGATCTTGCGAAAAAAATTGCTTTTGTCCTAACGGGCATATCGTTATTTGTGTTTCTGATCCAGGGTTTGCACCTGTTTTTTGCACTATTGATGTTTTTTATTGTTTGGGGATATTTGTATAATTATCCGCCCTTTGCATGGAAAGACAAAGCCATTATGGGGGTAATTGCGAATTTACTGGGTGGTATGATTCTGTTTTTAATCGGCTGGTTGATGGCAGGTGAATATCAGTCTTGGGTATTTATACAGATGGTTCCCTATCTGCTGGCATGGGGCGCTGTGGCTCTTTTAACCACAATTCCTGACCAGGAAGGTGATGCAAATCATGATAAGAATACGTTTGCCGTAAAATACGGAGAGAAGCTTACAATCTGGTTAGCGGGCAGTTGGGTCGTTATCGGATTTATTATCGGAATGAAAATAAACGATCCGATTATTACGCACCCGACGATGTTGTCCTTACCGTTGTTTATTATTATGGTTTTCACATTAAAGAATGAATGGGTCTTACGATCGATTCGGTTTCCGCTTCTGTTTTTAGCAATTATTCTATGTGCTCAATTCCCCTATTTTTTTCTCGTTATTTTGATTAATTATTATGGTGCAAAATTTTACTATATCAATCGATTTAATTTAGATTACCCGACATTCAAGGTTGAGGAGTGAAATAATGGTCATCGTAAATGAGAAAATATGTGATTTATGCGGTACATGTGTTGCTGTATGCCCGGTTGATTGCATTGAATTGACCGAGTTTGATTTAATTATTAACGACGAGATCTGTATTCGTTGTAACATTTGCATAAAAATGTGTCCGTTTGCGGCTTTGACTTCAAAAACATCAGAGGTATAAGTCAATGAAAAAACATTATAATATTGCGATTGTGGGTGGAGGTCCGGCGGGAACCACCGCAGCGCGATTCGCTACCAGTCAAGGGGCTTCTGTTGTCGTATTGGAAAGAGACCGGGAAATCGGAGTGCCGGTTCGCTGTGCAGAAGGTATCAGTAAAGAGGGATTAACAAAATATGTGGATATCAACCCAAACTGGATTGCCGGCACGATAACCGATTTTGGATTTATTTCACCATCCGGTAAAATGGTTGTGTTTCATTCTCCGACCATTGGGTATATCCTCCATCGGCGTCTGTTTGATCATGCACTGGCAGAGATAGCCGCGGATATGGGAGCCGAAATATACACAAAAGCCTATGTCCATGGACTTAGGAGGGACGGGTCAAAAACGACATTATATTTAAGACACATTGGTACAGAGACAGAAGTTGAAGCTGATATTGTGATCGCAGCGGATGGAATCGAATCCCGGATTGCCCATTTAGCAGGTTTTAATACGAAACTCTCACCAAAGGATGTCGAACCTTGCGCCCAGATGCAGTTGGCCAATATTGATGTGAATCCAAACAGGGGTGATTTTTATCTGTCAAATAATTGGGCGCCAGGAGGTTATGTATGGGCATTCCCGAAGGGTGAAAATACTGCCAATGTTGGTTTGGGGATCAGTGGCAAATATGCAGGAAATAAATCCGCTCTTGAATATTTAAAAGATTTTGTTGCTGAAAAATTTCCAAAAGCGTCTATCCTCACGACTACAGCCGGTGGAGTACCGGTGGCAAAAGCCCTCGATAAATTGGTTGGTGATGGACTGATGGTTATTGGCGATGCAGCGCACCAGGTTAATCCGTTGACAGGCGGTGGAATATCGACGGCAATGGCAGCCGGAAAGATGGCCGGTTCAGTTGCTGCCAGTGCTGTGAAAGATAAGGACATTTCTGCCAAACGGTTGAGCGAATATCAAAAACAATGGGATAAAACTATCGGGAAGGATATAAAACGCCTGTATCGGTTAAAAGAATGGGCGATTAATCTTACTGATACAGATTACGAGGATATTGCACGGTCGTTAGACGGTTTGACACCGGAGCAAGTAACGTTAGTAAAAATATTTAAACAGGCCGTCAAGAAAAAACCCTCGCTGGTTATCGATGTGTTAAAAGTATTTGCCGGTTTCTAGATATATCTATGAAAGAACTATTAAAGGAATTAAAACTTACAAGATTTATTGCCTTCGATCTTGAAACTACCGGGCTAAATCCGATTAGTGATGCGGTCATTGAATTTTCTGCTATCCTCTTCGAAAACGGTAAAAAAACTGATGTCCTGTCCTTTTTATGTAATCCAGGAATCAAGATTAGTCCGGAAATCGAGGATCTAACGGGAATACGTTCCGATATGCTGACTGACTGTGCGCCCTTTGAAGACCGTCTGACTGAAGTGCTTGATTTTCTGGGTGATTTACCTCTGGTAGCACACAATATTAGCTTTGATATTGGGTTCCTGAAACAGTATTGTCGGCGCCATCCTGACTATAAACGTTTCAGGTTAAACAATCCGTTGTATGATACAGTGCTACTATCCCAGGCCTTTTATTTTTATTTACACAATCATCGCCTGTCAACTGTCAGTGAGTACTGTGGATTATGTTCAGATGGCGCACATCGGGCCGAAGCCGATGCGTTCAATACGGGCAATATATTTCTCAAATTAATTCCGGAAGTCGTCAAATACGATCTAGATACTCTTCAGATAATCAACATTGCTTTGAAGGATACCAACGATCCCAATAAATGGCTTTTTCAAAATGCCGCGAAACGATTGTTATTGACAAGAAGTATCGGAAAATCCGGCGCACCGGCAATTGATTGGACAGCGCCGGTGAACATTTACGGTAAAAATATAGAAAATATTTCTGATCATTCACATAAGCATGCCGAAAATGATATTGATACCTTTTTCGGTTCCGAAGGTGTTTTATCCGGGATTCTGGAAAATTATGAATCCCGTTCTCAACAGGTGGAAATGGCCCAGTATGTCATAGATGCTCTGAGTAGTGGTAAATCATCAGTTATCGAAGCGGGAACCGGAGTAGGAAAAACCTTAGCCTACCTGATCCCGTCAATAGTGTGGCAGAAAAGTAATTCTCCGAACCATTCACGGCTTGTCATTGCAAGTAACACAAAAACACTTCAGGAACAGATCTTCTTCAAGGAAATTCCTTTTGTCAACGATGATCTGAATCTGAAATTCAAAGCCGTAATGTTAAAAGGCCGGTCTAATTATATCTGCCTGACTCGCTGGAATCGGTTTTTAGCGGATATCGGCAACAAACTGCACCTGGCGAACCGATCATCAATTATCCCAATAATCATTTGGCTCAAACACACAAAGACAGGGGATATAGCTGAAAATAACGGATTCAGGATCAGTCATAACCCATATATCTGGAATGAAATATGTTCGGAACCCGGTTATTGCACAAGCAGCGTCTGTCAGAAATACGACGGCTGTTACCTTGGTAAAGCCCGATTTCACGCCAGTACAGCAGATGTGGTAGTCGTCAATCATTCGTTGCTGCTCTCTGACGCTGCGTCAAACAATACCGTTCTTCCTCACTATGACGCTCTGATCATTGACGAAGCACACAATCTTGAGAAAAATTCGTATAACTATTTTTCCTCGAAAATCAACTTATTGATGCTAACATCACGGCTCAATATTCTCTACAATTCCAAACCAATCGAACGAGGTCTGTTGATTGACTCGCTCCAGTTAATGAATCAATATAAAAAACTGGGCAAAGTTGAAAGTGACATTGTTCGTATAAAAGAGCACATTAATGATTTGAAAATTGCGGCTGAAATCTTCTTTAAAGCCGTCTATCAATATTCCGTTGAAAAACTGTATCAGAACAGGGGATACTCACTTAAACAGCGGTATAAACTGTTTAAAGAGGAATTCCCGGCAATAAAGACCGAGCCACAGACATTTATTTATGAATTTTCTAATACTATTACCGCACTTCAAAAGCTGATCTTGAAAATTGACGATCTGGTGAGTGATCTGCCCGAAGGATTTGATGATTTGCGGATAAGGTTAACAAACATTATCACCGAATTGGAAGAGTATCAATCGACATTAAAAATCGTTGAAACCGGTGATGATGATGAATTAATATTCTGGTATGAAGTCAGGACAAACGGAAATGAAAACGGTGTTGAGTTTGCATATACACCGTTGGATATGTCTGAAACTCTGTTTGAGAAATTGCTGAAAGAAACACGGACTACAATTTTGACGTCGGCAACCATGCAGATCGCAAACTCCTTTGATTATATTATTGAGCGGACAGGTATTTCAAAACTTGGTGTTAAAAAATTTCATTCGGTTGCTGTGGGATCTCCCTTTGATTATCCCAGACAAATGAAATTTATTACCTATCATCGTCATACACATGACAGCGAAATAAATTCAATCGCGACGCTTCTGGTCAATCTGGCGAGTCATTTTAATAAAGGTATTTTAATTCTTTTTACTTCATATTCCACTTTAAGTGCGGTGCATAAGTCTGTTCGTTCTGAATTTCAGAAAAACGGAATTACTCTACTAGCCCAGGGGATTGGCGGATCGCGGACAGCACTTCTGGATCAGTTTCGCAAGGAAAAAGCATCGGTTCTTTTAGGAACCAGTAGTTTCTGGGAAGGAATTGATGTGGTGGGCGATTCGTTGGAGATATTGATTATTACGAAATTGCCGTTTCCGGTACCGTCCGAGCCAATTATTGAAGCCAATGTAGAAAAACTCAGGCTGGCGGGAGCGAATCCGTTCAATGATTATTATGTTCCTGAATCGGTGCTGAAGTTCCGGCAGGGAATAGGCCGCTTAATCCGCTCGAAAACCGATAAGGGGGTCGTCATTAACCTGGATGACCGTATTGATAAAAAAGCCTATGGCCGTTTCTTTAAAGCATCAATTCCCGTCGAGGCTGTCACAATTACTGATCTCAAAACTCTGAATGAAGAGATTGAAATATTTTTTAATACGAAATAATGTTAACCTGTCCGATGAATAATAGATTCCAAGAAAACGCAAAAACACTAATCGATGGCAGCGCTGAATTTTACCTTTCCAGTAATGTAACTTCGATCAGCCACAGCATAAAAACCGGATATGTGAACGATGACTTTGATCTTTATGTATTTTTGGACCCTGATTCGGTAACTGCCGCTCATTTGAATTTCAATCCTTACGTGAACGCGTTGTTTCTATCAAAAAAGACCTCAGATGAAAACGATATATCGATAAATGCGTATGCGGTTCAAGTAAATGATGCGGTTCAGGCCGGTAACATCATAGAAAGATGGAATAAAAAATATTCTCAGGATGATCGGTATCCGGATGAAACCGAAAAAGTTCTATATAAATTAATGCCCTTATCCATCGAGTATACTGAAAATCTGAACATGGAAGTGCTTGATCGTCTTGAGTTTCACCTGAACCAACCTGGACTGATCCCCAGGTTTTTAAACCGTTTGGCTGCAAAACTGCAACTTTGGGTTGGGATACTTCGGGCACCGTTTTTTACGGCATCTATCGCGCCGGTAATCCTGGGCGCTGCGGTTGCTTATCATCAACAATCTGCCATTCACTGGTCGACTTTATTCCTGACCCTGATCGGGGCGATTATTGCTCACGCGGCGGCGAATGTGATCAACGATTATTATGATCATCGTTCCGGCAATGATGAAGCCAATGTTCATCATAATACATTTTCCGGTGGCAGCCGGATGATTCAGAATAAGATAATTACTCCGGGATACACCTTTTTTATCGCAGTATGTCTGTTTCTAATAACAATCGTCATCGGATTATACTTGAACTCAGTGACGACCGGAAATGTAGTCCTTTATATCGGGCTGGCCGGTCTTTTTCTGGCATTTACCTATTCAGCGACGCCATTGAAATTGTCATATCGGGGAATTGGTGAACTGGCGATAGTGGGTTCATATGGTCCGCTGATCGTTATGGGGACCTATTACGTTCAGGTGCAATCGCTGAATCTTTTACCGTTACTGGCATCAATTCCGAATGGTATTCTAGTCGGACTCATTTTGTTTATTAATGAATTTCAGGATATGCAGGCCGATGGCAGCGTTGGTAAAAATACACTTGTTGTGAAGATGAAGTTCAAGCGGCGGTCACTGGCAGTATACAAAATGCTGCTGATTTTTGTTTTTCTGTGGCTGATGGGTTTTACCGTTTTGAAGATGTTTCCAGTATGGACGCTGCTGACTCTGTTTGCTCTGCCGCTGGTATTCCGGGCGTTTGCTATTGCGTCTAAGAATTATGATAAAATTAACGAACTTCTTCCGGTCAATGCTTTGACTATTGCGATGCATTTGATAATTACGCTGTTATTTGCTGCCGGGTTCATTCTGGATTCCATAATATAGGTATTTCTCAATCCGAATTGCTTGACCTTTGTAAAGCCGTATCGTAAATTAGCACGCTTTTTTATAATTGGGGTGTCGTCCAACGGCAGGACATGCGGCTCTGGACCGTAGGATCGGGGTTCGAATCCCTGCACCCCAGCAGATATGGCGCATTCGTCTAGCGGTTAGGACGCCGGCCTCTCACGCCGGTAGCAGGGGTTCGATTCCCCTATGCGCTACAAATAATCAAATATAGATATGTGCATTAAACCGCCTGATAAACATCTTGATGAAACAGATCAAAAATTGGATTATATTTGTTCTCAAACTAATCGGATATTTGATTTCTGATAATAATGGTTGTTTATCTGCCACTAGTTTATTATCTGTAATATTTTTAGTAGTGCCAGGATAATTTCGATGACTTTTCGTGGTAAATTGCTGTGATTGTCTTTGTCAAAATGATAAACCTTAATAGTACTTATTTTTTTAATGTGTTCTAACTGATAGAACTTTAATCCGATCATTTTTAAGACCTGTTTTTGAGATAAAATTATTTTCATCTTAAACCGGACTTCGACAGTTGTAGGCTAAAAACAGCCATTGTAGCATAGATAAACTCAATATTTACAATCAAAGTGTTGTTCAGATCTGTAAAATAGCATAGGCACACGTTCTGCAATTA
>JAHJGX010000214.1 GCA_018824205.1 bacterium
ATTACCCCTAAGCCTCTTAACAGAAAGAGAATGATAATTAAAAATCCGTAGTGAGAATAATATTTTTTGATATATTGATTTTATTGGAGTTAAACTACTACTCTGTTAAACTTGGGTTAAGACAATCGGATACTGGGTTTTAATTCAGACTTAGAAACTGGTTTGGTATTCATAATACCTCTTTAATAACGACAAAATGCAGTAGAATCTACTGCATTTAATCTGTTTATATTTTTAAACCAATTCTTAATTCGATTGTAATTTAAATATCACCGGAATTGAGATATATACGCCGACATTCCGGTCGCGTTGTTTGGCGGGTTTAAACTTAGTCTTTTTAATAGCGTTGATAGCGGCTTCATCCAGCCCGGTATTGGGAACTCCTTTCAGGATAATGCATTCGGTTACCTTGCCGAATTCATTCACAAAGGCCTGAACCACAACAGTGCCTTCGATACCGGCTTCCTGGGCAATTTCCGGATAAATCACATTGCGCTGAATGGCTAAAAATCCGCCGATTGGTTCCGGCGCTTCATCGTATGGAATAAACCGTACCCGTGGACCATCATCCTCTTCCGGCGGCGGCGGCGGTGCATCCCAGGCTTCGTAGCTGGATATATCCGTCGTCATTTCAATGGTCACATCGTCCAACAGATCGTCATTTTCAACTTCGATTGGAATGGAAGGCCGTGACGGTGGTTTTGCGGCTTCCATCTGTTGTTCAATGACCGGAATATCGACTGTTTCGATTTCAATGCGAATCTCCTTCTGAATGCGATCACCTTCACCCGGTTTAGGTATCAGCGCAAACAGCAAGATCATACCCAAAAGGGTAAACACCAGGCCAACCCGCAATATCAGAGGATATTTCAATTTAAGACTTACTTCAGGATTTTGTCTTATAATCATTTTTGTCCTTACATTGCTCTTGTGGAATAATTCACCGCCAGTGCGTCCGCCAAACGTAATTCTTTATGAATACTGCTTACCATTTCCATATTAACTAGTTCATCGGCACGGAGTGATACTATCAACTGGGGGTCGATAGTTCTTTTTTCGTACATGATGTTTCGAATGCTTTGCGCTTGAAAAAGCCTGCCGTCGATAGAAATCATGCCTTCTTTGGAAACCCAGATATAGGTGACGTGCACCCGGGATTCCAGCTTCTCGATCTGTTTGGCCTTGGGCAAAACGACATTCAATCCATCATGGGTTCTCAGAACAGATGAAACCATGAAAAAGAAGATCAGCATAAAAACGATATCCGGCATTGAAGCTGTGGGAATCGAGATTTTCATTTTACTTTTTTTCTTGAATTTCATGCCCTGCTCCTTATTCCGCAATCGATATCACACGCGTCTTGGCCTGTTTTAACTGATCAAGAACTTCGACATAAACTTTATACTTTGTGCGGGCGTGAGCTTTTACCGAAAAGACCATTTTGGGGTTCTGCATCTGGAGAGTTTCCACGACTCCTTTTATATCACGAATCTCAACCTCTTTGTCGTCCATCAATACAGTTCCCCGGGGATCGATAAGAATATTGGTAATATTCTTACTGGACATTTCAATCTCGCCGCCTTCGGAAGGCAACACAATTCCGATACCCTTGTCCATGTCGATCGTAGTGGCAACCATAAAAAAGATGAGAATCAGAAAGGCAATATCCGCCAGGGAGCCTGATGGCATTTCGGCCTCACGTACACCTTTTTTCTTCAATAAGCTCATAGTTTACAGCTCTTAATTATTCTTGTTTGCTTGGCTTGTCAGAGTATCAATTAAATTGATTGAGTTTTCTTCCATGTCCACAACTATGCTGTCTACACGGGCAGTAAACAGGTTGTAAAATACCTGGATAGTCATGGCAACAATAAGGCCAAACAGAGTCGTTAACAGGGCCTCGGAAATACCGGAAGCCACAATTGCCGGAGAAATATTATTGGCTGCGGCAATGTCCTGGAAGGCGCCAACCATACCGGAAACTGTCCCGGTAAAGCCAAGCATCGGTGCTACAGTAATAACAGTTGCCAGCCAGATCATACCCTTTTCGAGAAAAGCCATTTCAACGGAACCGGCCGCTTCAATGGATTTTTCAACAGCCTCTACGCCCTTGTCTGCACGTGATAAACCGGCATGAAATATTTCCGAAATCGGGCCCGGCGTTTCTTCACATACTTTTAATGCTGCGGCTACGCCTTCTTCTTTTAATGCCTGACTTAGTTTGGGAATGAAGCGTTTTGTGACCAGGGATGCTTTGGACAGTGTGTACACTCTTTCCAGACAGATCATAAGCCCGAAAATGAACAGCACCAGAATAGGCCACATGAAGACCCCACCTTGATTGAAAAGATCAATTAACATCAGAATTTATCCTCCATTCTTTTTCACTCAATACTTGTTAAATTGCTGATAATTTTACATCTATATTTCCAAAAAGTCAACATTATTATCGACGAGAAATGTTTTACTCCCCAGCCTTTGTTAACATTGTTTGGGCCTCAC
This sequence comes from bacterium, assembly GCA_018824205.1. GTDB lineage: Bacteria > Fidelibacterota > UBA2242 > UBA2242 > UBA2242 > B118-G9. The sequence goes on from JAHJGX010000214.1 coordinate 2,503, forward strand.
CGAGATATTGTAGGGCTGCTTCAACCTGCTTGTCATATGTGCGTATAACCTTGTAGTATTCATCATATCCCCAGAACTCCCGCGCCAGTTCGGCTTTCAGCATCATTTTAATATATTCGGAATCTTTTTGAATATTTTCATAATCCACTTTGATATCTTTTGCACGAGCGGTTTTAATAAACATCTCAAAATCCTTATCACTGATTTCAAATTTTTCAGAAAACCGGTCTTTCTTATTTTTGTACCGCTTATACTCTTCGGCAGTCTGGGTTGTATATTCAAACAATACCCGGGACGGATGCCGCAATAATTTATAGGTGTCTACGGATAAATCCCGCTCTAATTTTACCGAATAATCCGGCGAAACCCCACCACCGCCATAGACGACGCGTCCGGCGGAGGTCTGGTACTGGGGACGAACTTTCGCGGAATCTTCAACGGCCAACAGTGAATCCCGGTTAGCTTCATAAAAATCTTCGTAGTACTCCTCCAGTGTACCATCATAGGGGCGCTGAATCAGACGCCCGCTGGGGGTATAATACCGGGCGACTGTCATTCGGATAGCAGATCCGTCCCGAAGCGGGTACTGCCTCTGAACAAGTCCCTTTCCAAAACTGGTTTCTCCAATAATTAATCCCCGGTCATGGTCTTGAATCGCTCCGGCAACGATTTCACTGGCGCTGGCCGAACCCCGGTTTAATAATACAACAACAGCAATATCTCCAAAACCATTAATCCGACCGGAATAAAATTCCTCATTCGCGCCACGAATCCGGCCCTTGGTATACACAATCATCTTATGGCCATCCAGAAACATATCGGCAACTTCCACCGCCTGGTCCATCAGGCCGCCGCCGTTATTCCTCAGATCAAGTACCAGGCGCTTCATCCCTTCGGATTTAAGGCGTTCCAGAGCATTTTTTATTTCATCGGCCGTGTTTCCGCTGAACCGATTAACGAAAATATACCCGCTGCTGTCATCCACCATAAAGGCCGCGGAAACACTATATAATGGAATTTCATCCCGGATAATCGTCACATCAAAATCTTCCACGCCCCGGCGCCGGATTGTGACCTCGACAGCCGTTCCTTTGGGGCCCCGTAACTTTTTCGACACATTTTCACGTTTGATTTTATAAGCGGATTCTCCGTCTATTTTTACGATTTTATCGCCGACCTCTATGCCGACTTTTTCCGCCGGCGCACCGGCCACCGGTGAAATTACCGTTATATATCCGTCAAGAACATCAAATTCGATCCCGATGCCTTCAAATTTACCGCTAAATTCTTCGTTTATTCCCGACAAATCTTTCTTTTCAATATAGAAGGAGTGGGGGTCCAGTTTTTCCATCAGCCCCGAATAGGCGCCCTCCATGGCAGTGTCCCAATCCGGAACCTCGACATAATAATCATTCACAATCCCGATAATGTCATTCATCACTTTCAGTTTCAGATACAGGTCGTTGCCGCTTGCAGCAATCTTCTTCCCAAACGGTGACAGGGTCAACATTACTACAATAAAAATCATAAAAATTCCGGGTATAGTTACCCAGCGAAATCGTTTCTTCACGCTATTTTTCCTTTTTCTTGATGCATTTCATGCTGTTCTCAAATTACATACAAATATATTTCTGTCATGTCTCCAACTTTCGGACAGTCATTTTGTTTCAATCGAAACCATTTAAAACAAAACGGCAACTTCCCGGCCTATTTTCTCAAGGAAACAACGGTCCTGATCACTAAAGCG
>JAHJGX010000215.1 GCA_018824205.1 bacterium
AAAGGAATACAACGGTTTGGGAATCCTATACAGACTACCTTTTTGAGCAAGCACGCCCATCCGTACGGCATAGTCATAGCCGTAATCGACTTCAATATCAAATGTTCGTGGATTTATATATTTTGGACAAACGGCAATCAGCGATCCATGACAATACAGTCCCGGATTATTTGAACGACTGGGAATAATTATATTGGATGGATCGTGTCCGGGTTTCAACGTTTGCAGAACTGGTTCACCGGATGAAATCTCATCTATATATTCATAATGATCGCTGATAATAAATCCTGCGTCGGTTAGCCGATAATATTCAAAAAATATATCGATGGATTCCTGGCGGATATCAATATTATCACCGGGCGTATGCAGAAACAGCAGATCACAATCCAGAAGTCCTTTTTCTTTGGCGTTTAAAACCGCTTCGTTAAAATTCTTATAAACGCCGAAATTCATGAACACTCTATCAGAATATTCATCGGGAATATTGTTCAGCAGGTTATAGTTTCCCTCGGATAAAATCAGGATTGTGCTTGTATTGTCTGTATTACTAAGGGTTTTGAGAATAACTTTTCTAAGCTGATTTAATCCATTCGGATCAGTTTCACTGGCAAAGAAAAGCATGATCGCTTTCATGTATAGACCTTTCGGTTTTGAATTGAAAATCCTTTGAGGAACATTTTTAAAAGCGGTTGAGTTTTCATCAGTTTATAGTGATCGATAATTCTCATAAAACATATCTCAATTTCACACTACCTTTTAGTTAGTAAGTTAACCATTCTAATCTCAAAAGTACAGTAGATTTTAATGCCTGAAAATATTTTGTGCATCTCCGGACAATTCTGTATTTTACAGGTATTAAAAAAGGTGAATTATGAAACTTCGAACCTATATTCCTGCAATTTTTCTGATTATTTGCATTTATCAGTGCACCGGTTCAAAGACGCCGGAAGCGCAATCGATTCAATGGCTATATTCCATTGATTCGGCGCGTGGAGCAGCATTACAACAAAATAAACCGATCATGATTGATTTTATGGCCGAGTGGTGCCCGCCCTGCAAGGCGATGGAAGATTCTACATTCAACCAATCCAGTGTAATCAAAATATCTCATCAATTCATTACCCTGCGGATAGATGTTGACAAGCAACCCGATGTCGCTATTGCCTACAATGGAAACGCCCGGAAATACGGCGGCGTTGGAATACCAAACCTGTTGTTTCTAACCCCGGATAATGAAAAAATCAAACACGTTATCGGATATTACAATGCCGAGCAGTTGATTGCGGTCATGGATTCTGCGCTGCAACAGTTTTCAGAAATGCAGTAAGTCTGTTTTATTTAAGAAATTTGTCCCGCTCAGATCGGGTATTTTCGAATACATAATGCAATAAATCAACGTCTGCTTGTTTCTGCTCGCGATTGCGTCTCAGGAACATGCGCTTCTGAGTCTCCACGGCCTTCTCAATATTAAACGTAAAACTACCGCAACTTAAATATTTCATATAACTGACAAACGACGGGACATCGTCATCGACAAATCCATATAAGTAACTGCTCACTCCAATGGTTTTTCCGGTAAAAATACTGGTATTGATTGCGGACTTTGAATAATCGCCGATCACGCAGCCTAAAAACTGCTCACCGGTGTTGATTTTTTCATTGCCCTTTTTAACACGAATTTCGCCATAAGTGTTCTTCAAGTCGGAGTTGCAGGTCCCGGCGCCTAAATTCACCCATTCGCCAACAAAGGCATTTCCTAAAAACCCGTAATGCTGTTTGTTTGAATAATTCATAAAAACTATTTCAGTGACTTCACCCCTGATTTTGCACACATCGCCGATCACCACCCGGTCTTTAATCACTGTATGTTCCAATATCTTACACTTCTTCCCGATCATTACCGGACCTTCAATGACGGTGAAGGGAGATATTTCGGTTTCATCATCGATTATTATTATTCCTGGATCACTGTTAAAGTGAACATTCGAATTGATTTTCACATTTTGTCCAACGTATACATTCGCCTGTATTTCAGCCCATTTTTTCGTTCCCAGCATAAACTCCAGATTCTCCTTGCACACCCGTTTATGCCAGATGATCACCTCATGGGGATAATCTATCAGATCAAGATCGGTATTTCCGGATTTTAACTTTAAAATGTTGGCAAGGCTCGGAACTGCTCTGGCATTTACCAGCAATTCACCGGTTTTTTTAACAAGATTTTTAGTCGATTGAAAATTAAAAAACGGCGTCATTTCATCCCGGATTAAATACTCAATCGAAGCATTTGGAAAATTGACTTTCAGCAGATTTTCCAGTGTCCAGCCACCTATGGGAATCCGGAATGCCGGGCGTGTCAATGTTATCGGAAATAAATCAACAACCTGTTCATCTTCATAAACCATTATTTTCATCATTACTCCACGGTTACTGATTTGGCTAAATTACGGGGTTTATCAATATCACACTCCCGTTTGTCGGCGATATAATAAGCCAGCATCTGTAGCGGGACAACCGTCAGAAACGGGCTGAGTTCCACAATCGTCTCGGGAATAAAAATCACGTGGTCCGCTAATTTGGTAATCCGTCTGTCGTTATCATTGGCGACGGCAATCACGATCCCGTTCCGGGCTTTCACCTCCTGAATATTGGACAACACCTTCTCGTAAGATTGGTCCCGGATGCAGATAAATACGGTCGGCATATTGCGATCAATCAGGGCGATCGGGCCATGCTTCATTTCGGCTGCAGGATACCCTTCGGCATGAATATAACTGATTTCCTTCAGCTTTAAAGCCCCCTCAAGAGCAATTGGATAGTTGACGCCACGTCCCAGGAAAAGAGCATTTGAAACGGCGTAATGGGTTTCCATAATTGACACTATCTGGTCAGTCTGGGCCAGAACCCGTTCCATTTTTTCCGGGATTTCCGCCAAATTTTTAAGATAATTGATAATGTCTTTGGTTCCGATTTTCTGTTTAAACCGCGCTAAATACAGCGTCAATAAAAACAGCACCTCCAGTTGGGTTGTAAATGCCTTTGTTGAGGCAACGCCGATTTCCGGACCCGCCTGAGTAAAAAGCGTGGCATCGCTGATGCGGGTAATCGTACTTCCCGGCACATTACAGATCGACAGTACCGGGGCCCCGGATTGTTTCGCCTCTTTGATTCCTGCAATTGTATCCGCGGTCTCCCCGCTCTGACTGATTGCAATGACCAGTGTATCATCGGATATCACCGGATTGCGATACCGGAATTCCGATGCATATTCCACCTCAACCGGAATTTTAACCAGCGATTCCAGCCAGTATTCCGCCACCAGTCCGGCATGCCATGATGTTCCACAGGCAATGATCACGATCCGTCGAAGATTTTTGAACATTTCAGGATCCAGCGCATAGTGGAACCGGATATCAAAATCACTGACATTGACGGCATAGGTTTTCTGCAGTTGCCGGGGCTGTTCGAATATTTCTTTGAGCATAAAATGCTTATAGTTCCCACGCTCGCAGTCAGCAAATTGAATGTCGTAGAGCTGGGCCTCTTTTTGGATCGATTTCCGATTGAAAAAATCATAAAACTCAATCGAAGTATTGGCAAGATTAAATATCACCATTTCACCGTCATTGATAAAAAACGCCTTGTCGGAATAGTGAACCAGCGACTGCAAATCCGATGATATATAGAAATTACCGTCATTCAGTGCCGCCACAATCGGACTGCCGTTTCGGGCAGCAATCAGATAATTACTATCCCGATCGAGCGCCACAAAAGCAAAATTGCCTTTCAGCAAGCTGACGACCTTTTTCACCGCTTCCGGAAATGTGCTCTCTTGCAGAAACCGGGCAATCAGTTTGGGGATTATTTCTGTATCGGTTTTTGAATAAAACAAATCACCGTGAACATAGTCCTTCAACTCATCAACATTTTCAATTATTCCATTATGAACAACGTAAATACGCTTGTCGGAATCGGTGTGAGGATGGGAATTTTCAACCGACACATTGCCGTGCGTCGCCCAGCGGGTATGCCCGATTCCGGCTTTTGCTTTAATGGATTTAAGTTCGCCGATCTCGGATACTTTACCGATATTCTTTTTCAATTCAATGCTTGTTCTGGTTTTCAGGGCAATGCCCCAGGAATCATAACCACGGTATTCCAGTGACTTCAGCCCGTCGATAATCACTTTCGTACAGTTATCAGGGCCGGCATAGGCAAATATTCCACACATAGATGGTCTCCTCAACAGGTATTACGTTTTTATAATGTAAGTTCAACTAATTTACTATCTCTATTACGACTGAAATGAGACAATAAAAAATCCCAACGGTTTTCTTGATAATTTCGCATGAAATTAAGGTATGTATTTCACCCGTCAAAGGCAATATATTCCTTCGGTGGAATCTTAATATTGTGTCAGAGAAAAATTTTCAGTTGCGTCGGGATCTCACTCCTGACGCATTTATCGCGACTTCTCATTTGTTCCGTCAGTTCTGAGGACTGCGATACTGGGGGTTTACTTTTCGTGACGAAATGTGTATACATATTAGATGACTTAAATTGAAATAGAGATTTTGAGAACAAAAGAAGATTTTAATGAGCAGGACAATTTAAAAAACAATTTCTAAAGGAGCGACAAAATGACAATCAATGATTTTATCACAGAGAACGCAGACATTATTAGAGCAGATATTATTGGAAATCTTAAAGAAAGATTCTCATCTCATAAACTTATTCAGAAGTTTTCAAAGAGATTTGAGAAAGAGTATATTGAGTTTTTAGCAAAATATGGGGAAAAAGGTGCCTTCCGTATCGTACACAGCCAAATTGCACGTTCCATAAGCAAAAATAAAAAGATCTTAAGTATCAAAAAGACTAGAAAAATAAGAGACAAAAACATTTTTGGTGAAAAAACCAAAAATCAAGAATGGGAAAAGACTTAAAAAATTATTCGATAGATCTTTTTCAGATTTAACTTACTCGTACTTTAAGATTACACCACTTTCACCAACTGCCCATCCACTATCAGTGGATAACATAAACAATCCATAAAGATCATTAGTTGTGGGACTATTGATTTTATTCCACACATAACCATCATAATTGAAAATAACACCCTCATAGCCGACAGCCCAATAATTCGAAGGAGACAATCCTTGTAGCCTTATGATCCAATAAATCGGATAATCAGAATGCTCATATTTTACCCAGGAAGTACCATTAAAATGATATGCTCCGTTGTAGGAGGAATTTAAATATGACCCAGAATATACAAACCAACCTTCTGATGAATTTAAAAAGAAATATTCTCCATCACCACAAACGTTATTTCCTATCAAAGGACCACTTATGTAATCCCATTCTTCCCCATTATAATGATACATTTCTCCACCCCTACTAGTAACCCATCCATTAGAATCGCTGATAAAGAAAATATCAGATAAATATTCAATCTCTAAAGCATACTTTATCCAACTTGCTCCATTCCAATTATATACTGTTGAATGTTGGGAATAATTCGTGTAACACCAAATATTATCCTCAGAAAGTGGAAACACCGAACTTATTCTGTCACCTGATGGTGAATCAAATTCTTTCCAACTTATTCCATCAAAGTATAAGAAAGTACCGTTGTATCCTACTGCATATCCGTTATTAGCATCAATAAAATGTACGTCATATAGACCGTAAGATAAAGGCAGTGGTTCTTCAGACCATAATGAACCGTCAAAATGATATATCTTACCAGAACCAGTTGAACCGCCACTGCCTGTATAGCCAACAGCATATCCATCATCTTCAGAGTTGAAGAAGACAGATTTAAAAGTCATATCAGTGATTGTTGTATTAATGACCCACGTTTTAATATCTGAAGAGGTGAGACCGGAGACTGTATTAGAACCTGTTGTCTGGTTTTCTGTGTCTTTTACAAAAACTCTGAAAAAGTATGTTGTGTTTGAATTTAATCCGGAAATCTCATAAGAATGAGTGTTTCTGTTAGTAATTGTTGTCGCTAAATTGGAATTTTCATCCACATCAAAATCTGTATCGAAATAGAGTCGATATTCCGCAAAATCATTGTCATTGTTTACCGACCAGGGAATTTTCATGGAGTTTGAAGTAATACTCATGGGATTGCCCAAAGTGACGGCAGTTGGTGGTCCACTTGAAGGAATATTCATATATATTTCAATATATTCTGTGCCTCCATTAGAACTAACAGTAATATTGCCATTATAATCTCCAGGGGATAAATCTTCTCTTGAAACCGTGATATTTATAGTTCCTTCATTTGTCCCTGATTCAGGATAAAATGTAATCCATTCTTTATTATCAGAAACCGACCAAATTAATTCCCCTGTTCCGCCATTTATTATATTGAAACTTAACTCATCTTTATCATTACCAAAATCCAATATTTTTGGAGAGACCGAAAGAAATGGCTTATCCGGTACTGTAAATACAATGCTAATATTTTGATTTCCGCCATTAGAGCTTATCGTAATTATTCCGGAGTAGCTTCCCGGCTCAAATCCATTTCGGTTAATATTTACTTTTACTACATCGACTTCTTTTTCAGTTGAACCTGAATCCGGATTAAAGGAAATCCAATCACTTTCAGTAGATAAATACCAATGTACTGTGCTATCTCCCGTATTAGAAATATTGAAATTCATTTCATTTTTATCAGTCCCAAAATCAAGTGTAAACGGGTATGCAGAAAGTTGAGGCTCATTTGGATTAGGAATCGTCATCAAAACTTCAATTGTTTTGCTGTTTGCGTTAGAAGCAATTGTAATTGTCTCATAGTGATTCCCACAATCCATCCCGGACCTATTCACTTTTACTGTGATTACATCGGTTTCTGTTTCAGTTGATCCACTGGTTGGATATACCGTTATCCAATTTGAGGTAGAAATTATATTCCAGGTTAAATTTCCAACTCCTGAATTTGTTATCGAAAGAGTTAAATTTGTTGTGATTATACCGAAATTTAAACTTGTAGTCGAAACTGATAGTTCAACCCCTTGTGGTGATAGTTGAATGTCCGCCGAGGTTTCTTCACCCGCAATAATTTTCACTGTAGTTGAATTTGTTATATATCCATTTTTTGATGCTTGAACAGAGTATGTTCCAGGTTCAACACCCTCAATCTGATAAGTTCCTTCACTATCTGATGTTTTTGTTGAAGATATAGGAATTGTTGTTATAACTGCACCGCTAACAGGCTGAAAAGTTATAGCATCTAAAATTGTTCCATTAATTGTTCCGGTGGTTTCTGCTTCTGAGGGTGGTTCGCATGTCAGATTCAGAAATAAAAAGCCGAGGATACTCACGATCACTAATCCGATTAATTTTTTATTCATCTCAATTTCTCCTTAAAAAACGATGGTCATATTTACGGAAAATTTGTTGTCATTCAAAGTTATTAAAAGTTACGTCAGGAGCTGAATTACCAATCGAGATAATCAACTTTTTTATAAAAGCATAGATTCTCAAAAGTATCATAACCTAAATCACGCCTGTTACAAGCAACTTTATCTAATCCTTTAAACATTCTAACCCATTCGGCAGCAGCCAGACTTTCAACATTGGGTTGATACAAAGGCAATTCTGCTAAAGATAATATGGTCCTTAATCCATTGATCGGGTTCTTGAAATTAATGAAAATTTCAGTAACCATTCCTGTATTTGTATTGAAACTCACGGTAATACTCTTGATTTTTGGATCTCCTAAGTTCTCATAAGTTAAATCTTTGTAATCTTTGCCAGGTTTAGATATAGAGGATGGCTTCCCAAAAATATCTACAAAATAGTCTATATTTTTGCAATTTCTATTTTCCCCTTCAAAATACAAATTCGCCGAACACAAATTAATTTCTTTACATCCAACTGATGGTGCCCAAATCCAGGCATTATTAA
>JAHJGX010000216.1 GCA_018824205.1 bacterium
TAAACGAAGCGATAATTTCACCGGAAATCCCAATGAAGAACATGGACGGTTTATTATAGAAGAACTCAGTGTAGAAAACGCAAAATATATCGGCAGAGATAAACCGTTTAAATGTCAATTCAACCCCTGGCTTAATACGATTATCGGCGGGCGGGGCACAGGTAAATCAACATTATTGGAATTGTTACGCCTGACACTCCGGCGTGAAAAAGAATTGCGGGTGCTGCCGGAATCTATACAGGGAGATTTAAGGAAGTATCAGGAAGCGTATAAAACTCGTAATGATGATGGATTATTAACAGAAGACACCACATTAATTGCTACTTATAGAAAAGATGACGCAGTATTTCGAATTCAATGGAATTATAGCGGTGAAATTGCTCCAATTGAAGAAAAGCTGCCTGACGGCACATGGCAAAAAGCGCCGGGCGATATCGTACATCGTTTTCCGGTTCGTATTTACAGTCAGAAACAAATATTTGAACTGGCAAAGCATCCCAAAGCTCTCCTGAAAATTGTGGATGACGCGCCACAGGTTGAATTCCGTGAATGGCAGGAACATTGGAATGAACTGCAAACAAAGTATTTGTCTCTTTGCGCTCAAATAAGAGAAATAAAGACCGGATTTGAAGATGAACCAAGAATCAAAGGTGAACTTGAAGATGTTCGCCGTAGTCTTTTGGTTTTTGAAAAATCCGAACACACAGAAGTATTTAAAAAATATCAACAATGCCGACGTCAACAACGAGCGCTTGAAAACTGGGAAAATAGCTGGAAATATTCCTCTGATAAAATACGGGAATTATCAGAAACTATACTTCCTGATAATATCGATGAATCAGTTTTTTCGAATAAGTTGGAAAACGATATTGCCTGTTTACAAAATATCAGGGATACCTCGGGAAAAATAGCCGAAATCGGCAGAAAACTCAATTTGGTGGCAAAAGAAATTGATTTAATCATAGAGAAATGGCAGAAAATAAAAAATGATGCAAAGTGGGCTAAATCAATAAAGGAAGCAATTGCAAAATACGAAAACCTGCGAACAGAATTAGCTGATGCCGGAATCGAAGATCCGGGCGAATACGGCCGTCTGGTTCAGAAAAGACAATCATTGGAAGAACGTTTAAAAATTTTTGAATTACGCAAAAAAAACCTTGCGGAACTAAAGAAGCAAACTGATGAATGTCTGGTAAAAATGGCAAAACATAGAAGACAGCTTACAGAAAAGCGTAGGAATTTTCTGACTACTTTGCTTGAGCAAAACAGTTTTGTTTCAATTGATGTTATTCCTAATGGCGATATAGAATCCGTTGAAGAAGATTTTCGCAGATTAATCAACCGTGAGGACAGAAAATCAGAAAAGGATATTGGATCTGCAGTTATGGGTGATGGTCTTTTAGGTGATCTTTATAAAGATTATTTACCCGGCGGAAAATTAAGTACCGCACATACAACTGAATTTGAAAAAAAATTAAAAGGATTAAAGCAGAAAATCAGAAATATTTATGCCGGTGAAGAAGCCGCTTTTGACAAACGGTTTGCTAATCATATACAAAATCTTGTTCCTGAAAATCTGGATCGCCTTGATTGCTGGTATCCCGATGATTTACTGGTAGTTTTTTACAGTGTGCAGCAAAATGGGAAAAAAATACCGGTGCAGCAGGGTTCTCCCGGTCAAAAAACGGCAGCACTTCTGGCGTTCCTTCTTACTTATGGAGAGGAACCGCTTGTGCTGGATCAACCGGAAGATGACCTGGACAATCATCTGATTTATGACCTGATTGTTGCTCAACTTAAAGAAATAAAACCGAACCGGCAGATCATAGTTGTTACGCACAATGCAAATATTGTTGTAAATGGCGACTCTGAAAATGTCCTTGCGCTGGAGATAAAATCAGGGCAAACTCACAAAGTCTGCGCCGGCAGCCTGCAGAAATCATCGGTTCGCGATGAAATTTGCCGGGTAATGGAAGGCGGTGAAAAGGCATTTGATCTTCGCTATAAACGAATAAGAGAAGGAGCGTCGCATGTTCGATAGTATTGAAGAATTAATAAAAAAGATACAATTGGGTGAAGACAGTATACTTGAACTCAAATCTGTTAGCATACGAGGTAATAAGGTCACAACGCCTGACCGTAAAGACCTTGCCGATGAATTTGCTGCCTTTGGTAATTCACATAATGGCGTTCTTGTATTAGGTGTTGATGACAAAACAAAAGAAATTGAAGGCATCCCGCACGAGAACCTGGATATTGTTGAATCTTATGTTCGAGAGATATGTAATGATTCTATTGACCCGCCGCTTAATGTCCGTATTGTTAAAATGACACTACCGGACATACAGGGAATAGAGCGACCAATTATTAAAGTAGATATACCAGGAAGTCTTTTTGTTCACAAAAGCCCGCATGGATATTTCTACCGTATAGGAAGTTCTAAACGTGAAATGAAACCGGAATATCTTGCCCGCTTGTTCCAGCAGCGCAGTCAAGCACGATTAATTCGTTTTGAAGAACAGACCGTTCCGGGGACCGGTATTCAGGACCTGTCACCAGAGATCTGGCATCGTTTTACATCAAAATCTGCAGAACCGGAGGTGGTGGTTTTATTAAAACGTAACCTTTTGGCAAAAGAAGAGGATAATACCATTCGTGCTTCAGTTGCCGGCATATTGTTATGCAGTAAACATCCGGAAGTGTTCCTGCCAAACACATTTATTGAAGCGGTACGATACAGGGGGATAAAGCAGGATTCAAATTATCAAATAGACGCTTTACAAATTAAAGGTCCCCTGGATGAACAAATTAAACAGGCGATGGCATTCCTTAAAAGAAACCAAACTGTAGCTGCAATAAAAGAGCCGCAAAGAACTGAAATTCCTCAATTTAGTGAGAAAGCAGTCTTTGAAGCCATTGTTAATGCTGTTGCCCATCGCGATTACTCAATTTCAGGTTCTAAAATAAGGTTTTTCATGTTCGATGACAGACTTGAAATTTATTCTCCTGGAGCTCTCCCAAATACTGTGACTATTGAAAGTATTGCTTTGCGCCAGGCAACAAGAAACGAGTTAATTACAAGTCTTCTTGCAGAATGTCCGGTTGAGGATATAAACGGAAATGTTGGACGCGTATATTTTATGGAAAAACGAGGAGATGGTGTTCCTATTATTATGAATGAAAGTGAAAAAATATCCGGTATAAAACCTGTTTATAAACTGATTGATGATTCAGAGCTTTTATTGACGATTTATAGTAAGTCAAAGAAAAAAAAGGAATAGAGAGAAAAAATGCTATCGAAAAAGAACTGTTTTCCGATTTATGCAAAGCACAAGAAATGGCAGAATATCAAAAGATATCCGTTTATGAAGCCATGAAAAATATTAAAAACGTGAAACGCAGAATGGGGAAGAGGGTAAATGTATCGGAACTATTTTTAAAAAAAGCAAGAAACTATATCAGTAATATAGGCTGCGATGCAAACTTCAAACAAAGCAAAATCCTTTGAACGGAAAATCGACCAGCTTGTTTACAAACTTTACGGTCTGACGGAAGAAGAGATCCGAATCGTAGAGAGGGAGACAAAATAAATCATGGGAATATCAGTTCATTATCTCGAAGAGATGTCTTCGACACAAAGGCAGAATAAATGATCCTGTCCCCGAGGGGAATCTTCGATTAAATATTGACAGACTCATAGATGAGATCAGCGATATTTGCGAAGATATGAAGTGGAAATATACCATAATCGAATCCCAAAGGGAATCTTCGATAAAGAAGAAAATGATATTGATCATCCTCTCCCAAAGGGAATCTTCGATTAAGCATCCCATTTTATGAAGAAAACGATAATCATCAATTAGTCGTAAGTGTAAAAACCCAGTTCTCTTCTCCGGATATCCATATCGTATTAATTAAACTGCTCAGACCTGCCTGCCTCGCTTCGCTTGGCGCAGGCAGGTACATTAAGTCCAAATACATAGAAAATTTACCTGCCTACGCACAACGTGCAGGTAGAGAGGTGACCGATGAAGGTGAATTTTGGGAAACTTCAAATAAAGAGCGCCTGTCCCAAAGGGAATCTTCGATAAATATTTATTTGATTTCCTGAATGAAAAATTGAATATGATTGGCGATATTTTAGAAGGGAATAAAAATAATTTTTCTAAATCTGACAATCCGGAACAAATTGCGGACAAAGTTGAGGAATTGTTGTCAAAATACATGTTCAACAATAAAAAAGGCTAATCCCACCGCATGCGCACCGACGTCTTTCTGTATCGGACGGACAGTCCGGAGAGACCTAGAAGAATTGGTCGCTAAAGACATTCTTAAGCCAGTTTCCAGGAGCGCTACCGACCCCCCAAAGCGCTATGTTTTACTGTGACATCTTATACTGTGGCACTACTGTGACATGCCTAAGGTTGACAATTATTTATTTAATAAAGGATTTTTTAGGATACCCTCTTTTATTTTGTTGAATTTCTATAAAAATTTTGAATGAAATAATTCCAGAGAAGATTACCATACTCACCGGTATTTAGTAATTCTCCCGGGATGCCAATCACGAGATTGTTCCGAAGGAACTCGGAGTAATATACCGTAAAACATACAGTTAAAATTTTGTATTTTTTCAAATATTTCTTTTCCGTTGACATTAGTGTAAATATCTCTTAAAATCAAAACAGAACGGACATGAACATCAACCAAACAAAGGAGGAGATATGAAAACATGGGTTCTTGTTGCACTTTTAGCAGGTGCCGTTGCGCTTCTATTAGGCGTTATTACGCAATTAACCGGGGGTGCTATCATCATCTCAGCAGCCGCCTGGAACGGGTTTGCCCAGACATTGATCCTGCTGGCGATCGGTTTAGGTGTACTGGATTATTTTAACAAAAAGTAATCGACAGATTAAAGGTTTCGAGCGGGCAGGTAGTGCAAATTACCTGTCCGTTTACGTTATAGACACCCAGACTGTGCGGGTGCGCGGCCCGTCAAATTCACAAAAATAGATACCCTGCCAGGTTCCCAGCAGCAACGTTCCATTCAGAATAATAATCTGGGCCGAATTTCCGACTAATGTGGATTTGATATGGGCATCGGAATTTCCTTCACTGTGCTGATAATTCTCATAGGCGGGTACCATATTACTGAGTTTACGGAGCATATCCGCCGTTACATCGGGGTCGGCATTCTCATTGATTGTAATTGCCGCCGTTGTATGGGGACAATAAACCGTGCAAACGCCCTCTTGTATACCACTATTACTAATGGCGCTTCTTAGCTGCGAAGTTATATCAAGCATTTCTATTCGTGAATTGGTATTTACCGATATTTCTTCCATTTTTCCTCTGAAAAAAACTCTTAATACTTAACTATTTATAACAATGCAGCGCCACATTTATGGCGCTGCATACTCTCTTACAGTTTTTCAATTGACCAGATAAGCCGGATATTTTTACTGGAATTCTACTAATACCATTATTGCGGCGCTGGAACCGTAACAGCAGGATCTGTTTCCTTTACTGCTGTCGTCTCAGCTGGGGCGGCTTCCTGTGTTTCCAGCTTTTCAGCGGGAATTTGTTCCTCAACTTTCGTTTCCACCTTCGCCTCTTTGGTCTTCTTCTGACAATTTACTCCAAAAACAAGCAAGCCCAGCACTACTAAAACCATCAAGATCTTTTTCATTTCACTACCCTCCATAAATGTTAATGATTTCTTCTTTCTTATTTCACTTTTGGAAATTTACAACATTTTATCGAAAAAAACTTATTAAAATTTCTAATAGATCTAAATTCACTGAAATGGTAAAACCTAAGTTTTTCTTTCTTTCTTTTTAGCAGAGGGAAACAGAACATTGTTGAGTATCAGGCGATAACCCGGTGAATTCTTGTGCAATTCGAGTTTGGTTGGCGGATCGCCCACAAAATGTTGGTAATCTTCCGGATCGTGCCCGCCAAGAAATGTAAACGTGCCCTGACCGAAGTTACTGTGAATGTACTTGACCTGTTCACTTCCCTCGACTTCTCCCATAATAACCATCGATTTCTTGATCTTGTCCCGTTTAAAACCGGTAGTCTGACCCATGAACCCTTTGATTACACCGACATGGTCCTGGGTCAGCATTGTCGGTACCGGATCGTATTTAGCCGAAAATTCAAACAGCGTAAAATAATCCGCCTCCGCCCCGGGAGATACCGCCTGAAAACTGGGCGGATAGTCGATATCCGAATATTCGTAGATCATCGGGTCAGTGTAAAGTTTGAAATCTTCAAATGCCAATGTTTTTTTGAAATCCAGTTTCACCTGGGCTTTCGGATCGACGGGATCGCCATCAAATACAGAGGATATAATATCCACATTTTCAGCAGCAAGCGCAATGTCCAGCGCATCCGTCGCAGAGCACATAGCAAACAGAAAACCGCCTTGCCCGATGAAGTCTTTGATATTCCGGGCCACCGCCTTTTTCTCATCGGAAACCTTGGTATATCCCAGTTGATGGGCCATTTTTTCAAATTCCCGCTGCTGCTCCTGATACCATGCCTGGTTACGGTAATTTGCATAGAATTTCCCGTATTGCCCGGTGAAATCTTCGTGGTGCAGATGCAGCCAGTCATATTCTTTCAAACGGCCATCCAGGACCTCTTCGTCCCAGATGATATCATAATCGATCTCACCATAGGTCAACGCGAGTGTGACTGCATCGTCCCAGGGCAGCTTATTGGGTGGTGTATAAATCGCAATTTTTGCAGCCTTTTCCAGCAGGACAATATCCATATTACTTTCATCAATAATCGAATAAATATTGAGAAGTCCCGACGATGAGACATCTTCATACTTGACGCCTCTCAAGCGAAGTTCTTTCACAATGCCTTCATAATTATCCATTAAAAATGAACCGCCCCGGTAATTCAACAGCCATTCCACCGTGATATCCTGCTTCAACACCCAGTAGACAATTCCATAGGCTTTCAGGTGGTCCGACTGGGTCTGATCCATGGGTATCAATAGTTTCTGGGCAAGCGATATTTGCGTCCCAAAAATGATTAGCAGCAGTAAAAAAATAAAATATTTCTTCATTTTCAATTCCTAGAGTTCCTGGGTATTTTGCGGCGTAGTATGCATACTTCTCAGCCGCTTCCGGATTTCGTCTTTCATAAAGGAATTTGGGTATTGTTCCAGCAGTATCTGATACCACCAGGCTGCATAGTGCGCATCCCCGTCACGAAAATGGGCCAGGTCTCCCATCATATACAGCGCATCATCGGCAAATTGACTACTGCCACTTAACATAAAATTCAGCGTCATTTCAGATTGCTCCCGGTCATTAAAAAACAGTTCAAGCTGCAGTAGCCGATATCTGGCCGGCATGGCAATTTCGGTATCTTTGTAATTTTCAAGCAAATATATCAGCACTTCCCTGGCTTCCGACAGCTTGCTCTGCCGGATTAATAACTCACTTTTCAAATAATCACGGACAGCATTCCGATTATCACTGTCTCCGCTTATTAAAAACTGTTCGGTAAAATTCTGCAATTCAATAACATCATTAAAATACGGGTCGTTGACTCCCAACAATCCCAATAAATCATTGGAGTAAATTAAAAGGGAATCCAGTTCGCCCTGATAATAGAGTCCCAGCAAATAGCGTAATGCCAGCGGCTTCTCTATCGTCCGACCACTATATTTTACAATGTTTTTTCTGATATATGGCTGCAGCTCTTTGAGCTCACCCCTGGCAATCAACAAGTCTGCCTGACGAACAATACACTGATCTCGGGTTTCATTATCCAGGCCGGATTTCAGGGCGTCTGTATAAAAACGTTCAGCCCCATCGATGTCGTGGAGAATGCGAAAACGCAGTTCCGCCAGACGATACAGGGCCTTGGCGGTGTACGTTGATTTCGGCAAATTGACAATCACAGAATCATATATTGAAAAGGCTCTTCCGATATAATAGTCACTGGCGCTGACACCATAGATATATTCCGGCACAAAGAAGAAATTGTCCCGGTAAAAATAATCGAAGGGCGAATAGTTTTGCTCCGCCAGCATCTCTTTTTCAAAGGCGTCGGCCAGTCCAAGCAGCGCTTTTGGAACCGCTGCTCTGAATTCGGGCTTTTTAATAATTGTCGTATACAGCTGTTCTGCAAACGTAAATTCACCGACACTCAGTAAATCAGTCGCCAGATCAAGAACAGCATTCCCGGTATTGTTCCGCAGTGATTCGACAATCATTGTCTGTTCGATCGCTGCGTTATAATGCTTAAACCGAAACAGCAGATCGGCACGCAATTCATACAAATCCGGCACATCTTTTGTCTGAAGAATTTCCAGTTGAACCAGCGAATCAATCTGAATAAACAGACTGCTGTCATTTGGAAACCGCAGAATCTGATTACTGACGTACTGGTAGTTCCGATGGTTTTGTCGTCCATAAATCAGATATTCCTGGACGCTTTTGATATATTTTCCACGCATCATTTGAAAATTGGCGAGTTCAATGGCAAACAGGTCTTCCCTGCCAAAATGTTCCCGCGCAAGTGTAATCACATTCTCCGCCCGGTCATACTGCCTGAGCGAAATCAGACAATTAAACAGGGACTGGGTAAAGAACTGTGAATAATTACTCGCTTTCCAGTACTTTTCCCAGTGCTGCTCAGCCAGAACCGTGTCACCCCGACTGAAATACAGTTTGCCGAGATCCGTCAATGCCGTTTCATCTTTCGGTTTGTTTCCAAGGTAACTTGAGATAACCTGTTCAAGCCGATCATATTTTTTTAGTTCGAAAAGTCGGTAAGTATATCGCGAATAATAATTAGCGTTTGTCGGGTCCTGATCAAACAGATATTGATAAATGTCGAGCGCCCGGTCAATTTGTCCCTGCTGTTCGAATTGAATTGCCAAACGGTATTTAGTATCCAGTTCCCGCTTAATAACTTCCGGCGATTTCCAGCTCTGTTGGGCAGTTAAATGAATACCGCAAACGAAAACAATCAGGCTAATTTTAATTAATTTTATCACGTTGTAGTTATTTCTGTTTATCATTTTCTTCAGTCGAAATCAGTTGAAAATATTGCCGGATCAGTTCTTCGTACTCCCGGGAATATCCCTCCTTCAAGGCCTGTTCCAGGTTTTCCCTGAGCACTGTCCGCCGTTCACCGAGATCAGTCGGCAGTTCTCCCGGCGATTTCCGATAAATATCTGCCCCGGTAACACTCTTACGTTCTTTCTTAAAATCCTGGGTTCTCAGGGATTTCTGAGCGTCCAGCAGGCGGGACAGAATCCGTTGCTGCCTTTCCAGTGTTTTGCGCAGCACCCGGTTCTGTTGTAAATCCTTGATCACATCATCCATATCTTTTGCAATGCCGCCCAAATCACCGCCCTGATCCGAACTTTCAGCCAATTCGTTTTGAAGATTTTCCAGTGATTTTCGCAGCTGCTGCTGACGGGCAGCCAGACGCTGCAAGGCCTGCTGTTGCCCGTTCTGTCCCATGCCCAGCATCTGGGTCTCATCGTTGATACCCTGCTGCTGTCCGGCCATTTTTTGCAGCTGTTCCATATATTTCTCAAACCCCGAGGATGACCCGCTCTGCTGCAGTTCATTCATCGAGTTAATCAGATTTAAAGCCGTCATATTGATTGCCGCGGTCGCTTGATTGGCTGAATTAGAAGCGGCTGATGGATTTCGCTCTTCCATCTGCTGAATGGCATTGCTCATAGCGGCAGCCGCCTGCCCGAATCCTTTCCCGACCTGGGGCGACAATCCAAAAGTTTTATTAGATAATTCAATTAAATCTCCGATTACCGACGACAAGTTTTGCCGAATTTGCTGTTGCTTGACAGCGACATCCATCAACTGATCACTCTGACGTGGAGTATCTTTGATCATCTGACCTAACTGTTCCTGACTTTGCGACACCTGCATAGTCTTATAAATCACTTTTCGGAAATCACTCATCAATTGATTCATCTGGTCAGCATTGAAATTCGCCTGAAACTGCTGCATTTTATCCAAAAAATCCTGCATCTGCTGCTGGACCGATTTTGACTTTGAACCGGCCTGATTCTTATCACCATTTTTCAGGGATTTGCGGGTCTGACTCATCTGTTCCATCACATCTGAATTTTCAAATTCCTCCAGCCGGGACTTCAACTCTTCTGAAGGCATCAGTGGAAATTCTTTCATATCGTTGCTTGTCCGCTCTATCACGTCAAACAGGACCTCGGTATCACGCTCGACGGTTTTCTCCTCGCCGGCGATCTGGTCCAGCTTGCCTTGCTCTGATTCCGGGGTCTGTTCAATCTCATTTGTGATCTGTTCCTGCCGTTCCGTAAGGTCCTCCAGCCGACGTACAATCTCATCTACGGACTGTTCAATTTTCACCCGCTCAAGCAGTTTCAGCATGCGGTCGATCTCTTCGGAAAACTGTTCCCGATTGATCCGGAATTGGTTCAATGCTTCGCGGACTTCCTGCTGGTCCATTTTTTCCAGTGCCTGCTGAAGTTTCTGCATGGCTTCCCTGAGTTCCGGCGTCATTATTTCCTGAAACGATTGCTGCAGCTGAGAGTATTTTTTCAGGGTTTCTTCGTCAAATAGCTCGTTCTCGCGGCTTTCCTGCATCATATCATTCAATTGGTCGGCCATTTTGGACAATTTTTTACCGGCTTTTTCAGTTTTCTCGATCTCTTTCATTAATTGATTTTTCTGTTCCCAACTCAGCTCCGGATTTTTCAGCAATTCCAACGAAATCTCCTCCAGAACATCCGAGGCATTCTCGAGTTCACGCAGAATTTCATCACCTTGCTCCGCAATATCGTCCTGCTGTTCATAGAAATCGGAAAACAGGTCATTCAGCGACGGAAAACGGGCTTTCAGGGTTTTTGATGATGCCGATTTCGGACCGTTAACCGGATCATTATCAAAGACAATAACCTGGAATTCAACAACATCTTCCGGTGATAACTGCAGATCCGAAACAGACCAGGAATAATATAGTTCCTGGAGACTTAATTTGAGATTTTGGATGGGAAATTCCAGTGAATCAACGATACTCATATCCGGTATAAATTGTTTGATCACGCGGTAACGAATCAGCGCCTTTGAGAATCCGAAATCATCACTGATACGAATCCCCAGCGGAATTTCCATCGCTTCCGTCAGTTCAATGTCCGAATCCGGCGATATGAGTTGACAAACCGGGTAAGAATCCGGAATCAGGCGAATTTTATACATCATTGGATTGGTATTGGACACATCATTTTCATCAAAAACCTTGAAGTAAAATTCATCGGCGTCGAAAACCGTAAACTGACCGGCAGCGGTTTTATTTTGAACTATGAACCTGATCTTTTTCCCTGATCTTAAATGGAGGTTTGCACTTTTTAAAGTCTTGTTGGATATAAGGGTCAGGGTCAGTTCACTGCCAGGAATCAGCATCAGTTCCAGGTTGTTTGACTCCTGAACATCTGAAGATAATTGTGTATAAGCCAGCGGATCGATCCGGATTTTTACAGCAAGGATTTCCGGCCTGTCTGTGACTCGAATTGTATCGGTTCCGCTGCTAATTCGCTTCCAGGGTTTAAAAATCGACCGGTTTTCAACGAATGCTTCATAGATAATTGTACTTCGCACGGCACCCAGATTAATCTCAACCCGTCCGGTCTCGTCCGGCGTGAACCGCTCATCTTTCAAATAATCCGGATATACGGCACGGAAGTTTATCTGCTCTGGAATTTCACCGCTGCATTGGAAAGCAACAATAACCGTATCGCCGCCAAACACTCCAAAGGAACCGGACAGCGACGTAATTTCAAAAGGCACCGGAATATCAAATGATTCATGGGGATGAAACAACCGGTTCGCTGAAGCTCCGTAAAACGAGGAATTCAACAGCACTAGTCCGGAAGTGACAAGCGATATAATCAGCAATTGAATGAAAGATGCCCTGAGTTTTTTCCATGGGATAATTTCCGCAAAACGGTACTTTTGAATATCATCCGCAACTGTTTTTACCGAATAGTCCGCCAGTTCCAGCGAATAGCCGGATTTTTTTTCAAGAGTCATTTTGTATAATTGCAAACCATTCACCAGACGGTCGCCAATACCGGAAAACTGTTTTCCGATCTTTTTTGCCAGATTCATATTGGAGTAGGCAATCATGCGATTAACACGAACCAGCGTTGCCAGGATAATCGGCGTCAGGAAAAAAATAATTAGAAAGCCCATCGTAAATCTCAGAATACTCAGCCTAACCGGCGCCTGAAAATACCGAAAGCCTTCAATCGTGGCGATAATAAATCCAACGAACAAAACAAGTATCAGGGCCCGAATAATGCCATTTAGGAAAATAAACCGGCTCCACTGGCGTCGCAGTCCGTTCAGTTTAGTATCGATGAGATTAAAATTAGCGTCAGATTTACTCATGGACTCAGCGAATAGATGATGATATTGGCGCCCATTTTCAGGGCGGATTCATGTTTTTCAATCGGGTCATTGTGAACATCTGGGTCTTCCCAGCCGTCCCCTAAATCGCTTTCATAACTATAAAACACAACCAGTCGGTTATTATAAAAGATTCCGAATCCCTGAGGAGCTTTATTGTCGTGTTCATGTATTTTCGGCAATCCGTCGGGAAAATCAAAGAAGCAGTGATAAATCGGGTGACTGAACGGCAGTTCGACTATTTCATGATCCGGGAATACCCGTTTCATCTCCCGGCGAAAGGACTTGTCCATTCCATAGTTATCATCGGCATGTAAAAATCCACCTGCCTGAAAATACTGCCGGAGCCTTAACACTTCTTCTTCAGCAAAACGGATATTACCATGCCCGGTCATATACAGATAAGGATAGGAAAAGAGTTCTTTATCCATCACCGATACCCGAGACTCTTCCAGACTCACCGCCACGGGTGTATTCGCCGCCACATACTCCAACAGGTTCGGCAGTGAACTCGGATCGCTGTACCAGTCGCCGCCACCGTCGTATTTTAAGCGAGCGATGGAAAACTTCCCAAACCGGTCATCAGCGGCTATTCTGCCTGTCAATATCGTTAATACGGCTATTAAAACAGCGGAAATTGATAATATGTTTTGTCTGCTCAGCCTTTTACACATGATTGTTAAACACGAATTTAAATTGTTTGTTTCAGAATCAACATTCAAAGAGTATCGGATTAATATCGCGTTAATATACATATTTTCAGTGTAATTTTTGCTTACTTTTCACCCCGATACTGTTTATTTTTAAGCGATGAGAATTCGCCGGCTAATAATATGGATAATGATAACCATTCATGGGTTTGCATTTGGACAAACATTCATCTACCGGATTGCCGATTTTTTTAAGAATCCGATTGAATACCGCAATCCCTTTGGCGTAACGACTTTTGAAATTAAAGCCGGTGGTCAGTTTTTGGGACTCAATGCAATTGGCTTTGATTCGACAGAATCGTCATTGGAAGGATTTGATCAATTATTAAACAGGTACATTCACAACGTTGAGTTTGAGATGGTGAAATACAATCTGCTCGGCCTGATTATCCCTCAAAATTTCGCTGATTTCCAGACCGGATTAGGGTTTAAATACAAATCGAGTTTAATTAATCAGGGGCCGCCTGAAACCTGGCCACAATATGCGCCAGGCACCACTCAGAACCTCTATTTTGCACCGTTACTCGTTGAGGGTAATATCAACCAGTCACTGGCGTTCCAATGGTCAAAACGCTTTTACAATTACCTGCAATTCAATGCCGGCCGGGCGTACATTTCAGCGTATAAAACCCGAGAAGGTGATCGCTTTCTAAACCAAAGCGGTTGGACATTCTCGGTCGCGCTAGGGATGAAATTTTTATCCAAAATCGGGTATAATTTCAAAGAAGCCTACGGCATCGAATTTGAATACAATATCGCCCGGTTCGATGATTTTGCAGACACCCGGGATTTAAGCCCGATTGATAACCTGAATTTCAGCAGTATTGGAATCTCGTTTACATTCAGTATGATAAACGGTGGCAATCCTACCCAGGGCGACATAGCCAAAGCGCTATTCAAACAGGGTGATTATATTGCCGCCAAAGCCAATTTTGAAGATTTTATTTCAAAGAATCAAACTCATCCCCGCCTCTTTAAGGCCCGCTGGATGATTGATGAGTGTAATAATTTAATGGCATTTCAGCAGGTCGAGTTAGCCAAACATTTTGTCGAAGTGCAAAATTATTCGAAGGCGTCCCAGTATCTTAAACTGGCGGAAAAATCGCGCTATGAATCCTTAGCACAAGATATTGACAGCAGTTTCCAGAATATTATTCAATGGTGGCGTAACAGTCTGGATTCACTCATTCTCACGAATTCCATCGATCAGGCGGAACAATTTCTTCAGACAACCCGGCAACTTGGTCTACCAAATATTGAAGAACTCACGAAATTGTATCGGAGTGAGATTTATTTTCATCGCGGGGTGGTTTTCACAGATTACAAAGTTTGGGAAAAAGCACTGCATTTCTTTGATCTGGCGATTCAACAACATCCGCCGATTCGGGAACGCATTGAACCCTACCTTTCCAAAATTGCGTATGGTTACATCTCTGATGTCAACCTGTCGGTTGAACAACAGAACATCGAACTGGCCCTGGAATCCCTGAGACAGGCGTCGGAAATCCGGCCTGAAATAAATTTCCTGACCCGCGGGCACATTGAAACTCTGGAACAGGGCATTCAATATCTCAAAGAGCAGGCCGCTAATGAAAAATTGAAAAACGCCGTCGATCAAACCCGCTATATCCCGGCTGAATCCACGTTCCGGCCACAAATCGGTATGAAAAATGACCGGATCAACGCTGAATACGGTCCCCCCGCTTATAAAAAAGCATTGCAAAGCAGTCAAAACCAGGAATATGAACTGTGGATTTACAACACCAGGGATTCCAAAGAGATTTTCTATTATTTTAAAAATGGAATTCTGTCAAAAATCGAAACGTCAAACTGATAATTTTAAATCGCAAGAACGGAACTTTATGAAAACATTCTACACCGATGGCGCCTGCTCTGGCAATCCCGGTCCCGGCGGCTGGGCTGTAATCCTTCTTGAAAACGACACAGTCACCCGCAAATGGGGCGGCTTTCAGAACAATACTACGAACAACCGAATGGAACTGACAGCAGTGATCGAAGTGCTGAAGCACCTGGGTTCCGGAAAAGCCGCTGCTATTTTTACCGACAGTGAATATGTCCGCAAAGGTATCACCGAGTGGATGAAAAACTGGAAACTGAAAAACTGGATGACGACCGGGAAGAAGCCTGTAAAAAACCGGGATTTATGGGAACTCCTGGATTCCCTGAACCACAGGGATATTCAATGGCATTACGTTGCCGGACATTCCGGTGATTATCACAACGATATGTGTGATCGCATTGCCCGTCAATTCATAAGCACAAAACAGGTTTGGGCTGTTGTGGAATAGCCTTGAAAGTGAAATCTAATTTGCTGGAAGTCACATAATATCAGATGAAAATATATTTCGACAACCTTCAGAAAAAGTGGCTATCTAATTTTAATGATTATTCATAAAAGGAAACCAATGAAGTCAAAATTATCACTGTTATTTTTCAGTCTGTCGATTCTCTTGCTTATGATAATAACGGTAGCCGAACCCCTGCCGCCAATTGAAAACTATAAAATCGTGCTGGTCTGGTCTTCTTTTGGCTCGGAGCTGGAAGCCGCATTAATAGAACCCGATCCTCAATCCGGTGTGGGCTATTCATTGAGCGGAAGTGTGCCCGGAGAAACGCCAAACGGATATGTGTCATCCAGCGGCGATATTTCCACGAGTCCCGAAATCAGCAAAGAGATTTTCACCATCAAGCGATTTAAAACCGGTATTTATCAAATCTGGGTAAAAAACAAATTCATCGAAGAGGGTTTTGGCGATGATGATTTTTTCGGAAGCGACGAAGATGTCTTCAGCAATTCCCGAGCACAGGTTGAATTCTATGATAATGATCGACTGGTCAAATCAATCAGTATCAAACCGGACGCCCTTGGAATGGTCTGGCTCGCCGCCGAATTCGATGGACTGAGTAAAACAATCACCGAAGTCAACGAAACATACCCAAAACTTCGTGCTATTTACGGGATGGCCATTGATGCCGTCAATGAGAGCCCTCTCGAAAGTGCATTGATTATTGTTAAAAACCGGGATACCAAAGAAACCGTCGGTCGCGCTGTCACCGATACTAGTGGCAGATTTACCGTAGCTGTCGATCATGGACGCTACGTTGTTTATATTGGCAAAAAGCAATATATATCCGATCGCTTCAATATCGATGTATTAAGCGACTTTCCCCGCTCGGTTTATGCCGTGCTGACGAAAATAATTCCGCCTCAGGACTATCGGATTATTCTGACCTGGGACCGTTATCCAATCGATGTCGATGCTCATCTGCGCGGTCCGCATCCCGGCAATGCTGATTTCCATATTTACTGGAACCGCCGGACCCAGATCAAGGGGAAAAAATTTCTTGACTGCGACGACACCTCATCGTTCGGACCGGAAACCATGACGATTTACGGGCTGGATCACGGCATTTATCGTTACAGCGTGCATAATTATAGTGGTCGAAACCTTAGCAGCGGGGACGCACTGTCCCGGGGTAATATTACGGTCCGAATATACAACGGCGATCAACTGCTGAAAGAGTACCGAATGCCTCCGGGCACGGAAGGCAATTACTGGAAAGTGTTTGAAATCGACGGTGATACCGGGGAAATCAGGGATATCAGCCAGTCCGGTTTCGAAAGCGACCCGGAAAAGCTCTGACGATTTAATTTAATGTAACAAACTTGGCAACTATCGTTTTCGCGCCGCAGCTGCGAAAAAAAATTTGCAGTCTTGCCCGCTCTCCTGAACCGGTCACATTCAGCACTTTACCGATACCAAATATTTTATGGGAAACACTCGCGCCTGGTATAATCTCTTTGGAGTTCCCAAAGGGTGTTCCACTATTAGCTGTGTTAGTGGATTTTCGCGATACTCTTGGTTGGCGGGTTGCGGACACCACACCTTCGCGCATGGATTTCACTTCAATTAATTCACGTGGAATCTCATTTAAAAACATGGATTCCGGTAAATATTGCATCTCCCCGGCCCGGTTCCGTCGTTGGGCAGTCGACAGGAATACTTTGTCCTTTGCACGGGTCAGTCCAACGTAAAACAGCCGGCGTTCCTCTTCGACTGCTTTGTCACTGTTATCACGATCGAGGGGAAAGAGCCCCTGATTTAAGCCGCAAATAAACACCACCGGAAATTCCAGCCCCTTGGCGCTGTGCAGGGTCATCAGCGAAACAGCATTCTTTTTATCTTCCCAGACATCGATATTGGTGATCAGCGATACTTTCTCCAGGTATCCTTCCAGATCAGCGTCATCAACGGAGCTACAGTACTCGGAAATATCATTCAGCAATTCATCAATATTGGCTAACCGTTGCAGAGCCTCCTCGCCGCCCTGATCTTTGTAAAAACTGCGTAATCCGAGTTCATCAATAATGACTCGCGTCCATTCCTCAAAATTTAATTTTTCCTTGGCGGAGCGAATTCTTGCTACCATTTCCAGGAAAGTCTGAACTGCATTTGTCGCCCGGGAAGACACGGTCAGGGAATCGAGTTGGGACAATGCATCAAAAAGTGTGATCCCTTTCTGTTGGGCAAAATCATCAAATTCTTTGAGGGTGCGTTCACCGATGCCGCGGGGCGGAAAATTCAGAATCCGGCGCAGGCTGATATCATCCCGGGGATTGGAAAAGATTGAGAAATAGGCCAGAATATCTTTGATTTCTTTTCGCTCGTAAAATTTCACGCCGCCGATAATGTTATAAGGTATGTTGTTTCGTCTCAGAATCTCTTCGAGAATCCGGGTCTGGGCATTGGTGCGATAGAGAATGGCAAAATCTTTGAATATCCTTTTCTTTTTTATGATCTCCTGCTGGATATTGGCGGCAACGACGGCAGCTTCATCATAATCACTGCCGGCTTCAATCTTGACTAACTGATCCCCGGCAGGCTTAGCCGAACAGAGCGTCTTCTTGGCCCGGTTGATGTTATTTGCAACGACTTCGGAAGCAGCCTTGAGAATATTATTTGTCGAGCGATAATTTTGTTCGAGTTTGAATACTTTGCATTCCGGATAATGGGCATCGAATTTCAGGATATTTTCCACATTGGCGCCTCGCCAGCTGTAAATACTCTGATCGTCATCACCAACGACACATAAACTGCGGTGATTTTTTGCCAGGTTGTCAATCAGATCAAACTGAGGTTTGTTCGTATCCTGATATTCATCGACGAGTATGTATTGATACTTCAGGCGGTATTTTTCAAGAATTTCGGGAACCTCTTGAAATAATCGTAATGGTAACAGCAGCAGATCATCGAAATCGACGGCATTCGACCGCCTTAAAGCTTTCTGATAAAGCGGGTATACCTCTTTGACAATAAATTCAAAACGTACTCCGGGCCGTGGTTTGAAATCATCGGGACCGGTGAGCCAATTTTTTAAATAGGATATTCGGGACAGAATATTTTTCGGTGAGAATCCCTCCAAATCCAGATTCGAATCGCCGGTAACTTTTTTCAGGAGTTGCTTCTGATCGGTTTCATCGTAGATTGAGAAATAGCGTGTGTAACCATCCAGATGTTCGATTTCCCGGCGCAATATCCGGGCACAGATTGAATGAAATGTTCCGATATGAATTAAACCCGATTGTTTACCGGCAAAACCTTCAACCCGTTCCCGCAGTTCCTGGGCAGCTTTATTCGTAAAAGTAACCGCCAGAATATTTTGAGGCGCTACGATACCGGAATTTATCAAATAGGCAATTTTATGCGCCAATACTTTGGTTTTACCGCTGCCGGCACCGGCAAAAATCAACTGCGCGCCATCAACATACTCCACAGCATTTTTCTGTTGCGGGTTTAAACCTTTCAGAGCATCCAAATTTTATTTTCCTTTATTTGTGTTCCGGGCTACCTGTCTGCGAACACGCTGGAACCGCCGTTTTGCACGCAAAAAACTGTCATAATCATTGTGAAATGAGTGTGTCCCGTCGCCAACCGCAACCATGTATAGATATCCGGTTTCAGCCGGCCATGTGGCTGCGAGGATTGATTTAAGGCCGGGATTATTGATCGGGCCCGGCGGCAAACCTCTGTTGCGATAGGTATTATAGGGTGATTGAATTTCAAGGTCGGCTTTCAATAATCGGCGCGGTCCGTCGGGAATGATATACTGAATCGTCGGATCGGATTCCAGGCGCATCCGTTTTTTCAGACGATTGACATAGACCGAAGCCACCAACGGACGCTCATCGTCCGTCATGCACTCTCCTTCTACGATTGACGCCAGGGTCAATACTTCATGCAGCGTACGATTTGAGGTCTTAATTGCCTGCAAAATGGAATCGGTGACCATCTCGTTAAAAAGTCCGACCATCCGCCGGATCACATCTTCGGGATTGTCGGAATCATTGAAATAATAGGTTTCAGGAAACAGATACCCTTCCAGCGATGGCGACTCTATCTCCAAATCGTTTAATATTTTTTCATCATCAAGTAAGCGAAAAAACTCGCCGGCTTCGAAATTCAGCTGGCCGGCAACTAACCGGGCAATCTGCTTTGCCTGGTAGCCCTCCGGTACTGTTACCTTAATGACATGAACCTGAGAAGTGGCCAGAGTATGAATCAGAGAACGATAGTCTCTGACGTTCTGAAGATTGAAAAACCCGGCTTTCAGCTGCCTGTTTTTTAACATCAGGTGAGCAGCCAGAACAAAGGATTTGGAATTGTTAATGATTTTCTGATCGACCAACTGGCCGGCGATCTGGCTCAGATTAGCACCCCGGGGAATGATAATCTTCATTTGCTGCGGACGAATATTTACGGGTGTAAAAATGATAAATAATCGTAATGTCACAAGGATCGCAATCAGAACAACGGCTATAAAGACGTAGTTATTCTTGTTGACATCCTGCAGAAATTTTTTTAATCCTTCGACCTTTGACTTATCCATATCTGGTTTCTAAAATTTAAACGGAATCGGAATAAATGTAAGCATAAAGATCAGTAACGCAACAATCCCGATTGTTTTTTCGTAGCTGGTTACCGGTGCATATTCATCCAAAATCGGCGGATGCTTCATCCGGGTCAGAAAATAGACCAGGACCGCCCAGACCAGCCAGTTTATAGAAAAAATACTCAGGATCAATATTGCACCGAGAGCGCCCCAGGCAATCTTTTTATACCATTTGCCTAACAGTGCATAGGCGATATGACCGCCATCCAGTTGTCCGATTGGAAGCAGGTTCAGCATGGTCACCAGCATGCCGATCCAGGCCGCAAAGGCGACCGGATGAAGCATGATGTCCATCTGGTCCGATAATCCCGGATAGATAAGCGCCGTGGCAATTTTCATCAGGATCGATTCACCGAGCTGAACTCCCGTTTCTGCCAGTTTCGGTGTTATTGTCGATAAAGATAATCCAATAAACAGCGCCGGAACAGCAACCAGAAAGCCGGCAACCGGGCCTGCGGCGCCAATTTCCACCAGCGCCCTGCGGCGTCTCACCGGTGAGCGCATTTTGATAAATGCTCCGAAAGTTCCGATGATCGTCGGGGCGGGTAAAAAATAGGGCAAAGTGGCGTCGACATGATGTTTTCGTGCCAGCAGAAAATGCCCGGTTTCATGCACGCCAAGAATTAACAGCAATGTCACTGAAAAGGGAATTCCCTGAAGTATCAGCGCCGGATTCTCCAGGGGGTTCGCTCCTTCCATCAGAGCGCCGGCAAACAGTGTCGTGAAAATCGTCGCAATAAACAGCAACAGGTTGATTCGGGGAATTCCGAATACTGTTCTCTGAAACTGCACGGTAAATATATCGGTATATCCATCTCTGGAATGACGAATTTTCGGAGCCAGATGTTTGGCTTTTATCCGGACAGTATCAGCAGTTTCACCGGGTTTCAGGAATCCGGAAAGGATCAGAGTCTGTTTACTTTCCTTTACTTCCGTCACCTGCATCCAGTTACTGAATAGTATAAGGATCTGCTGTTTTTTATAGTCATCCATCGGTTTTCATGATTAAATAAGGGGTTTAAATTACGATTGAATCCCCTTTAAATCAATCGGGAATCCGAATTCGGGCAAAATAAATCATGGACTTTAACAGATACCAATCGTATTTTTCTGAACATTTTATCTGAGTCAAAAACCATGTCAATTGTCAGTAAAATAAAAAATCGATATCAAGCCGAAGCCGGCTACCGGGAACTGCTGAAAATCGCAATCCCGCTAATTCTCAGCACCAGTGCCTGGTCGATTCAGCACTTCGTCGATCGCATGTTCCTGACCTGGTATTCCCCCGAATCCATCGCTGCTGCCATGCCGGCGGGAGTTTTCAATTTCACAATTATGACCCTGTTTATCGGCACTGCCAGCTACATCAACACCTTTGTCGCTCAATATTTCGGATCCAAGCAATATCACAATATCGGTCCCATTGTCTGGCAGGGACTCTATATTGCAATTATTGGAGCCATCTTTCTTTTTATCTTAATCCCGTTAGCAAAGCCAATATTCGGTATTTTCGGGCATGATAAAGACATCCAAATCCTGGAAATTGTCTATTTTCAGATATTGTGTCTCGGTGCTTTTCCGGCAATTGCATCATCAGGGCTCTCGGGATTCTTCAGCGGGCGTGGAAAAACCTGGCCCCTGATGTGGGTCTATATGTTAGCAACGTTGTTCAATATTATTTTTGATTATCTGCTAATTTTTGGCAATGGCGGATTCCCGGAAATGGGGATTAAAGGTGCGGCTATCGCCACGGTTTTATCGGCGTTTGTACCATTTTTCATTTTTCTGTTTTTAATCACCCGCCCGAAATTCTGTAAGCAATATTGTACTTTGACAGGCTGGAAACTGGATTTCCCATTATTTAAGCGATTAATAAAATTTGGTTTTCCGAATGGAATGCAGTTTTTCATCGATATGGCCGGATTTACTGCCTTTCTGATGATTGTCGGCAAACTTGGACGCGATTCATTGGCAGCGACAAACATCACATTCAATATCAACAACCTGGCGTTCATGCCGATGATTGGTTTCGGAGTCGCGGTTTCGGTGCTGGTTGGCCAGTACCTGGGTGACAATAAACCCGAACTGGCTCAGAAAAGCACCTATTCCGGCTTCCATATCATGATTTTATATATGACCGGAATGGCCATTCTGTATCTCAGCTACCCGATTCTGTTTATCAAACCCTTCATGGCCGGTTCCAATGCCGCCGATATGACGGCGATCCGCGATATTGTCATCGTTCTCATTCGGTTTGTGGCCATTTATTCGATTTTCGATACCTTCAATATTATCTTTGCTGCCGCAATCAAAGGTGCCGGCGATACCCGATTTGTCATGTGGATGCTCAGCGTACTATCGGTAACCCTATTAATCATCCCCAGTTATCTTGCGCTAATAGTCTGGAAACAGAGCATCTACATAGGATGGGTCATCGTCACCGTCTATATTATCAGTCTGGGAATTGGTTTCTATATACGGTTTCTTGGGGGCAAATGGAAATCCATGCGGGTCATTGAAAAAACCACTCCCGGGCTGCCATCTACATTTGCGGAGACGCCTACACCGGATATGTAGGCTATTTAAAAGTATCCGCCCGGTGAAGAGCATCTTTACTGAAAGTTGCCTCGGTTGCATATAGGGCGCTGGCTGTCATACTACCTCCTATGCTTACTAATTTCATATACACGACAACGCCATTACTGACACCACTTTTTGTGATCGTACCACTTAGTGTAAAAGTTTCATCATCTGAGTTCTCATCTACGTCATCACATGATGTCGAAATGAACGAAAAGCAACTACTACAATCAATAATACCTTAAAAAAACGATTCTCTCGCATAATCTTTTCCTTTTCTTTCAAAGATACATTTCTTTTAAAACAATTATTTTGCTCTTCTCTCTATCGACCTTGATTCGCAATCATTCATAACTAAATAACGGCGAAAAACTATATATTTCATAAGAAAAGCACAAGAATTAATAAATGTTCCTTATTGTCTTAACCTCTGAGTCGAGATGTCTGTTCATCTTAGGTAAAAGGTTTCTATTTCATCTTCAAAGATTTATTTAGTTCCTCGATCATTTCAGGGGGTATGGAAGTATCAGAATAAATCTTAGTAATCAGGCTCGGATCGGTCTTCAGATGTTCATAATCCGCTTCGCGTACGGTTATCAGGTTTCCCAGGGATTCTTTGATAGCCATACCGACGATGAGTTGTTCGGTTCCCGTTTTAAAATAGGCGGCCGGCCGGTTGAATACTTTTGGAAATATTACCAGCAGATATTTTGCTGTTTCTTGAATGTACTTGAGCATCAGATTCATTCTTGGTTCAGTTTCATTGATATTCATTGAGATAATCCTAGCGCCAAAATCAGGCACATTCGGAATATCTTTTATAAAACGGTCAACCTGCTTCAAATGTAAATAAAACTCACGAAATAGCCGGTTTATCACCTGATAATCACTTGAAACCACCAGATAGGCCGCCCGCAGATAATTGTTCAGGAAAAATAACCGGCCGGTTTTGTTTTCGTGCAACAATATTATTTCCGCATTCCCAACCGGGGAACCGTTCAACAGCTGGTCAATCTGCTGTTCCGCGATCAATGTATTTTTTAAACCGGCCTGAAAATGAAAATGTGGGCTCGATGCGCCCGCCATGGCGCCATTATAAAAGATGGAATAATCCGTCAGCGTTTTCGAAAGCGAAACCATATCTTCAAAGGAGTTGGCGATCAATTGCGGATCGTGATTAACAGAAGCAATCGTCAGATCACCGGGAATTGTTATTCCGGGATTCGCTAGGACTATAAACCGATTTTCAAGTGTCAATATCCCCTTCTGCTCTGCATCCAGATTGCATAAAATACAGGGCTGGGAGTTTAATTGTTTGGATTCAAAGGTCTTAGCAGTAATGCTGGGCGCACGGGTTTCATTTAACGTAACAACAATGTCGATACCCTTAACATTGACGACGTCTTTTTGAATCCGGGAGTAGGTATCCAAATTCCGAATAAGACGTGGCCAACCGTTGACCCGATCACTCTGCTGCTTGATAAGCGCTGCCGCTCTCGAGTTGTCATCTATATTACTTTGGTCGGCAAAGAACAGTTCAAGTTCGGAATCGTTTAAATGGTGTTCAGTTAAACTCATAAATTGACTTCGCCGGAAATCAGAATCCAACCCGGTTGTTAAATTTATGATAATATGGATTACTTAAAACCAAATGTTTCAACTCTTCAATAATGGACAACTTGAACGAATATTTTGAGTAATTTTTCCGAACCAGAACATCCGAGCCCAATTCTTCACTGTCGGTATTTGAACTGTGGCGGACTGCGATATAATTGGCCTCGTCCAGATTTCGTTCAATAATGTACCCAAGCATCAGCAATTGATCCGATAAGGCCGCATCTTCACCGTACAACAAATCAGGATATCCGCCGGTACTAATGATGGCTTCTTTCCGATAATAGCGTGGCGCACCGGGCCCGGGAATACAAACCTGAAGCAACGGATTATTCTGATTACACAGATACTCATCATGGAGAATGATCTGATTATCCAGGGTCAGTTCACCGGTTTCTGAATTCCGGGCAGCGGTCTGATAAATACCAATAATCGCCGCGGCTCCGCTCTGTTCAAACTGTTTCAGGATTTTTGTGACGGGGTCGCCAATTAATACATCATCGGAATCAAGTTGACCGATTATCCGGTTCTGGGATCTATAGACGCCATAATTCCGGGCGCCTCCCAATGTCATTCCTGATACTTTGAAATATTTAATGAGTTCAGGATGTTTATCGACATAAGCTTGTACAACTTCCGGCGTATTGTCATTGCCATTATCGACAATAATCAGTTTGATAGGAATACCCGGATCGATACGCTGACGGACATCGATAATAGATTCGATGGCATAATGAATCAGGTGGACCCGATTATAGGTAGGCAGAACAAAGGAGATTCCGTCACCCAGCGACGGATCAGCAATTACTTTTCGGCTGAAATAATCATCCGGCAGAAAGGCGCCAATATCTTTCAGGTATTTCTGAAAACTGATCGGTCCCCACTCAAAACGGGCCGGATCTTTTGTATAAGAAAAGTGCCGACCGATTTTTTGTGATTGATGAGCTTCGAATTTCGCCTGCAGCCCATCGCCCGGATAGTAGGCCTTTCCACGTCGAAAGGAATACAACGGTTTGGGAATCCTATACAGACTACCTTTTTGAGCAAGCACGCCCATCCGTACGGCATAGTCATAGCCGTAATCGACTTCAATATCAAATGTTCGTGGA
>JAHJGX010000217.1 GCA_018824205.1 bacterium
AACGTTTTTATGAGTTGATGAAATTTGAATTTAGACCCTATACGAGAATCGCAAAAGTCGTGACCCAATTGTAAAAACACAAAATTATAACTATATGATTTACAGTATAATACAATCTCGTGATTTGCAACTTGGGTTAAAAATGCTTGGAATTTCGGACCAGGAAATAAAGGGTAAACAATGCTGGCAATTGGTACACGGCTTGTCGGAACCCTTTGAAAATTGCCCTATTGTACGTATGAAAAAAAGTAAACAGCCGGAATCGATGATCTTTCAGGAAGGCGACCGCTGGCTGGAAGTGTCCGTGGATCCCATTTTTGACGACACCGGACAAATAAAAGGTGCGGTACATGTGGTTAGTGATGTTACCAAGCGCAAGAAGGCGAAGGAAGCGCTGTACGAAAGTGAGAGGAAATATCGCAAACTTGTTGAAAATATTGAAGAGGGAATAGCATCGGTTGACGAAAATGAAAAATTCATATATGTTAATCATGCGGCAATTAAAATATTCGGATATTCTGAAAAAGAATTGCTCAAAAAAAGCTTAAAAGATTTATCAACATCGAATGAATATAAAAGAATTATTGAGCAAACATCAATTAGAAAAACCGGAAAAACAAGTAGATACGAATTAAATATTATTAAAAAAAATGGAACTAATGCTATAATTTCTGTCACTTCTTCTCCATTATTTGATAGTCATAAGAAATACTTAGGGGCTTTTGGAATATTTAGCGACATCACCGAGCGTAAGCAGGCCGAGGAGGCGCTGCGGGAGAGCGAGGAAAAATACAAGATGATGTTTGAGACGGCTAAAGATGCCGTATTTATAAGTGATGAGAACGGGAAATTCATGGATGTCAATCAGATGGCTTGCGAATCGCTCGGTTACAGCAAAGAAGAATTGTTGAAACTGAGCAACAAGGAGATTGACGCTGATCCCAGGGGATACGAAGCATTCCTGGAAATTCGTAATGGAACGAAGGAAAAAGTAACGTTCGAGGTGAATCAGCGAAGGAAAGATGGGACGCTCCTACCCGTGGAGATCACCGGGAGTTTCTTCACCAGCGGCGGCCAACGAATCGCTCTGGCGATTGCTCGTGACATCACCGAGCGCCTGTCTGCCGAACAGGCAGGCAAGCAGGCGGAGGAAGATATTCGCAGGTCGGCTGCCTATACCCGTAGTTTAATTGAAGCAAGTCTTGACCCGCTGGTGACAATTGATCCTGGTGGAAAGATAACGGATGTGAACAAAGCCATAGAAATTGCTACAGGTAGAACACGAAAAGAAATAATCGGTTCCGATTTTTCCAATTACTTTACTGAACCGGCAAAAGCAAAAGAGGGTTATAAACAGGTATTTAAGAAAGGTATTGTTAGAGATTATTCATTGGAGATAAAACACAAAAATGGCAGTGTAATATCAGTGTTATATAATGCGTCTCTTTACAAGGATGAATCAGGAAAGGTTATTGGTATATTTGCCGCAGCAAGAGACATTACCAAACACAAAAAAGCGGAGGATAAGCTTGAACGGCTCAGTCGCCAATACGAACTGATTTTGAATTCAATTAATGAAGGAATTTATGGTGTGGATATGCAGGGAAATACCACCTTTATTAATCCAGCAGTAGAGAGTATAACCGGGTTTGGAACCAAGGAACTTATTGGCCACCACCAGCATGATATTCTACATTACTTGAAACCTGATGGGTCCCATTACCCTAGCGAAGAATGTCCAATTTATATGGCATTCAAGGATGGACTCGTCCATCATGTTACTGACGAAATATTTTGGAGAAAGAATGGAACAAGTTTTCCTGTCGAATACACGGCTACTCCAATTCGAAAACAAGGCAAGATAGTTGGTTCGGTAGTCGTATTCAGGGACATCACCGAGCGCAAGAAGATGGAAGAAGAAAAAGAGACTCTTGAATATCAATTGCGTCAGAGTCAGAAGCTGGAATCCATCGGAACACTTGCCGGAGGGGTTGCCCACGATTTTAACAACCTGTTGACAATCATTCAGGGGCGTACGCAGCTGTTACTGTTGGATACGAATGAAAACGATCCTAAAAGCCGGGACCTGCGACAAATTCTTGATGCTTCGACCAGAGCGGCAAGTCTGACCCGGCAACTGCTGTTGTTCAGTCGCAAAGAAACGATGGAAATGAAAACCGTTAATCTGAATCAGACAATCAATAATCTTCTAAAGATGCTCAACCGCCTTATCGGAGAGGATCTTTCTGTTAAGACAATTTTAACACCTGAGCTCTGGAGCGTAGAAGCCGATGAGGGTAATCTTGAACAGGTTATCATGAATCTTACCGTAAATGCCCGCGATGCGATGCCGGATGGCGGAATATTGACAATTCAAACCGAAAATCTGCAACTTAGTGAAAAAGACTGTAAAATAATTCCTGA
Source organism: bacterium (assembly GCA_018824205.1). Taxonomy (GTDB): domain Bacteria; phylum Fidelibacterota; class UBA2242; order UBA2242; family UBA2242; genus B118-G9. The sequence goes on from JAHJGX010000217.1 coordinate 2,425, forward strand.
ATCAAATACCGGGCATTTTGTCCGGTTGATGATTGAGGATACCGGTACCGGAATTCCGAAAGATATTATCGATAAGATATTCGATCCCTTTTTCAGCACCAAAGCAGTTGGCAAGGGTACCGGTCTGGGTTTATCGGTCGTTTACGGCATTGTTAAAAAACATAATGGGTGGATCAATGTATATAGTGAAACTGACCAGGGAACCACGTTCAAGATTTACCTGCCCGCGACCAAATCATCGGCACAGGAGAAGATTAATGAAAAAGACATAACAATAGAATTGTTAAATGGCAATGGGGAACGGGTTCTTCTGATTGAGGATGATCCGGGTGTATTGAAATATGCCGAATCGGCTTTGAGGCAGTTCGGCTACTCGCCTTTTCCTGCCTTAGACGGCAAGCAGGCAATAGCGGTTTTCCAACAGGAGGCGGGGAACTTTGATCTCATTCTCAGTGACGTTGTGCTGCCGGATATAAACGGTTTGGATTTAGTTGTGAAATTAACGGAAGAACATCCGGGTATTCCGGTCATTATGTGCAGCGGCTACACGGAAGATAAGGTCAAGCAGTCTATAATAAACAACAGGGGATTTGGTTTTGTGCAGAAACCCTATAAGGTGCACGAGTTGTTGAAAATAATAAAAGAGACGATCACGGGGAGGGACTGATTTAATACGGGATGAACAGCAGAAAAAATGAAAAATAACGATAAAAGCAGAAAACAGCTAATAGAAGAGATAGACCAATTAAGAGTCAAAATTTCCGAATTGGAGAAATCTGCAACCGGGTGCCTGTCTGACGCCCGCCTGCCGGACAGGCAGGAACAGGCAGGCAAGCAGGCGGAACGGGAACTTGAAATTCAAAAGATCTATATGGAGGAATTATTCGAAGGCGCACCCGAAGCAATTACAATTTTAGACAATGAGGACAGAGTTCAAAAGATAAATCGTGAGTTTACAAACCTATTCGGGTATTCGTCTTCCGAAGCTATCGGATGTAAAATTAATGATTTGATCGTACCATCATTTTTGAAAGCTGAAGGCTTAAAAACGACAGCTGCTGTTGCTGCGGGCGAAAGGGTTTCCATTGAAACTATCCGTCAGAATAAAGATGGTCAAAGAATTTATGTTTCAATTCTTGGTCATCCGATAAAAATTAAAGAAGGCCAACTTGCTGTATATGGCATATATAGAGACATCACCGAACGCAAGCAGGCGGAAGAAGAACTGAAAGAGAGCGAGGAGAAATACCGACTGATGGTCGAAAGTTCCGGAGATGCTATCGTAATAAGCCAAAATGATATATTTATCTTTTTCAATGAAGCCTTCGCAAAAATGCTGGGATATGATATGCGGGAGCTCGAAGCATTAAACTATAAGGACATCTATACCGAAAAAGCCGTTGAATATCTGAAAGAGCATACA
>JAHJGX010000218.1 GCA_018824205.1 bacterium
CCTCATTTTTCGCTTCAGGGTAAATTGGCTTATTTTAAAAATGAAACGGTCTACAGCGATCAATTCTATGATAAATGGTTCGTATCCATTGGGATTCTGTATCGTATTCCTTGAAATTATTTGATTTTCTACTAAGTAACCCGTACTTTGATATTGTTATGATTATTACTCTTTCAGCGATGGTTGTTATTGAATTTTTGTAATCAATTAATAATGAGGTGCAAAATGAAACGGTTTCAATTGTTATTAGTTTTCACTCTTTTTTCATTAGTTGTTTATGGAAACGGTGTTGCCGTTGTTGATAATGTCGAAGGAGTTTACTTACAATTATTATCCGCCTACACTCAGGTTTCTGTGGAGAACCAGGTCGCAATAATCACTACAAAACACACATTCAGGAATGAATTTGACAGTGTAACCGTGGTTCAATATGGATTCCCACTTACTGAGGATGCCAGTGCCATCAATCTGCGCTGGAATATTAACAACGAATGGTTTCAGGCTGAAATCGCACCTACGCCTCAGGATACATCGTCAGGTGCCAGTAGTTCCGGGTCCCACTACTTTTTGAAAGAATACCTCGGTAAAACACCGCTTTTATTTGATATTCTTCAAGCCGTTGAACCGGATTCCGAATTAGTCGTGGAATTGACCTATGTGCAGCTGCTGCCCTACGAATTTGGAAAGGTTGTTTTCACTTATCCGAATGATTATTCCCTGATCCAGACCGATATTCTAAATTATCAGGAACTGCGGTTTGAGCTGTATTCACCCAGAACGATAACCAACATTCAATTACTTTCACATACTGCTGAATACAATTCTAATAACGGCAGCTCGGCACTGGTTTATTTCAAACTTTATGAGCAGGCCGCTGCCGCCGATATGCGTGTTCAATATTCACTGGCACTGGATGAGCTCGGTCTTTTTGGCTTCAGTACCTATATCGATGACGCCGATGTTCCGGATGAACACGGTCGCGGATATTTTGTGTTTGTAGCAGAACCTGACCCAAGTGAAAACACGGAAGTCATTGACAAAGTATTCACCCTTATTATTGACCGATCCGGCAGTATGAGCGGTGATAAAATTGTCCAGGCCCGTAATGCAGCAACATTCATCGTGAACAATCTGAATGAAGGTGATAAATTTAATATTATCGATTTTGCAACCGACATAACTGCATTCAGCAGTACTCATCTTGAATATAACACACTTAACCGGAATGCTGCATTAACCTATATAAATAATATTGTTGCCGGTGGATCAACAAATATATCAGGTGCATTTTACCGAGCCGTACCTCAGTTTGCTACAGTAAATGACAGCACCGCAAATATAATAATTTTCTTTACTGATGGGGAAGCAACTGCAGGTATTGTGTCTACTGAGGGCATAATTACCCATATTTCGGATTTGGTCAATCAAAATGAAACCAGTGTGATGATATTCTGTTTCGGGATAGGCAGCTATGTCAATGAACAACTGTTAACAATGATCAGTTCTCAGAATAAAGGTATCACACAATTTCTCGGAGACAGCGAACTGGAAGAAAAGATCACCGATTTTTATCAGCAAATCCGAAACCCTTTATTGCTGAACACTCAAATTGAGTTCTCATCTTCAGTTATCAAAGAAGTTTATCCGAATCCCCTCCCAAATTTATTTAAAGGCCAACAGGTGATTGTCGCCGGCAGATACCTCGAAAACGCACCAGTCAATGTCACCCTCTCCGGTGAAGCCTTTGGACAGGCGGTGGAGTACACATATCCGTTATCATTATCAAGTGCCGAAGTTTCACAATACCAGTTCCTGACAAAAATCTGGGCAAAGAAAAAAATGGAATATCTTTTGGTCCAGTATTACCTCCTCGATCTGTCCTCTCAGGAGGCTGAAGATATTAAAAATGAAGTGATTGAATTAAGCATGAATTATGGAATTATCAGCATTTTTACCAGCTATACCGAAGACGATCCTTATATTGGGATTGGTGCAGGTGCGGAAGACGATAAGACCGCGTCAAATAAGAATATTCCAACTTCCTATTTACTTAAAGGTAATTATCCAAATCCATTTAATTCCAAAACAACCATTTCCTTTGAAGTATTCAACGATATTAAAACAACCGCGACAATCAATATCTATAACACACTGGGACAACTAATTCGCCAAATGACGCTGATAATAAACGGAAATGGTCAGTACCAGGTCGTATGGGATGGTACAATGCAAAACGGTGAACATGTGGAAAGCGGTTTGTATATTTTTACAATTACCATCGGTGATGCAATTCTGTCCGGAAAAATGACGTATCTGAAATAAATTATATCACCGACACACAGAATCCTCAGAATTCCGAGAAAACCCTCAATTTTTTGATGGTTTCTCTTATAAAACCAGGTTCTGCCAGAGGGAAAAAACTGGAACGGTATTTGTCTTAGTTCTATTGAACTTTGAGGAAAAGACAATGATAATAAAAAGTAGCACTATGCCGTTAATTCTGATCATTGGAGTGATCAGCATTTTTCTCCCGGGTTGTCTCGAACTGAATCCCCTGGTCAGTACTGAAACCGATGCACTGCCGGATACAGCGACAATTCGATACGGAAACGTACTGTATTACCCGGAGGAAAAACTGTTTATTTGTTTTGCTGATGTGTTATCCGACGGGCGCTGTCCGACAAATGTAGATTGTTGTTGGGAAGGTGTGGCGGAAATTGAATTGGGATTACGGATCAAATCGGAACCGGAAATTACCGTACCCATTCAGATTTTCGGATATGTAGATATCGAAAACAGTGAGAGGCATGTTTTTATTGATACTCTTGGTTACCGGATTTTTCTGATGGGACTCTATTCCTATCCAAGCGAGCCCGGCGAATACGATTATACCAAATATGTTGCAACAATTTCAATTTTAAAAATAATAGCAGGGTGAAATTATGCGAGCAAAAACAGTAATTGTGATCATTGTTATTTTTTTATTGAATCCGGCATTTTCGGCAATGCCCGATCTGGTCTGCACAAATTGTAAGCAGTCGAATGACTTTTCCGGAAAATTCTGCAGAAATTGTGGTGAATCGCTGGATGATGAGTACGAAGCATGGCTACTCAAAAGAAATGAACAACAGTTTCATGAGGACAAGTTCATCTCCGGGCGCGTTGACCCGCCCAGACTTTTTACGATTCCAACCGCAAGAGTTCTCGGCTCAAAAGACATCAGCCTGATGGGCGGAGGCGCTTTCGGGGTTGCGGAGGTACAGCAGTCATTTTTAGGTACTATTGGGATGGGATTGGGAAATATCGCGGAAGTGGAATTCAGTACAGTCGGCCTGATAAACAACATTTCTCAGGGCTCTCCTTCTGTCTCCACCTCAGCATTTAAAATCCAACTGATTCCGGAGGATCTGTTCGGTCTGAGTTTTTTCCCTACATTGGCTGTTTCTATCCGAAGCTCCGCCGATTGGAAAGATGTTAGAAGTGATTGGCGGGCGTTAAACTCCAATAAAGCTTTTTACTCTTACAACGAATCTACCCAAAGAGATGAATGTGCGGTGAGCTCAGTAGGATATAATACGCGATTTACAATAATGTATGGAGTCGCTACATTTCCTCTGGGTCCAATCCAAATTCATTCCGGTCTTACATTAACCGATATTCGTGTTAAAGATATGGCGGTTGATTATATCTGGCAGGAAGATAATGATGTTCCGGAAGAAAGACAGAAAAATCTGATCGGTGGTTTTGCCGGATTTGAAATCGAATATAATCCCCAGACAAAACTGATGGTCGAAATAAAGACGGATTCCAAGCATGAATATAATTTGGAGACAAAAGAAATCGAGGTTTCCAGTACCTATGTTGCCATCGGTGGAGTAAGATTCTTCTTTACAAAATGGCTTTCAATCGATACCGGCGTTTTGTATCAGGCAAATTACAAAGGAATTGCTGATTCTCAGATTAAACTGGGTTTGAATCTTTTTATGCCTACCGGAAGTATCGCAGAATACGTAAAAACATCTGTAAAACGAAAAGTCGATAAGGAGTAATGGCTATGCGGAAATTATTTAATTTTATAATCGTAACGACAATTTGCATAATTTCCATTAATTGTTCGAATAGTTCTACAAATCCGGATACAGACAACAAATTAGGAATTGTCCGCGATCTGACCTCTTCTGAAATTGAATTAAAAGAATCAAGTAATCAATTCGGGTTGACATTGTTCGGCAAAATCGCTGAAACCGAATCGAATGAAAACATCTTCATATCGCCGCTCAGCGTTTCAATGGCCCTTGGAATGACATATAATGGTGCAAACAGTACAACCTTGGAAGCAATGCACGAAACCCTTGAATACGGAGATTTGACTATTCAGGAGGTAAATGAATCCTACCAAAGTTTAATTACACTTTTGACAGAGCTCGATCCAAAAGTAATTTTTGATATTGCCAACTCCATCTGGTACCGGGAAGGATTTCCGTTAGAAAATGATTTTCTGACAACTAATCAAACTTACTTCGATGCAATCGTAGAAGATCTTGACTTCAACCGGAGCGATGCAGCCGACATAATCAATACCTGGGTAAATGAAAATACAAATGGAAAAATCAAGGAAATTGTCGCTAAGCCAATTAATCCACTAACTGTAATGTTTCTCATTAATGCAATATACTTTAAGGGCAGCTGGACCTATGAATTCGATGAGGAAAATACTAGCGATGACATTTTCTATCTTCCGGATGGCTCGGAAAAAGAATGCAAAATGATGAGCCATAAATGCGACCACAAATATTTTGAAAACGAGCATTTTCAGGTAATCGATCTGCCGTATGGCGATGCCGGTTTTAGTATGACAATTCTACTCCCAAAACCGGAAGTTAATATCGATTCACTAATCGCACAGATGAATAATGAAACCTGGAATTCCTGGCTCGGCAGTTTTTCAGAACAAGAAGTAAATTTTTATCTACCTAAATTCAAAATCGAATGCGAAATATCGTTAAATGACATACTATCCGCACATGGGATGTCTATCGCTTTTGATCCAAACCTCGCTGATTTTACGAATATAAATAAAGACGGCAATCTGTACATCAGTGAAGTCAAACATAAAACGTTCGTCGAGGTCAACGAAGAAGGCACTGAAGCTGCTGCCGTGACTTCAGTTGAAATTGGCCTGACCTCTATCGGTAGTGGTATTACAATGCGTATAAATCGTCCTTTTGTTTTTGCAATCAGAGAAAACCATTCCGGGACGATACTTTTTATAGGGAAAATAGTTAAACCCGAATATGAGGATTAATAAAAATGAAACGATCGATAATGAAGACACATCTTTTCTCCGCAGTTGTTCTGCTAATCATAAGCCCTGTGATACTGGCTGATGTTCCGTTGTCAGTGACCCGTAAACCGGATGTTCCCTGTTTCATGGAGCCCTTTAATTTCAAGACGATTGAACTCAGCCTGTTTTCAAGTGACGTCACCGGAATGGTCACCGATGACTATGGCGATTTAATGTGGAATCCTGCATATCTGTCAAAGATTCAAAAACGATCGATATACCTGGATTTGAATTTCGGCAATACCTTTACAACAGGACAAACTGTTTCGCCCTATTATACCAGCGCTGATTACCTGGTCTACCCGAGTTGGTATCAGCAGACCTACATTTCCGGTATTCAGACTACACCATTGTACAATCTTGCAATTCTTTTACCTATAACGGAGAAGCTGACAGTCGGGATCATTAACAGAAGTCTGTTTGACTATGGCCCATTCCGGGAAACCTATTACTGGGACTATCGCTATCTGGAAACCAATTCCTATATGGATTATTCTGCAATCATGGATGATCTGGAACCACAACGGTTGGAAGTGGACGATAATCAGCAATCTGTATATGGTTTCCAAACCGACGTTATGCTGGCATATCGATTAAATAAGCGCCTGGATTTGGGGTTGAAAATCGGCAATTACATCTATCGTCGGGAAGGAGAACTCTATGATTCAAAATGGGGATTTTACCCTCATTCCTCCTTTGCCGACCTAAATGACGAACAGCTGGATATTAACGGTGATCAGTACACTCTCGGTTTTGGACTTTTGTATCATTCAAATGCAAAAACCACTTTGGGAGTTTATGGTGAATTGATTACCGGCAATTCAACCGAAGAATCGGTATCACTGGATTCTTCCTATTCGTGGTCTGAACGAGACACCGATCCCGATTACTTCAGTTTTTACGATTACGATCTCTCGGGCAAACAGGCTTATGACGCCGATGCCACACGTCCTTCATGGACAATCACTTACGAGAAAAATATTTCCGATAAACTCACTTTCCGGTCGTTTTTAAAACAGTCCGGCAGCAAGACCGATATAGGCTTTGGAACTTCCAGTGAAGATACGAGCTTTTCCGATCGTACATATGATACTTACAATAATAGCAGCTATTACTTTCAACGATTAACTTCACACCGTGCAAATCGGCAGCATTTTTCCGGCGAAGGACAGGAAAATTCATCCCAATGGAAATGGTTCGCATCTCTTATCTATCGAACTGATAATGACTGGTCGTTGTTTGGTGGTATTCAAATTAATAAGTATCACATCGAAAAGGAATATCACGAAGAATCGGACTATTACTCGAAATCCGATAATAATTATCAGTACTATAGCCCTCATACCAACTCTTACCTGAATACACATGAAAAATATTACGAATATACATCGGAATCCGATCAATATATCGTCTCTGTTCCAATCGGCATCAAAGCCCGCGTTATCAAGGATTTTTATCTTATTCTTGGCGGCGAAATGCACTATTATCTGAGTAATGGTTGGGAAAAAGGACGACAACTTTATCCCGAAGTCATTTCAAAAAGATGGGAAAACGGAACATTGATCGTCAATGATCTGGAAGAAGATCGTTATGAGGAATATTCATCGAATCCGGCTAAAGATTTCACCCGCAGCACAAATGTCAACCTTGGGTTTGCCTATAAACATCCTTCCGGAATAAATCTCTACGTCCGTTCCAACGGCAATATCATGGAAACTGCCGGCTGGAATCTGGGTTTTGAATATCGCTGGTAAATCAAGCAAGATTTGCTTTTTGTTCAATTGACTATTAATTTGGTTTATAGACAAATCCTCATATAGAGGAGTAATGAAATGCGGAGTGATAAAATGAGGCTCTTCTGGAATAAGTGTGGACTATGTCTAAATAATCTGATATACTTCTCCTCTAAAAATGATTAAGGAGGAGATTCATGAGAGAGAAAGAGATACTAAAAAAGATGGTAGCCATA
>JAHJGX010000219.1 GCA_018824205.1 bacterium
AAAACAATTTTTCCCGTAACTGAAATTTTATCTCTAAGCAATAATCAGAAATTCTTTGTTATTGAACAGACTACTGATTGGTGGCAGGGAATTCAATTAACATTTACAGCCTCAGATGAAGATGGAGAAGTGGTTGAATATGCCTGGGCGGTCGATAACAGTGAATGGAACTGGGGAGAGGATACTACGTTATGTATTACACCCGATCTATTCATTCCTTTAGAAGGAAAACATATAATCCGGGTCACATCACGTGATAATACCAACCTCGTAGATCCGGCAGGCGATTCCGTGATTGTTAATTTACTTACGCCAAGCTTTGATAAAAAAATCCTTATTATCGATGAAACGCTTGAAACTAGTTTCCCTTTTGGTATTACAGCCAGCGATTCGGAGGTTGACAGTTTTTATGCCGAAATATTTGGGGCGTCTGATTTATGGGATTACCAGAAAAGTGGAATGCCATCCAAAGATATTTTAGGTCAATATCAGCTAGTTATCTGGCATGCGGATAATTGTTATAGTAGCCCAAGTAACTACCATAAGCTTCCAGATCATATCGAAGACATCAAAGATTATCTTAATGTAGGCGGTGATTTTATCATGAGTGGTTGGAGAATTTTAAAATCATTTTCACCTAACGACAATTTCCCGAAAGTTTTTGGAGAAGGAACATTTATTCATGATTATCTCCATATAAAAACTGCAGATGAAACGTCGCTCTCTCCCAGTGATTTTATTGGTGCGGCGGGGATTGGATCATTCAGCGATGTGAAAGTGGATTCTCTTATGATGTCTAGTGCATTTCCCTACTTTGGAAAATTGGCTCAAATTAATACAATGCCTGATCGTGCAGGATTTACGGACGTCATTTATTCATATAGAAATCCAGATGATAGTGACTATTGGCAATATAGAGGGCAAGCCTGCGGTTTACGCTATTATGGCACAAGCTTTAACGCTGTTGTCTTAGGCTTCCCCATCTTTTTCATCGATAAAGATGATGCTAAAATATTAGCGGGTGAAATTCTTAACAGCTTGGGGTATTAATTCATTGAATTTGAAAGACAACATTAAAGTAAAGACAGTTACAATGAGGCAAGTCAGAAAATTATTATTGATTCTTATATTTTTTCTTTCACTGTGCACCCAATTATTTGCGGGTAATACAGGGAAAATAGCGGGAAAGATCATCGATGGTCAAGCCGGAGAACCATTAGTTGGCGCAAATGTAATTATAGTTGGTACAAATTTAGGGGCTGCTAGCGGAGAAGATGGATACTACTATATTCTTCAAGTTCCTCCGGGTATTTATGAGATGAAAGTTATATATATAGGGTGTAAAACTGTTACCGTCAAAGGTATTCGAGTAAATGTTGATTTAACGACTAGAATAGATATCGATCTCGAGACTCAAGCTATAGAAGGTCAAGAAGTAACGGTAATTGCTCAACAGAAAGTAATTCAGCATGATGTTACATCTACCAGAAAAACAACTTCACGAAAAGATATCGAAAATGTTCCCGGTTTGGAATCCTCGTCTGATGTTTTCAAGTTGCAAGGGGGTACATTTCAGGATCAAATCCCCCAGAAAATAGAAGTGGGCGGTACATCTGTCCATGTTCGTGACGAAAGTCTTAAAGATATCCATGTTCGTGGAGGTAGAGGTGGTGAAATTTTATACATGATAGACGGTATGCCGGTAACGCATCCAATTTATGGCGGACGTAATGTTCTTGATTTAAATTTAGATGACGTTCAGGAGATAGAATTGTTAACGGGGGCATTTAGCGCTGAATATGGTCAGGCTCAATCCGGGGTTGTCAATATCACCACTCGTTCAGGAAGTGATCAATTTAAAGGTGGTTTTCAGATTAAAACTGATGAAACAGGTAGTTTTGCAGATACTTACAATGAGTTTTATTCTTCTGCTTATATCGAAGGACCTGAATTGTTTACAAAATATTTTTTACCTAAAATTGGTCTTATTATTCCGGGAAGCTTATTCTATTTTTTATCCGGCAATACAACTCTGACAAATACGGCTTACAATAATCATCGCGAACGTGATGATCTGTCTTTTTTAGGATTTCATTTTCCGGAAAAGCAAAATAATACAGGCAATTTAAATGGCAAGATAGACTGGCATTTTACTAATAAATTAAAACTTACCTTTAGCTACCATGGAAATTATTTAAAATGGAGTGATTTTGATTGGGCCTGGAAAAATTATCCCGATCACATGGCAACATCTTTTAGAAATACGAACAATTATATAATAAAGATAAATCATACTTTATCCAAAGCTACATATTACACGCTCAGTTTTGGACATTTAGATCTCAGAAAAAAGACTTCTTTAGATGGTCAAAAACCCTATGATTTTTGGTCTTTTTATAGTGATAGTACAGATATTATAGGTAGTGATTTTGAGTCGTGGAAGGCTCAATATACCGGACAGGATCCTTACAGAGTTGCATCAAATATTAATGCCCCGGTCGTAGATGAATTTATACACTTTTATGATGGCACCGGTTACCAATGTCCGTGGATTGATGAGAATGCAAATAGTACGATTTGCAAAGCAGAAATAACCTCTCAGATAACCAATGAACATCTAATAAAGACGGGAGTAGATGTTAAATATGATGATATTCATTTTGTCAATATAGCAGATGGTGGAATTAAAAAATCCGATTATGGAAAATATGTATATCCTGATCCTAATCAACCGGTAATTGATTCGATGCCACCGCTTCCTTCCGGGCCTTTTAAGGAATTTGGTCAAACTCGAT
>JAHJGX010000220.1 GCA_018824205.1 bacterium
CAGCGCAAGCCTTCAGGGATATTGACGGGAAAATTCAGTTGATCGCTTCCCATAAAATTGCTTACCGGATGATTGGAGACAATTTTAATTCATTGGTCAGAGATTGCTCCAACGGACCGGTCTTTACCTCTCATAACAGCAGTTCGGCCGGATCATACAACAACCAGGAATGGTTAGCTGGTGTCTACACACCCGATGGAAAAACGGTCTATTCAATTGTACATAACGAATATAAACCGGAAGGCGATATCTATTGGCAATTTTCCTGGTATAATACTCTGACCTTTGCAACTTCTACCGATACAGGTCGAAGTTATTCTCATGCGACTCCTCCGAATCATTTCCTGGCGGGAATACCGTATAAATACAGTTACGGCTACCCGATGGGAATCTTTGGTGGCAGTCGACCGGTTTATAATCCCAACGACAGTTACTACTATGTGCTTGTCCATCTTGAAAGTTATCCGAGAATTAATCCCGTGCAGGACTGGGGTGTGGGTGTTATCCGCACACAGACGCTTGATGATCCGGACAGCTGGCGTGGCTGGAATGGCGAGGATTTTAGTGTGCAGTTTGTCGATCCCTACAATGAAACTGTGACAAATCCGGATGACCACTTTTTACATCCCGTTTCCCAATCGAACATTGGAAAAATGTGTGAAAGCCTGACCTATAACACCTATTTCAATAAATTCATGGTAGTTGGTTTCCATAATAAAAGAAATATCAACACCAATATTACAGTACATGGATTTTATTATTCACTATCCGATGATTTAATCAACTGGAGCTCACCGATATTAGTGTACGAATCACCGAAAACCGGTTGGGAAGTTGGCGGTATTTATTATCCGGCAATTATTGATCACAGCGATACAACCCGTAATTATCAGCGGCCCGGACGTGATGCGTACCTCTATTTTACAAAGTGGAATTCCGATGCTTATAATCGGGACCTGGTGCGTGTTCCGATTAGATTTAATGATAATATTGTCAGTTCCTTTACGGTGAATTCAACCGGTGACTTAGCCGGTGAAGACATAGGAAACGGGACTGCATATACAGGTGACTCTACTTCTGCTGGTGACCCAGAAGTAACTCTTCGGTCGGCGATGCATGAGGCTTTGGCCAGCCCCGATCCCGATTATGTATTTACGATTAATTTTGATATTTCCGGCGATGGACCGCACGTTATTAATGTCGGTGGATTTTTACCGGAACCGGAACGTCCGATTATTATCGATGGTTTCAGTCAGTCTGGTGCCAGCCCGAATACGAACGCTTTGAATGAAGGCAATAACGCCGTGATTAAAATAGAACTGGATGGCAGCGGTTCCGGTGGCTCGGTTGGCTTCAACCTTTACGGTGGTGATGCAGTGATCAAAGGATTAGCGATTCACGGCTTCGGTTCCGGTATTCAGATCAACGATATTGGGGAATGTAATATTCAGGGCTGCTATCTGGGGACCGACGCTTTCGGTGCCGTATTGGGAGATGAGATTGGAATTACCATCAATAATTCATCAAACAATATTGTCGGCGGAACAGACCCGGCGAATTTTAATGTCATCACCGGTGAGATCATCATCAATGAAGGCTCGGAATATAATGAGATTCGCGGGAATTATATCGGCCTGGATGCTACCGGTGCAAACACGGTCGGGGCTGGTGGAATCAGTATCCGCAATGCGGCTAATAATGTTGTTGATTCTAATGTCAGTTCCGGAACCTACCGGGGAGTCGAAATCAGAGGCAATCAATCACAGCAAAATTCTGTTACAAATAACTTTATTGGTACCGACAAAACCGGTGTTAATCCGATGAGTACCGGGTTGATCGGTGTCTATGTATCTGAAGGAGCCCGTAATAATTTTATCGGGAAACCTGATAACGGAAATGTGATTGGATCCTGGCAGTATCGCGGAGTCGTTATTGACAGCGCTTTCTCTAATAAGATTCAGGGTAACTGGATCGGTACTGATCAAGGAGCAGCTACAGACCTGGGTAATCTTAATGAGGCAATTCATCTGATAAACGATGCGGCTGATAATTTTATTGGAGGTGAAGCCAGCAGTGAGGGAAACATCATTGCATATAATAATGGTATTGCTGTTCGTATCGGGGCAGAATCCGGTGGAAATGTTGCTATTACCGGCAATGCGATTCTAGGGAATCAGATTTTTTACAATGGTTATGGTATCGACATTGATCCGGCTGGCGTCAATGAAAATGATCCGCTGGATACCGATACCGGGCCTAACAACCTTCAAAATTTCCCGAAACTGACAAGTATTGATATTGGTACAAATGATACACACATCGAGGGATTCCTGCAATCTGCCGCCAGTACCAGCTTCCGGATCGAATTCTTTGCCAACGATGATCTGGATCAGAACAATCTGGGACAGGGGCAGGAGTTCATCGGCTATAAGAATCTAACTACCGACGCCAGTGGATCAGCTACGATCGATGTACACTTTGCAACTGAAATCACACCTGGCTACTATGTCACTGCGACGGCTACCGATCCCGACTACAATACCTCCGAGTTTTCGAATCCAGTTCGGGCGACCAGCGATATCTATTTCCCGGATATTAATGTATCACCGACGACACTGACCTTCAGTGTCAATCCGACCCAGATGCTGGATGAGAATATCACCATCGAGAACACCGGTAACCTGAGCCTGGATTGGACCGCCGCAACTTCCGCTTACTGGATTCGCCTGGATAAAGAATCCGGTACACTGAATGCAAGTTCATCGACATTGCTGAACGTGACCGTGAATCCCGAAGGCATGCAGGCGGGTACACATTCGGAAATTATTACGATTACATCCACCGATCCCGATGAAGCCACGATAGAAATATCGGTGAGCATGACGGTCAACGGTTATGCGGAAGCGGTGATAACACCAGATTCGATGGAGGTCTTTGCTGAGCCGGGCAGTTCTGGGACTGACACGCTGTTTGTATCCAATACCGGTACAACCCTGCTGGAGTATTATCTGCATACCAGCAGCGACTATGTGAATGTGGAACCGACATGGGGAAGGGTTCTGGCTGGCGGCACGGATACGGTCATCGTAACCGTCAATGCAGACACCCTGGATTACGGGACCTATTTCGAATGGGTACGTGTGGATCCGGTCTCTGATCAGCAGAGCATCACGGTTCCGCTGGACGTAAGAGTTGCCATTTTAAAACCTCATATCGATGTTTCACTTGATTCTATCTCGGCAGTTATTATTCTAAATGGTTCGGAACAATTTGATTTGATTATCGAGAATCAGGGGTCGGAATTACTCACATTAGCAGCTTTTTGTAATGATGGTTGGGTTATTCCTAATCCTGATACCTGTTCTATTGAACCTGGCGGAAAAGATACAATCGTAGTAACTCTCGATGTGACCGGAGTTGCTCTGGGTGCTTATGCTACAAACCTTTGGCTTTACAACAATGATCCAATTAATTCAAGGTTGGGAATTCCGGTATCTGTAAATATAATCGAACCGGGCCCCAGAATGAGTATCAGTCCGGTATCCTTTAATATCACAGTAGCGCCCGACATAACATATCAGGATTCAATTTGGATTACAAATAATGGGACAGCAGTCCTCCATTATGACGTTGGGAGAAGCATCGATTGGATTGATGTTTCAGATACAATGGGAGTCGTCCAGGCAAATACAACCAGTGCGATTCTTCTCTATATTACTACAAGTGGAAAATTGGGGCAGTATTCCGAATACCTCCGGTTTACATCTGTCGATGCGATAGATAATTCGCTTATTGATGTTACGATTGATGTAAATGTAGTTCAGGAACCCGATATCACGGTTATTCCCGACTCAATTCATGTAACACTGGCTCAGGGGCAAATCGGCACAGCGACCTTTGTCATTCGGAACGACGGTTCGGCAAATCTGGAGATTAGTCAAGTTGGTAATGTATTCACAAGTAACTGGCTGAGTCCTGAACCGCGCAATCCCGGCTCGGTTGCACCAGGTGATTCGGTAGTGATTACAGTGAATATTTCCGGAAATGTTCTGGATATTGGCGACCATCCCGGAATGTGCTTTGTCAATTCCAACGACCCCGACGAACCGGTGGTGGAAATTCCGATCCTGGTGACGATTACAGAAAAGGTGTTACAACCGGCCATTATGGTCGTACCGGAAACTCTGGAATATTCCCTTCTGACCGGTTCGACACATACGGATACCATCATGATCTACAATTTGGGGGATGCGGAACTGAACTGGTCTCTCGGCAACCAGACAACGTGGCTGAATTACAATCTGGCCGCCGGTGTTACAGCCGCATCTGATTCAACCGAATTAATCATTACGATTGACACCGGGCCGCTGAGCGCACTCAATTATGTGGACACACTGACATTTATGTCCAACGATCCTGAAATCCCGTTTCTGAATATTCCGGTCAGTTTGGAACTGGTTCCCCATACCGGTATCGATGTAGCGAACTTCATGCCCGATGAATATATGCTGTTCCGGAACTATCCCAATCCCTTTAATCCCACGACACTGATTCAGTATTATGTTCCGGAAGAAAGCCTGGTTGAGATAAAGATATTCGATTTTCTGGGAAGTGAGGTTAAAACCCTTATGAAGGACCGGCAGACCAAGCAGTTCTACCGGGTCCACTGGGACGGAACGAACAATATCGGAATTCCCATGCCCAGCGGCATGTACTTTTTCCGGATGGTCGCCAAATCACCTCAGAAGCAGTATGTCAAGACGCGAAAGATGATCCTGCTGCATTAGTATTTAAATGTAGGGGCGATTCATGAATTGCCCCTATTTTTATTGGTGTGAATCCGTGTTACAATAAAAACACAGAACCTGCTTCACAAACACAAGCTTCAGCGGGTTCCCGCCGTTGAGATGGGATTGCTGTGGTTACATCTGTCAGGTTTATAGATGCTTCTCCATCAGACGATATCAATCCGGCAACTGCCGGATGTATTAAACCTATCGTATAAGCAAACACTTATTTACCCCGCTATATTCTCCAGCGACAATTTTATAAAAATAAATCCCGGAACTCAGACCGCCTGCATCCCAGACTACCGAATAATTACCGCGATCTTTTTGCTCATTGACCAATGTCTCAACGAGTTTCCCTCTGACGTCATAAATGGAGATTTTTACAAATGACGCCGACGCTAACTGATAAGATATTGTTGTAGCAGGATTAAAAGGATTCGGATAGGCTCTGTGCAAACCAAATTCCGGCGGAATCTTCGCACTCTCAGCCTCAACCTTAACCTCAAGCTTCTTATGCCAGGTCACCTTGCCGTTATAATCCACATCACCGAGTCGATATTCATAGGTCACGCCCGGCTGAACATGTGGATCTGATCTACCTTCGAGTTTATTAATAGGTGTAGGGCAATAAAGGGCCGGTCTGCTACCCCCGTAGGCCGGTCACTTTTTTTATTTTCGACTTTACTCTGTAAAATTAAACCTGTCCAGTTTTTGCCCAGTTTTGGGTAGATTCTTCCTCGATATTGTGTACAACCCCCATATTTAAATTGTACAGTTGTAGTACAAATGTTTTCAATGCAAATAATCCCGGCTGATTTTCTGTATTTATTATCGATAAAATAACCGTTTCAAGATGTCAATTTCCTTTTCACTTGCCTTTTTAAAATATCCCTGTTATATTACCGACCGACCAGTCGGTCATAATTGAAAAAGGAGTAAAAATGATTCCGCTGCCAAAGGATGAAAATAAACGCCGGCGTATCATCAAGGCCGCGATTCAGGTCTTCGCCGAAGTGGGCGTCAGTAACGGCAAGATCGCCACTATCGCCGCGAAAGCCGGTATCGGCAAAGGCACGGTCTATGAATATTTCAGCAGCAAAGAGGAAATCTTCGCCGCCGTATTTGAAGATTTTTTTATCCGGATGATGAGCGGTTATGAAGATCTGGCCACCGCGCCAATGGACCCGGTTCGGAAGATCGGGATGATGTTCGATTACACCTACGACTACCTGGACGAGCACCTGTCCGGTGATCGTGGCCCGGAATGGCTGATTTTCCTGGAAATTTTTCTGCGGGGCTACCGGGACGAGATGTTGGGCGGCGGCAAACTTTCCTTCGCCAATATCCTGCGTGATATGTACAAGCTGTTCAAACCCATTGTGGATGAAGGCATCAGCGCCGGGGTTTTTAAACCCCTCGATTCGGAGCATGTGACATTTATTATCTTCGCTGCCCTGGACGGGATCGGTCTGCACTATTTCATTAATCGTGACCATTATGATAAAGAAAAATTGAAAACGATTACCAAAGAGTTTTTTCTGAACGGCTTAATCAAACCCCGAACCCAAGGAGCATAACATGAAACGCCTGATGCTATTCTGTCTGGCAGCCGTCACTTCCCTGACCGCTGCTGATCCCACCGGTGCGGAAATCCTGAATAAAATCATCGATCTGATGAATCCCGAAAATGCCAAAGCCGTCATGGAACAAACCATCGTCACGACTTCCGGCGACAAACGGACATTTCAATACGAAACGTATATGGGTAACCGGGGCGAATCGTCACTCATGCGCTACCTGGAACCCTCCCGGGTCAAGGGCAACGCCATGCTGATGACCGGTTTTTCCGACAATATCTGGATGTATAACCGCCGGACCGACCGTGTCCGTAAACTGGCTTCCAGCGCCAAGAATCAAAAATTCGAAGGCTCCGACTTTACTTACGAAGATATGGGTTCCGGCGACAGTTGGAAAGAGGACTATACACCGGTATTAAAAGGTATCGAAAAAATCGACCGGGAAAAGTGTTACACGCTGGAACTTCAGTTGAAATCTGATGATAATTCCTATAAAAAAATGATCTGTTTTGCTCGCCTGGAAGATTTCTTCCCCATTCAAATCGATTATTATGATGAAAATGATGTCCTCAGCAAATCCCTCTACCTGGAAGATATTCAGACTGTCGAAGGGATTCCGACGCCCATGAAAATGACTATGAGCAATCATCTGGATAAGACCGAAACCGTCATGGAATATACCAGCATCACCTATGATGTGGAATTCGACAAATATTTCTTTACCGAGCGGAACCTGAAAAAATAAAAGGACATCGAAATGTTTAAAAAAATCATTTTACTCGTTTTCCTGAGCTCTTCCCTGTCCGCACAGGTCGACTGGTTCGGTTATTATGAGGGTGAAGGCGACTGGGGCAAGACGCCGGATCTGAGCATTTATTACGGATACAACAAACTGCGTCTGGATATGGACAGTAGTCCCTCCGACAATATCCGGATCAGCGCCAATCTCATCTATAAACAATTCAACGGTCAGACCAGTCTGAACTTCATGGACTTTATCCACCCCAAATATTACCCGGTCGTGCCGACACCGGACGGTCTGGGATTGGATACCACTTCCTATATTCCTTACTCACTCACCGATACTATGTTCATCGACAACATGTTTATGGAGTTTCATCACAAACTCTTCGATCTTACCCTGGGTAAGCAGCAAATTTCTCCCGGTGTCGGGTACGCCTGGAACCCGACGGATATTTTCAACCTGAAAGACCTCATGGACCCGACTTATGAAAACAGCGGGATTTCAGCGATTAAATTATCCATCCCTTTCGGTTATCGAACAACCCTGAGCGGAATCCTCCAGCCCGAAAATTCCTGGAACGAAACCATACAGTATTATCAATTAAAAACCGGCATCGGCCAGTTCGATTTTTCATTAATTTATGGCAAAAAAAATCCACTGCAACTCATTCCTGAAATTGACACAGTATTAGTTACCGGAATTGATGAATATGGAAATTATATTGGGAATATTGCTGTACCCTATACCAAATATATAGGACCATACAACATTCCCCATGATCTCTATGGGTTTAACCTTGAGGGCGAACTGCTTGGTATTGGCATTCGCAGCGAAATTGCCACCCATCGCATCAATTGTAATAATGACAATCTACAGTATGAATTCGTTATCGGCGCCGACTACACTTTTGTGAATTCCCTCTATCTGCTAACCGAATTCTACCACAGTGATCTGGGTACAAAAACCGGTCAGACCGGCTTTGATGATTACCTGGTCTATTTTTCCGGTGAACGGAAGAGCCTGAATCAAAATTATCTCTTTGCGCTGGCGATGTTTCCGCTGGGCGACTTACTGGATGTCAGCGCTTTCGGAATTATCAATCTGGATGATAAAAGCGCCGTCATAGCACCACAGCTAATCTACCGGATATTCCAGGATGTGGAACTCAGCATTCTGGGATCGTGGTTCGTCGGTGACAATACTGACGAATACGGTTATCAGGAATTTGGCGCCCGCTTCCGGATTCGGGCCTATTTTTAATTATTAGTTTTAGGAGTAACCAATGAGACAGAAATTACTGGAAAAAATCGGGCAGCTGGCGGCTGAAAAAACCTGGTGGATGCTGCTGGGAATAATTGTGATAACCCTGATTTTCGGGGCGTTATCGAAAAATCTGGAAATGTCCATGAACATGACGGACCTTCTGCCGGAGAATGATCCGATGGTTGATGAATTCAACTATATCTTCAAAGAGTTCAACGGCGCATCGACAATCTTTGTCGTTGTTGAAGGTGAAACCGACGATATGATTCGCTTCGCGGAACATGTGACGCCCATGATTAAAAACCTCGACACCTGGATTGACAGCAGCGCATCAACAAAGGTTCAAAAAGAACATCAGGCGGCCATGGATAAAGTGAAGGCCGGGAAAATTGAATTCGATGGCAGTTACATTGATCGTGTGGACTACAAAATGGAAGTGGACTTTATGAAAGAACATGGTCTGATGCTGGTCAAGCCGAAAGACCTGAAAAACACGAAAGAGATTTTTTCCGACCCCAACCTCCTGCCTTTCCTGACGAATCTGAACAACAGCCTGGAAAAAGAATATATTCAATCCGAGGAAAAACTTTCCACAACTCAACGGGAGCAAAACGCTGTTCGTTACCTGGATGGTATTGAAACCTGGGTGGATGAAGTTGGCAAAGCGCTGTACGAACCCAAATACGAACCGACTTACGCAGAGGCAGCGGCCAACGCAATTACCATCGGCACACCCTATACGATTTCACCGGATCGTACAATGCTGATCATCATGGTCGAACCGACGTTTAACATTATGGAAATGGATTTTGTAATGCCAGTCATCAACGGATTAGAAGAACTGGTCAAATCCGAAGCGCCGGATTATAAAGTCACTGCCGGTTTGGCTGGCGGGATGGCCCTCGGTCGGGATGAAATGGTAGCCGGTCTGGAGGACTCCATGCTCCTGACAGTCCTGGCGCTGGTTGCGGTACTCATCCTGTTCATCGTTACATTCAAAATGCTTAGCGCTCCATTGCTAGCGATGATCAACCTAATTATCGGGCTGATTTGGGCCATGGGCATCTCCTACCTGCTGGTCGGCACTCTGAACATGTTCACCGCCATGATGGCGGTGGTACTTGTCGGCCTGGGTATTGATTTCTCAATCCATATTATTTCGGTCTTTTCCGAATTGACCAATAAAGGCGTCGAGGCGAAAACCGCAATCATCGATACATTGAAAAAAGTTGGTACCGGCATCATTACCGGCGGGCTGACTACTTCCGCCGCATTTCTGACCTTAATGATCGGCCGCAGCCGCGGTCTTTCCGAATTCGGCCTGGTCTGTGGTCTGGGTTTGATCATTTTAATGATTGCTACGTTAATCACTTTGCCGACCATGCTAATGATCCGAGAACGGTACCGCCTATGGCGCGGAAAAGTCATCAAAAATCCGAAAGACGTCAGTTATGCCGCAATCGGAAATTTCAGCGAAAGCATCTTCAAACGCTGGAAGTTTTCGCTGATAACATTGTTAATCGTGACCGTATTTTTCGGGATTATGATTTCCAGAGTAACCATGGATTACAATTATCTCAACATGGAGCCCGAAGGCCTTGAATCGATTATCCTCAATGATAAAGTCATCGATAAATTCAATTTTTCATCCGATGTAACCATGATGACCGCCAAATCTCTGGAGGAAAATTACCAACTCACTGAAGCCGCGAAAGAGAAATCCAGTATCAGCTATGTAGAATCTATCAGTGACTACCTGCCAACTATAGATGAGCAGAGAGAACGTGAGGAAGGAGTTCGCCGGATTCATGATATTATGGCAGACACGAAAATCCAGACTGGTTTTTCCAGCAACGATTTGGAGCAATTCACCGAGCAGTTGCATCGCCTGGAAGATAATATCATCGAACTCCAGGAGCTTGCATATATCGGTGGACAGGACCAGGTAGACCAGAAAGCTATCCGGCTGGTAGGAACCCGTGAAAAACTAAACACAGGAAATCTGACCCGGTTGATCAAACAGATCGGCTTGGTCACTCCGCAATTAAAACGATACATGTTCCTGAACCGGGATTTTGCCGTTACCTATAAACTGCTGGTTCTGAAGATGGCCAATGACACTCCCATTACCCAGGACATGCTGCCTGCTATGATCCGGAATAAGTTCATCAGTGAAAACGGCGAGCGTTATCTGATTACCCTTTACCCGAAGGGCAATGTCTGGAGCATCGATTACCTGGAAGTCTTCACAAAAGAGGTTCTTGATGTATCGCCCAGCGTTTCCGGAACCCCGCCAATGTTCTATTATATGCTTAAAATCATCGGTCAAGATGGACGTCGGGCGTCGATTTTGACCCTCGTAGTTGTTTTCCTCTTTCTAATGATTGACTTCCGGTCCGTGAAAGACGCACTGTTTGCTATGCTGCCTCTGATTATAGCCCTGATCTGGATGGTGGGATTCATGGGACTCACTGGAATTCAGTTCACCCTGCTAAATGTCATTGCTATTCCGCTGATTCTGGGCATTGGCATCGACGATGGCGTGCACGTTCTCCATCGCTACAAAATCGAGGGCCCGGGTTCCATGAATGTGGTTTTCCGTTCGACCGGCAAGGCGATTATCATCACGTCACTGACAACGATGCTGGCATTTGGATCACTGGTTTTTGCCACGTATCGGGGATTTGGGAGCATGGGGCTGGCGCTGTTTATCGGCGTGGGCATGTGTCTGGTAGCGACAGTGACAATTCTGCCCGCAATTCTGGCCATTTCCGAACGAAAAAATAACTCCTTTTCAAATTAAACTAATGAGCATACAGTTGATCTAATAAATCTTCTCGCTCCACGGTTACTACTCCGGGATTATCGGGTGGATTGAGCGGAAAGGGAAGTAGAATTTCAAATATCAAATATCAAATTTGTATTCTCCCGCTCGAGCGGTCACAAAGGACTCATAGGAGGATACGCAGGACAAAAATATCAAATTTCAAATTGAAAAATACTTGACATGCTTAAATCTAGTTGATAAACTCATTTGTAATTACGGAGTAAATTTAAGGTGATTTTTCAGAATGCTATATGGATTAAATCTACTAAAAATATGTTTTATAGCCCGTATAATTTCTATTTAAAATAAGAAATATGAACCGATCCGAGGCAGAACAAAAACTCCAACAAATATTTAACATTGATCATTTTTATGACGACCAATGGGCAACGATCAAGAGAATTCTAAATGGTGAGAGAATCCTTTTAATCGAAAAAACCGGCTTTGGTAAATCTCTCTGTTATCAGTTCCCGGCAACTCAATTTTCCGGTCTGACAATAATCTTTTCACCCTTGATTGCATTGATGCGTGACCAGGTTAAATACTTAAAATCAATCGGTATTCCAACCGAATGCGTGAATAGCGGGCAAGAGCCGGAAGAAAATACCGAAATACTGGAAAAGGCGAAAAACGGACAAATCAAAATTATTTACATTGCCCCTGAACGACAGGAGAATCAGGAATGGTTGGAAGCGGTTCGTAAAATGCAAATCTCGATGGTGGTAATTGACGAAGCCCATTGTATCTCTGTTTGGGGACATGATTTCAGACCAGCCTTTCGTCGTATCGTCAGTTTGGTTAAATTGCTCCCGCAAAATTTCCCGGTATTAGCAACAACTGCTACAGCTACGAAAAAAGTAGCAGAAGACGTACGAACACAAATTGGAGATAATGTGTCTCTTATTCGCGGGAATCTACTGCGGGAAAATTTCCATTTAAGTGTAGTCAAAGTATCTAATGAAGAATCCAAAATGGCATGGCTGGCAGGATTTCTCAAAAAACAGGACCTGTCTGCCGCGCCAACGGCACAGGCAGGCGGGAACGGACTGATTTATACCGGAACAAGAGTCAACACTAATCTATTTTCTTCCTGGCTGCAGTTTGCCGGTATAAGCGCGGCAAGCTACAACGCCGGTTTGGATTCAGAATCCAGAAAAGATATTGAGAACGGTTTAATGGAGAACAGGTGGAGATGTATCGTTTCAACCAATGCGCTTGGAATGGGGATTGACAAACCGGATATTCGATTTATTGTTCACATGCAAATACCTCAATCTCCGATTCATTACTACCAGGAAATCGGCAGAGCCGGGCGAGATGGATTACCGACGAGAATTATCCTGCTTTATAATCCTGAAGATAGAGACTTGCCGGAACATTTCATTAACAATAGCCGCCCTTCGATGAAAAAATATGAAAGAGTTATCAATGCCCTGAAAACAGAACCGATGAGCGAATGGAATTTGATGCGTGCAACCAATCTTACACAGACACAAGTCCGGGTTATTAGAGCAGATTTGATTGATCAGGGCATCATTAAAGAGGTGATGTATGGCAGAAGTAAAAAATACGAATACCAGTATGGCGCACCTCAGCTTAATACGAGACCTTTTGAAGAACTTCGGAATTTCAAGATGGCCGAGCTGGAACAGATGATATCCTATTCCGAGTCCTCGACCTGCAGAATGGATTTTCTTTGTCGCTATCTTGGCGACGATACTGTCAATCATTGTGGAAAATGTGATAATGATTTACGAAAAAACCTTCATTATGCTCCCTCTGAATACTGGCAAAAAAAGATTAATGAATTCAGAGATTCTTATTTCCCCGGGTTGGAAATTGAATCAAAAAATTCCAATATCGTCAACGGCGTCGCAGCTTCGTATTATGGCATATCCAATGTCGGCGCGGCAATACACCGCTGTAAATATGAAAACGGCGGTGATTTTCCCGACCATTTGCTGAGACAAACCTTGAGAGCATTCAGACACAAATTTGGAAATGAAGAATTTGATCTTGTCGTTTATGTTCCACCAACAGAGTCCGGTGATCTTGTCAGGAATTTTGCAGAAAAAGTTGCGCGGACATTGAAATTCACGTTATCACACAAACTTGTGAAAACAACCAACACGAAACCACAAAAGATATTTCAAAACTCAGTGTTAAAGCGCGATAATATTAAAAATGTATTTTCATACCGGGATGAATCCGAGATTATTGGTAAGAACATTTTATTAATTGACGATATTTATGATAGTGGCGCAACAATTAAGGAAATTGGACTATATTTTACTAAATTAGGGGCAGTGAAAATTGCACCATTAGTAATAGCAAAGACAGTCGGGGGCGATATTTAATGAGTGACATTCAACAATATGCCTATTGGATGGCTTTAGCCCATTTACCAAAGTGGCGAACGGAAAAAATAAATCGTTTGATCGTAGAAATCCTGCATGAAAGAAAAATGTCCTTTCCTGATTTTTTTGAGATGGATCAAAAGAGCTGGTCGGAAGAATTTCACCTCAATTCAAATGAACTAAACGATCTGGATACCGCAAAAACCGAACTTCCCAATTATTCTTTTCTGGTTGAAGACTTACTAAACCAGGGCTTTGAAATAATTCCAATAGACGCCGATGATTACTCGCCCACACTAAAAAACAATTTAAAACTGAAATATGCCCCGCCTTTACTCTACACTAAAGGAAACAAAAGTTTACTGAAAGAATCTTCCATTGCTATCGTTGGTTCACGAAACGCATCTGATATTTCTTTGGAATTCACAAAGAATATTGCTAAAAACACTGTTAAGAACTTTCAGGTTGTCGTCAGCGGTTTTGCGAAAGGGGTCGATCGAACGGCATTAGAAGAAACTTTAAGCGCATACGGTAGAAGTATCATTGTTTTGCCGCAAGGAATCATGACTTTTGCCAGTGGTTTTAAGAAATATTATTCCCGGATAATTGAAGGCGACGTCCTGGTTTTGAGCGCTTATCACCCCAAAGCGCCCTGGTCCGTCGGGCTTGCGATGGGACGAAATGCTTACATTTACGGCCTGGCGGATAAAATCTATGTGGCAGAATCTGATGTAAAAGGCGGAACCTGGTCTGGTGTAGTTGATGGTTTGCGAAAAAGCAGGGAAATCTATGTTCGCAAGTCAAATCCCGGTGAAAATAACGCTAATGATTTATTGATATTAAAGGGCGCTGCGCCGGTAAACATTGATGGCGATATCGTAAAAAGAGAAGGATTGGAGAATTTTGAAGAACAGGTAAAAAATGTTCTTTCATCCAAACCCTTAACCGTAAGAGAAATAAAAGATAAAATTCATATTGATATTGATACGCGAAAACTATCGTCTATGCTTTCTGAATTGACATTTGTTGTTATGGAAAAGGATAATGGGAAAAACCGTTACAGGCTTAAGAATTCAGAGCTTGTCCAAACAAATTTATTTAATTCGCGTGATATCTAATTACCGCTATACCTTGCGGCAAACCGCCGTCGGTGTGTTTTTTCGATAAAAGGGAGTATAATATCAAATATCAAATTTCAAATATGATGATCTCGTAAAAAGTCAGAAATTTAACGCAGAGGCGCCCCGATACGGTCATACTTCCCTACGGGGCAGGCAGAGAACGCAAAGGTAAGAACTTAATTTTTAATAATATAAACTCTGCGAACTTTGCATCTCTGCGTTTAAAAATAGTTTTTACTAAATCATCAAATATCAAATATCAAATGTCTAATATCAGTCGGAATCGGTTATTCATTTGGGTCTTGACAATAAAATAATTATTGACTAAAGTTGATTCAAATGGATCGAGCTATGCAAAACCGGATTGAATGTTTGTTTATAGAGAAATCTTTTAGTTTCTTGATTAAGAGACTTTCTGAAAATGTTTCTGCATGGAGAAACTTGTTTCCGGATAGAGAAACCTTTTTTGAGTGTAAATGTGCAGGATAAATATAGGTTATGTGTAAAAAGTGATTAATATTTTGTAGGAAGGACGAGATAGTATATGTCAAAGAAGTTAAGACGTGGCGTAAAACTGTATATTGCCCCTGATATTTTAGGCTGGATGGATGATCACGATGAGCCTGTTGTGAAAGATGAGAGAAATAACACATATCTAGACCCTCGGAATATTGATGATAAAATCATTATTTATGAAAGGCAGGTAAAGGACTGGTTTTTAGCGCCAGCTACTAAGTGTACAAAAACTTGGAATAATGGTTTTATAATAATGATGATTTGTATGTCATACCTAGAAGGAGTTGAACAATATAAAAGTGGGCAAAGTAGCAACAATAATAGCAGGGAGTTCTTCAAAAGATCAATCCATAGGTTATACCCAAATAAGTATGACGATAACCACTTAGATGAATTATATAGCGAAGCAAGGTGTGGCCTCTTTCATGATGGAATGGTTAGGGGTAAAATTATCTACAATTATTCATTTCAGGAGCCGCTTGAATTTGGAGATTATGACACGATTAAATTAAATCCTAAGAAATTGTTAGAAGATATAAAGTCTGATTTTAAAGCTTTTATTGAAAGTCTGAAATCTGATCCTGGAAGCAGGGCGAAATTTGACCGTATGTACTCAAACCTATAGATGAATAATGCTAAGAAGTCAAAGAATATATCGGCACATAACGTCATTGGGTAGAACGCGAGATAGCAGGCCCCTTTTTCGAGGGGTCATAGCTTCAAAAGGGTAAATTGGTTTGTGAACCAAATAGCAAGCTTAATGCCTCACATCGATCAATTAATCGATGTGTATTAAAAATTTCAGTATAGGAGATAATAAATGAAAGGGATATTTCTATTATTAATCATGATATTCTTATCATATTGCTCACAGATAAAGGTAATACATGATGATAATGTTGCTTTTGAATATGAAGTAGAAAATATTTCTGATTCGCTCTCAAACCATATTCCTAATGGAAGCAATTTATTAATATTAGACTTTACAGATTTAGATAATGTCATTACTCATTTTGGAAGATATTTATCAAGGAGAATATCGAACAATCTCTCTAACAATCAAATGTTCCGAATTGTAGATAGAAATAACATCGAATTGTTAATCAATGAACAGAAATTACAATTATCTGGTGTTATTGATGAAAGTTCAGTTGTTAACATTGGTAAAATTGCAGGAGCAACTCATATTGTATATGGTACCGTAACCGAATTCCAAGAATATGTTGGATTAGATATAAAAATTATAAGTGTAGAAAACGGTACCATTATTTATAGTTCATCACCAAAAATTGAAAAAACAAGAGAGGTTGCGCAACTGGTAAGTACAATCGTTAAGTCAGAAGAACAGCAACAAAATGAATTGGAAGTTCATAGGCAAAAAATTCTAAATGATATTGAATCTGAGCGATCCGCAAGATTAAAAGCAATTGAGGATGAGGAGAGGCAGAAAAAAAATCAATTAGTTGAATTAGAAAATGAAATACGTGAAAAGTCAATAATAATATCTGAATATGAAGCACGAAAAAAAGAACTTCAAAAGCAGCAAACATATATACAACAGATTCATGCAGAAATTGACAAATTAAATGCTGACGTATTGTCAAAGATAAAAATTGGAATGACGAAAGAACAAATTATTGATATATTAGGTAAAGAAAATTTTAACTATTCAGGAGGATATAACTGTTATACGTGTGGTAGATATTTCTTAATCTTTGAAGGTACTGTCTTAACTAAAGTCGTATTAAACGGTAGTATGACATCTTACAATACGGTGGTTGATGATTGTTTAGAGGCCACGGCGAACGGTAGAAATGTAGCAAGATATTAAAAGATTTTTTATTAAAAATGATAAAGGATGAACAATTAAAGGGTAATTGGGGAGAACAATACATAGCGTCAAGGCTATCTTCTTGCGGATGTTTAATAAGGCATGTGCCCCAAGGACATGATACTGGGATAGATTTATACTGTGAAAAAGTTGAGAATAATATTCCTTTTTTACATTTTTGGTGTCAGGTAAAAACTAGTAAAAAATGGAAAGGTATTAGAGGGACAATTTCCTTCCATCCAAATAAAAATCATGTTAATTATTGGTTAAAACAACCAGTCCCTGTATTGTTGTTCTTAATACCTGATCAAAGAGAAAATAATGACTATACGCCTTTTTATTTGTTTAGTGCATTTCATTATTGTTATGAAAGATCATTAATAAAAATGGCACTTCCGGTTTTAGTGTGGAATCATATCCAAGCCACCTAAGTGAAACAGGATTGCAATTCGGTAATTATTGAAATCCCGAAAACCTCTGGCGATGGATTTGATTTGTTGTATCTTTGAGTTCAAACCTTCTGCAAG
>JAHJGX010000221.1 GCA_018824205.1 bacterium
AAAATAACTTAGAGAAAGATTAGTACGTTTTCTTAGAAAAAAAAGAAAAAGAATGCAAAAGCAAAGGGATATTTACATACTGAATTTAAAAAAATGTAAAAAATAACGACTTAGGCCTTGACTTTTAACATAACAGTTACTAATTTTGTTTAGTTCTCCTCCTAGTATAGGAGGGGATCAAGGAGTGGTTCTTTGAATCCCGGCCACGGCTATATGGGACACAAAGAAAGTAAACTAAAAAAAATGTATCGCCCGGTTGCATTTGTGCTTTCAGTCCTTTAACATGATATGTATAAATCAGGGAGGAACACATATGAGAGAAAAAAAATTAACCACTGCAGCAGGAATTCCGGTATCGGATAATCAGACTTCTTTAACAGCCGGAGAACGGGGACCGACGCTGTTGCAGGATCATTACCTGCTTGAAAAACTAGCCCATTTCAATCGTGAACGGATTGCCGAACGGGTCGTCCATGCCAAAGCTGCCGGAGCTCATGGAAGCTTTACGGTAACGCATGATATTACCCGTTATTCAAAGGCAAAGATCTTTTCAAAAGTGGGTAAAAAAACCGATGTATTCGGTCGTTTTTCCACTGTCGCCGGTGAGAAGGGATCAGCCGATACGGTTCGGGATGTCCGTGGATTTGCCCTGAAATTCTATACGGAAGAGGGCAACTGGGATATGGTTGGAAATAATACGCCGGTGTTTTTCATTCGTGACGCTATTAAATTTCCTGACTTCATCCATACTCAGAAACGGGATCCCCAAACAAACCTCAGAAATGAGACGGCGTGGTGGGATTTCTGGTCGAATGTTCCGGAAGCATTGCACCAGGTGACTATCCTGTTCTCCGATCGTGGTATCCCCAGGGGGATTCCCTACATGAATGGCTATGGCAGCCATACCTACAGTTTTTTAAATGCAAAGGACGAACGCTTTTGGGTAAAATTCCATTTCAAAACCCGGCAGGGAATCCAGACAATGATGCAGGAGGAGGCGGATCGGATTGTCGGAAAAGATGCCGATTATCATACTCGTCAACTGTTTGAAACCATCGAAAAGGGTGAATATCCGCAGTGGACGTTTTATATTCAGGTCATGCCGGAAAAAGAAGCGGAAAGCTATCGCTGGAATCCTTTTGACCTGACCAAGGTCTGGCCTCATTCCGATTATCCGTTGATTGAAGTTGCTGTGCTGGAAATGAATCGGAATCCTGAAAACTATTTCGCCGAGGTTGAACAGGCGGCTTTTTCACCAGCCAATGTCGTTCCGGGAATCTCTTTTTCACCCGATAAAATGTTGCAGGCGCGGATATTTGCCTATGCTGACGCCCATCGTTATCGCCTGGGCGCCAATTTCGAACGCCTGCCGATCAACTGTCCCCATTCGGGTGTTCATAATACCTACCAGCGGGACGGCATGATGCGTTTTGACGGTAACGCCGGCGCGGCGGTGAACTATGAACCAAACAGCTTTGGTGGTCCCAAAGCGGATCCCGCTTATAAGGAACCGCCCTTGAAAATTTCAGGAGATGCCGATCGTTATGAGCAGAAGCGGGGTGTCGATGACGACTATATCCAACCGGGCAACCTATATCGCCTGATGCCAAAGGATGAACAAAAACGATTGATTAAGAATATTGCCGGTAGTCTGAAAAAAGCGCCTGTCGAGATTCAAAAGAAAATGATTGCTCACTTCAGCAAAGCCGACGAAAGCTACGGAACCGGCATTGCAAAGGAGTGCGGTCTCTGATAGCGTAATTAAAGTCGATTTCGACGGAAATATATTTAGTAGGGGGCATAGCATGCACCGTCTCACAGCAACACCTTAATATCGAAGTGGGTGTTAAATTATTACGTGCTTTCGATGTACCGGAAACTGTCGTAATTAATCATTAGAATCTGTATATTTTAGTGTGATTCAGGGAGATTAAATATGAAGCAAATACTGTTTTCGCTGGTCGTCGTTTTTCTAATCATGTCCTGTGAGGAATCTGCTGCACCTGATCTGGCGTCATCCCTGGTAATCTCAATCATTTCACCGGATGATAATGCGATTGTATCAGATAGTGTTCAAATACACTATCAAATTAGTAATGTCATCGATGTTAAATCAATTGAATTGATTGTGGACGATCAGGTATCTCCTGCAACTTATTCAATCATGAATAGCACGTTAACATGGTATCCGGGCCAGGTTAAAAATCAATCCCGCTGTTCATTGTACTTGCGGTGTTGGGATCAATCTGATCGCATCCTGGAATCCAATGTAATTCGCTTAATAATCGATAAAACAGAAGATTATCCAGCCGCGGTCGAAATAGTATCGGTGGATTATAGAAGACCCTGTTTTGAGATTGTATGGGAAACTTCATCGGATTCCGCTTTTGCCGCATACAGGCTGGAACGCTCAAGCAAAATAGATTTTTCAGAATTTGAGAGCGTGTACGTGACCGATCAGGTTCGGGACACCTGTTTCACTGATTGTGAGATTAATCGATTGACCTATCAGTACTATCGCATCTGGGTGACGGACACACTGGGACTTGAAACAGTTAGTGAGATTAAAAAGGGCAATCCGTTTCTGACCGGTCTGCAGATTAACGAGATTTATTCGGCAGGACCGCCGAATAATTTTTTCTTTTTCTATGATCAATATATTGAACTGTACAATTCATCTGCAGACACGCTCTATCTGGATGGAATGATTGTCTGCCGGATGGGAAAATCAATTGAAGATGTCACCTCTATTTTTCAGTTTCCGGGTGAGCCGCTCATCGGACGGGGATATCCGGTAGCACCGGATAGTTTTGTCATATTGGCTATGGACGCAATAGATTTCCGTGAATTTATTTTTTATGATAATTTCAGTATCGATTTATCAAACGCGGATTGGGAGTTTGTCAATCCTAATGATGCGGGTGATATGAACAACCCCGATGTACCGGATATTTTAAATATTGAAGATGGGCATACGATGGATTTTATGTACGGATTATCTGAGGATGTATTGTTAATTGCCGATGGCAGTGATGTAAATTATCAAGATGGGATTGACATCAGCACGGTAATTGACTGTGTCGAATACTCATCTGATCCAGCTCATGTTAAAGAAATGCCTTATGAGCTTGATGTCGGTTACGCCGGCCTGGGACTTGTCAAGTACAGTGGCAATTCGATTGAACGTAAAATGCCGGGGATGGATACTAATAATTCAAGTATCGATTTTGAAGTTATATCTGAACCTACAGTCGGATTCGGACATATTTCAGAAAATAGTACGACCAACGGAATTCATTAAAACGACCGCTATATTCCACGGTGTCAATCGCCAAATCTTGATACTTGAATCTTGAGTCATGACTCTTGCATCTTGTATCTCACTACTAAAATCTCAACAAAATCTTCACCAATTCCGGCCGCGCCGTCGTCCGGATCGGCGGTCCCCATGTACCGAATCCGCAGGAGACATAGACATGGGTGTTTTGGATTTTTTCATATCCGTAACTGACCCTAAATATCTTTGAAGTAATATAGTTGAACGGCCAGATTTGCCCGTGATGGGTATGCCCGGAGAGCTGCAGATCGATATTATTATCAATGGCATCGTTCAGGTTCGACGGCTGATGGTCCATGAGAATTGTAGGACTGTTTGGATCGATATATTTTATTAATTCTGTAATACTTTTCCGTTGCTTCCCATTGAACCGGCGTGAATCAATGTCTTCACGGCCGATGATGGTGATTCCGTTGGGAAGCGTCAGCACAGAATCGCGGAGGATTGTAATATTGTGACTTTCAAGATATTCGACCGCTTTCGTGACGCCGCCGATATACTCATGGTTGCCGGTAATGGCATAGACTCCCATGGGCGCCTGTAGTTCTTCAAGACATTTTCCCAGGTCTTTCTTGATCAATGAACCCGGATCTTCGTCGATTACATCCCCGGCAAAGAGGATCAGGTCGGGATTGATCTCATCAATCATGCGGATCATTTTCCGCAGGCGCTTTTGACCGACAACGGCACCCAGGTGAATATCGCTGGCCATGGCAATCGTGATATCCTTATCGTCGTTGACCTTTTTCGGAAGATCGATACTGATTTCCCGGACACGCGGATTGACGGCATTGATCCGTCCGGCAACAACGATAAT
>JAHJGX010000222.1 GCA_018824205.1 bacterium
CTTAAAGATAGCCAAGATAGTATGCCCGCGGCCCCGATTTATCGGGGACTGCCGAAAGAGTAGAATCGGTAATTTAAGACTGTCTGCAATTAGTTTTTTCTCTAGTATATAAAGAAAATAGTTGTTTTTAATATAAAAGTAAAATAGTTGTTTTTAATATAAAAGTAGCCAATGGTTATAGTTTAGTTTCCGTTTTCAATTATCCTTTTCACAAATCGCAATTCTATCCGAACAAAAAACCTAAAAAGAACGCTCAATTTTCCGAAATACATAATCAAAGTACAAAGCAGGTAAAACAAACGCAAATCCCAAAACGCCAACCAGTCGCGTGCTTAAACTTCTCAAAAACCTATACGAGCAATGCGCCGACAAATACGATATTCGAAAATCCTCTGTCAAAATAACTAAAAATGAAAAATATCTTTATGTATGAAGGAACTATATACTATAACGGTCAAGTCTGAGGCACGAGGTAAAACGAAGCGATAAACTTTTGATTTCCAAGAATCCTATGAAAAGTCAAAAATCTCAAAATCGTCCCAGAGCTCACCTCGTTGCCTCCAGACTATGGTTAGGCACAAAATTTAATTAATCAAAATCAATTGTTCCTGAACCAATAATTTCCCCATTTTGTACATCTATTAGAACATATAATTCTGAACCATATTCATCAATTATAGCTGGACCTATTGTGTTACATAACCTATCATATTTGATACAATATCCATAGTTTGTAAGATTATCTGGTATAGATAATACTTCATCACATGCTAAAAAGTAATTTTTAGCAATAATTTTTAGACTATCTGTTGATAATATTTCTTTAACATCAGCTAAATTTTTATACCATTGATTTATTTTTATATTGTTTATTTTTCCTGTGTTACTTTCTATTTGTGCATGAAGAAATGGCTGGCAAATTAAAGAATCTCGAAATGTTTGATAAATATCTATTTCATACCAACGAAATATATTATCACCTATGCGTCCTCCAAATTTATTAAATTCATACTGTTCCGTACCATTAAGATAAATACTCATTTTAGGAAGTATAGCATATATCATTGAATCAACTTTTGTTGAATCATATGACCACTCATCTGACTCTCCCCGCCACTTTAAAAAATATTCTACACTGAATGCTTTACCATTATCAGAATAAACAGCAACAGTAATTTTAGCATTATCAGTTGCTAAATACTCGTAATTATTCTGTATTATCTGGTTAAATTCAATCGGTTTTACATTTAATATTCCTGCAAGACTATCCGCTATTATCTCATATGGTTCTTTAAAAAACGAATTATAATCAAGTTGAGTATATACGTCATTTCCCTTTGGACTTATTACGAAATCTTTACATTTCTCACAATTCAAAATAAGTAAAAATAATGAAAAGGTAAGGATTGTTGTTTTTTTTAACATATTATCATCTTTGTTTAAACATTATGGTTTATATGCCTAACGAACGAGGCTGAGATACGCGGTGACTGAAACGAATGGATTTTCCACCGTTAAAATTATACCCGAGAAAACTCTCAAAATCCAAGTTTATCGAACAGCTCACCGCGTTATCTCAAGCCAATGGTTAGATATTTTCTTAAGAAGTATCTTAATTATTTTAAATAAAATCCAGATCATATACACAATAATGCCATATCGAATTGTTACAAACAGTAAATTACAAATTCCGATGATACAATCATTTACAGCGTAGGGATCTTTCTGTACATCCTGAATTAAAAAAAAAGCCCTATTATATAGTCCAAACAGAAATAAATAGTGCAGACAAATCTTTGATTTTCCATTAAGTCTTTCAATAATATCATTAAGATTTCTACGTTTAATTATGTCATATAATATCATTAATATATACAATATGATTGAAGTGATTATGATAAAATAATCGATAGAATATAAGTCTTTCAATGCGAAAGACACCTCATATAATCTCCAAGTGAATATAGTGAATATACTTTTAATTATTTCAATTAACATTTTATTATTCCTTATATTTTATAATTTCAGAATGTTCAGTAAACCTGCAAATATTCCTTTTCCTTGTAATATCTAACGGATTAAGTATGAAGTACGCGAAAATACTCAAAAATGGTCTAAATCGAACAGCTCTAAGCGTTACTTCCACCATACTATTACACTTATGAACAGACTTAAAATAAATAGCGGGCATTCCTCCTCTGACAAGTTATTTTTATACAGTGGCCACTATCGGTCATGAAAAGGAGATACCCGCTATGAAGATTCAAACTATTCATTCAAAGATC
>JAHJGX010000223.1 GCA_018824205.1 bacterium
CGCATCGTACAGCGGCGCCAGATAGGGCTCGATCTTTTCCTTCAGATCACCGGGAAGGAATCCGAGGCTCTCCCCTGCTTCGACGGCCGGTCGGGTCAGAATAATTCGTTTAAAATCGTTATTTCGGAGGGCGGCAACAGCAATGGCGACGGCCAGATAGGTTTTACCGGTACCAGCCGGGCCAATTCCGAACACAATGTCATTTTGAATCGTTGCCTTGAAATAGCGCCCCTGGTTTACCGAACGGGGCTTGATAGCGCCGGATTTTTTAAACAATATTACGGTTTCGGCCGTTATCTCCTTATCCAGCGGTTGATCGCTCAACTCCATATTGATCAGGGTTTGAACATCAGTAGCTTCAACATATCCCTTTTGAGATGTTGTCAGCAACATCTCGCCAATGATTCGATTCACCTGTTCGATATGAATATCATTGCCTTCCAAATGGATATGTGTGCCGCGGGCGAAAATATTTAGAGGAAATTTATCTGCCAGCATTTTCAGATGACTATCATTGACCCCCATTATCTGAAAGGGATCAACGCCTTTTAATTCTATGGTTTTTTTACTCATTGCTCCTCACTTTTGATATAATCTGTATTTTCTTTAATTTTATACCCAATTACAAGGACTTAATCGTTGTACAGACAGACATTCTTAGACGATAAAAGGAGAAAAATATGCGCGCACAACTATTTGCACCGATCACTGCCATTGCCTGGGGGGTCGGCGGGTATTATAAAAATAGGGACTGCATTTAGGGCATTTGTCGCCACAGGTCGGAATTACTATCAGAACCGCCGTTGCTCTGATTGTTCTGGCAATTGTCAGTTTCCCGCAGTGGAAGACAATCCCGGCAGCCGGATCAAAAGCGCTACTCAATATCATCATTGGGGGCGGTATTATTGCCGGTGCTGTCGGTATGCTCTGTTTCTACATGGCGATTAAGGGCGCCGCGCTAAACAGGATCATGCCGATTGCCTTTACTTCTCCGCTGTTTGGGGCCTTAATGGGTGTAATTATCGGCGGAGAAAGTTTCTCCGTGAAAAGTATTATCGGTACTGTTTTGACAGTTTCAGGGATTATCCTGCTAACGATATAAAACGTGCTATTTTTCTTTAATTTGAATGCCCAGTTCGTCCAGCTGCTTTTCATCGACCGGACTCGGACATCCGTCCATCAGTGACGCCGCGCTGGTAGTTTTCGGGAAGGCGATGACGTCACGGATATTTTCCGTGCCGACCAGCAACATGACCAAACGATCAAATCCCAGAGCGATGCCGCCATGGGGCGGCGTCCCGAATGTCAGCGCATCCAGCAGAAATCCGAATTTGGCACGGGCTTCTTCACGTCCTATTCCGAGCGTGTCGAACATTTCCTGCTGCATTTCCATTGTGTGATTACGAATGCTGCCGCCGCCAATCTCATTCCCGTTAATGACGACATCATAGGCGCGGGCCCGGACCGTTTCGGGATTGCTTGCGAGCATCGGGCGGTCTTCCGGCAATGCTGAAGTGAAAGGATGATGCATGGCGACAAATCGCTTATTATCCTCATCCCAGTCCAGCAGCGGAAAGCGGGTTACCCATAAAGGCTTAAAGACGTTTTTTGGAACCAGATCAAGGATCTTTGCAGTAGCCAGGCGCAATCGCCCGAGAACTGGATAGGTGATTTTTGATTCGTCGGCAATAAAAAGAAGGATATCACCAACATTGGCGCCGAAGGTCTGAATCAGATTTTTTTCGAAACCGTCCAGAAACTTGGCAATGCCGCTTTCGAGACCGGTCTCGGTAATTTTCGCAAATGCCAGACCTTTGGCGCCCCAACTACGGACTTTTTCCGTGAGCTCATCGATTATTTTTCGGCTAAACTGTGCGCCGCCAGGGACACAAATCGCAGCTATAGCGCCATTGGTTTTAATTACCGATTGGAACACCTGAAAATCACAGCCGGTCAAAATATCGTTCAATGTGTGTATTTCAATGCCGATCCGTAGATCCGGTTTATCAGAACCGTAGCGGTGCATAGCTTCGGTATAATCCATCCGGGGGAAGGGGCGCGGCAGATTGACGTTGAGCACTTCCTGAAAGACCTGACCAAGCATGGCTTCGGTGCTGTTCATAATATCTTCTTCGTCAATAAAGGACATTTCAACGTCGATCTGAGTAAACTCCGGCTGGCGGTCTGCCCGGAGATCTTCATCCCGGAAGCATTTGACAATTTGGAAATAGCGATCAAAACCACCGATCATGAGCAGCTGTTTATAGGTTTGCGGGGACTGCGGGAGAGCATAAAAACTGCCTTTATGAATTCTGCTGGGCACCAGGTAATCCCGGGCTCCTTCGGGCGTACTTTTCATTAACACGGGTGTTTCAATTTCGAAAAATTGGTTTGCATAGTAATATTTGCGGACACTCTGGGCAGCCCGGTGACGAATCTCCAGATTGCGTTGCAATTCTGCGGTCCGCAGCTCCAGGTAGCGATATTTCAGCCGCAGGTCCTCGAGTCCGGTTTCCCGGTCTGTCACAAGAAACGGAAGTGTCACGGCGGAATTTAACATTTCGATTTCGGTAGCCAGTATCTCAATTTCACCGGTAGGCATATCCTGGTTCAGCGCATCTTTGGGCCGCTCCCGAACAGTGCCCTTGATGGCAATAACGTCTTCCGCTCCAAGTTTGTGGGCGATAGTCATTAATTTATCGCCAGTTTCCGGATCACAGACAACCTGTGTCAATCCGTAACGGTCGCGCAGGTCGACAAAAATCAGTCCGCCAAGATCGCGCCGTCGGTTAACCCAGCCATTTAAAATAACGGATTGGCCGGCATGTTCCTTTCTTAATTGACCACAGGTTCTGGTTCTTTTTAACATTTAAAATTCCTGTAATTCTATTGTTTAAAAATAAAATACCATAATATATATGTAAGAGATAAATAGACTTAGTAAAGTAATTGGGACACTGTATTTTAGAAAAGAAAGAAAATTAATTGCAATATTGTTACGTTTGGCAAAGTCAATCATGATGACATTTGCCGAAGCGCCTATTACAGTTCCGTTTCCACCAAGACAAGCGCCTAAAGCCAGAGACCACCAAACGGGTGCGACCTGGGATGCTACTGAATGGGCGGTTATGAGTTTGATGATTGGAATAAAAGTGGCCACAAGGGGAATATTGTCCAGAATTCCGGATGCTATCCCGGTGAACCAAAGAATATACCCGGAAGTTAAGCGGATATTTCCAGCTGTGTGATTTAGAATTGCTTCTGCCGTTGTTTTAACAACTCCCGTATAAACCAGTCCGCCGACGATCATAAACAAAAATATAAAGAACAGAATTGTTGCCCATTCGATAGTTTTCAGAACTTCTTCCGGCTCGGTTTTGGTCCAGATTGCCAATACACCGCTTCCGCATAATGCCACAACCGAGGCTTCGACTTTTAATAGTCCATGGAATAAAAAAGCAATAACCACTGCGGCAAGTACGGTGAGTGATTTCTTTAATAACAATTTATCTTTGATTAGTTTTTTTTCATCAATGTCCATGATACGAACCCGGTCGATATTGGAGACCCGTAGTTTACCCCGAAAGATAAAGATAAATATCAGCATGAAAAGAAGGATCTGAAATAAAATCAGCGGCCCCAGATTGATTAAAAAATCAATAAATGTCAGATTCGCTGCCGAGCCGATCATAATGTTTGGGGGGTCACCAATG
Source organism: bacterium (assembly GCA_018824205.1). Taxonomy (GTDB): domain Bacteria; phylum Fidelibacterota; class UBA2242; order UBA2242; family UBA2242; genus B118-G9. The sequence continues at coordinate 3,714 of JAHJGX010000223.1, forward strand.
AGGGTTGCGGTTCCCCCAATATTTGAGGCAAATATTTCCGTAAGCAGAAAGGGCCGGGGATCGACTTTCAGCTGCGATGCAATTAAAAGGGACACCGGGCCGATTAACAAGACGGTCGTTACATTATCAAGGAATGCGGAAAAGAGGGCTGTTATCACAAACAGAATGCCGAGCAGTTTTTTGGGGTCGGCCTTGACCTTTTTCGCAGACCAAAGGGCAATGTATTCGAAAACACCACTTTGGTGGGTGATATTGACCAGTATCATCATCCCGATTAACAGGAAAATGACATTCATATCAATATGTGAAACACTTTCTTCAAAAGGGATCAAATGTAAAAACAGAAAAGCACATATTCCAAGCAGGGAAATGAGTGTTTTATGAACTTTTTCGATAATAATAGCGCCATATACTATCAGGAAGATAACTATGGCAATAATTGCGTGATTCGTCATTCTTTTTCAGGGCCTCAGAAGCTTGTTTAAAACGTCTGTACAATTAATTACACCGGTTACCTGGTCAGCATCGTTAACAACCACGATATGTTCATTTCGGTATTTTGCGATTAAAAACAGGATCTCAATATGACTGGTATTTTCCCGAATAATCAAATGCTGCGGAACAAACATGTGATCTTTTACCTTAAGGGCAAATTCCTGCTTCCAGATACTTATTAATGGTTCAAAGTCCTGTAAAAATGAGAAATCGTCAAAACTCATTACATATTCCGGGAAACAACGTACTAATATATCGGCAATACTCAAGGTGCCAATCAATTTTTGACGATTATCGACAACAGGAAGGAATGAAACCTGTTGCTCTTTCATCAGGTTGATTGCTTCGGACAGATAGGCGGTCTCATTTATTATCGGATGATCGTGACTAAAAAACCGGGCAGTTAAAAACTGACCGACATACAGATCCAGTGAATCGAGAGTATGAAAAAAATCGTCACGGGTTTCGATATGTTTGAAAGCGTCCAGATTTTTTAAAATAAGCGTGCTGATCGTTTGTAAAACATTCAGATATAAATGGGGATCTTTACGTGTCGCAAGGACCGAAAAGACATAGTTGAGAGTCTGAGTTGCATCTTCGACCTTGATTGAAATGGGGCTGCGCAGTTTAATGAAGGCAATAATGATATTATCGAAATCATCAAATTTTTCATGTGGCAGCGCGGTGTTTTTGCCTATGTAGGTAGAAGATAGTTTTTCGCGGTTGACCAAAGCATTATAGATAAATTGCCGATCCAGCTCGACAACCTTCGAAAACTTTTCAGATAAAAAAACTAATATTTCATCATAGTTGGAAAAAGTTTCATTGATGAAAATCAATTCGGGATTTAAAATGCTTTTTAACTTCATACTTGTATTTCCTCACGAATAGTTGCCAGGGTCTTCAATGAACCACGTAATTTAGCATTTTGTCTGCCTAAAAACGACAGATGAATTAAATGTGAAATCAAGCAGATTAAGATTTGTATGACCAGTGATTCAACTATTTGGCGGAGTATTTGTTGGACGGAATTTCCGGATATTTATTTGGGATGATTTTTGTCTGAAAACTGCATAAAGCAGTGTCCTTCAAACTTTGCCCCGTCTTCGATAACAATTTGGCCGGCATTGATATCACCTTTTAAAAGAGATTTTTCACCCAGGATAACTTTACCATCGGCGCTTACATTGCCCTCCACATCACCACCAACATTCAAATCTTCTCCGTTCAGGTTTCCACGGATTTTTGCAGTTGTGGAAAGGGTGATTGTGCCATCTGTAGTGACGTCACCAATGATTTGGCCGTAGATAATGATATTGCCATTTAGCTGAATGTTGCCGGTGATAACGGTATCTCCTCCGATGATTGTATTGATAGTAGTGTCTTTTTTCTTATTCATGCTGTAACTCTTATCCTCCGTAATTGTTCACAGATATATCGGTATGTCTATAAGAATAGATCATGCTTTGAGGGTCAATCGGTTCGCCCTCCCGCCATATTTCGAAATGAAGATGGGGACCCTGGCTGATACCGGTATTCCCTAAATACCCGATTATATCGCCGCGCTTCAGATACTGATGCTCTTCGACAATATTGCGCTGGTTGTGCCCGTAAATGGTAAAATAGCCATTGGGATGATATAGGATCACCGTGTAGCCCAGGTCGTGAGTCCAGTTGGAAAAAACTACAACTCCCGATGCCGACGCTCGTATCGGCACGCCTTCCGGAGCGGCAATATCCAATCCGTAGTGATTATCCTGAGTCAGAACGTGATCATCTGTAAAGCCTTGTGTGATATAGCCCTCCACCGGCGGGTATATCGGAACATTGTCCAGATAGCTGATCTCAACGGCTTTTTCCCGGGAATGACTTATTGTGCCGGAGGGGATAAAAAGCGAATCCATATAATTTGAATCCAGGGACGCAATATTAAGATCGGACCCGAGAACCGAACGGATATACTGGTCCATCTGGCGAATTTTGTTGTAGTCACTTAATATCTGCGTGACTTTTAAGCGATCAACAATCAGCTGTTCATTTTCAACAACCAGGTCGTTGTACTTTAAAGCCCGGGGTAATAAGTAAACCGTTCCAGCGATAATCCCGATCAGCAGCAAGATGATTGCACCCAGGACCAACCGGGCAACGACACTGTTGAATGTAAGTTTAAAGGGAGTTTTGTGAGTTTCGCTGATCAGGTGAAGGGTATAATGCTGCTTTTTCATTGTGCGTGATCCTCAATGATTTGAAACAGATCAACCAGTCGGCCAAGGTCTTCTTTAGAATAGAATTCGATTTCGATAACCCCTTTTTCACCGCCCTTGATTTTCACCCTGGAACCGGTAATATGCATTAAACGGTCCTCTACGGTTTTGTAAATTTTTACAGAGGGTTGTTTTTGAGGGGCCGATTTTTTTTCCGGAGAGCTAATGATGTTTTTCACCAGCGCTTCCGTTGCGCGAACACTCAGCTCATCTCTTTTAATTTTGCGCCAGAGATTTAACTGCTGTTCCTTATTGGTAATTATGATCACCGGCCGGGCGTGTCCGGCGCTGAGCTTTTGCTCTTTTAAATCTCTGAGAATTTCATCCGGAAGGGTTAGCAGGCGCAGTGAGTTGGTAATAGTTGAGCGCTCTTTGCCAACTTTTCGAGCAATATATTCATGCGACAGGCTGAAAGTTTCTGAGAGCATTTGATATGCTTCGGCCTCTTCAACGGGATTCAGGTTTTCCCGCTGCAAGTTTTCGATAAGAGCCAATTCCATCATTTCCACATCACTGGAAACAGGAATAACGTAAGCCGGGATACTCGGGCGTCCAAGTTCTGCGCAGGCCCGCAGGCGCCGTTCTCCGGCGATCAGTTCAAACCCGTCTTCCACCTGCCGGACTGTTATTGGCTGAATAATTCCGTTCTCCTGAATAGATTGTTTCAGTTCGTCCATTGTCTGCCGATTGAATTCCTTGCGGGGCTGATGGGGGTTGGCGCGCACTTTATCTATTTCGATTTCAGCAATCTGATTGGTGAGATCGATTCCCTGCGGGAATTCGGGTATAATTGCCCCGATGCCTTTACCGAGTCGTTTGACCGTCATTGTGTAATAATTCTCCTACCAAATCCATGTAGTCCTGAGCGCCGGCGGAGGAAGCATCGTATAAAATAATCGGTTTGCCGAAGCTGGGGGATTCACCCAGACGGACATTGCGCCGAACCACGGTTTGGTATACTTTTTCTTTAAAGTGGCTGCGAACCTGTTCTGAAACTTCTTGTGACAAACGTAGCCGTGAGTCGTACATCGTGATTAATACGCCCTCAATCTGAAGGTCGCGGTTTAAACTGCGCTGGACAAGACGAATTGTATTTAATAGTTGTCCCAGTCCCTCCATCGCATAGTATTCACACTGAATTGGTATGAGAACAGAATCGGATGCTGTCAGGCTGTTAATTGTAAGCAGTCCCAATGATGGCGGGCAGTCAATGAGGATGTATTTGTAATCTTTTTCCAGATTATCGAGGGCTTTTTTTAATACGACTTCACGGCCAATCATGGATACCATCTCAATTTCCGCGCCCACCAACTGTGGTGTTGACGGAGCCACGTCGAGAAAAGGAATCTCTGTATGATGTATATGGGAATTAATATCCGAACCATCAACCAGCACATTATAAATACTCTGATCGACAGTCTTGTAGTCAATCCCGCAGCCGATAGTGGCATTAGCCTGGGGATCCATGTCGATTAACAGTGTACTGACCTCAGAGACCGCCAGTCCCGCCGCCAGGTTGACCGATGTTGTTGTTTTTCCAACTCCGCCTTTTTGATTGGCGATCGTAATGATTTTTGTCACTTTTTCACTCTAAGCATAATAATTACAAATAGTTCCGGCTTTGTCTGCCTGCAGCGTAAAGCAAAGCAAATTTAATTCCAGCCCCCTCTAAAATCAAGGTAAAAGGCCATTACGCTTTCTTCCAGAATTTAGGGATAAAAATGAGGAAAACCGAATAGAACTCCAGGCGTCCTAAAAGCATGCAGGCGATTAAAACAATTTTGTTAAATACGGAAAGACCGGCGTAACTATTCAGGGGGCCGGTAATCCCGAGTCCCGGGCCAACGCCCCCGAGCGTCGTTGCGACTGAATAGATGGATGTATTCAGGTCAGTTCCGGAAAACGTCATCAGCAGAGAAGCAACAAAGAAGAAAACCAGGTACATGCAAATAAAAACCAGAACCGTTTTTATCGTTTTATCATCGATAACCCGGTTATTCAGTCTGATAGGGGTCACGGCCCTTGGGTGAATCAATTGAATTAATTCACGGTAGATACTTTTCATGAGGATGATTATTCGGGAGTTTTTAATCGCACCCGTTGTGGATCCCGGGCAAGCTCCGATAAACATCAGGATCAGCAGGATAATCTGACTAAGCGGTAGCCAGCGTGCATAATCCGCCGTCACAAACCCGGTAGTGGTATTGATTGATACAACCTGAAAAGCACCAAAACGGAATGATTCCATAAGTGTGTCATAGGAATGCATCCGCAGGTCGGCTACCACGATTACGGTACTGACAAACATTATTACCAAGTAGAATTTAATGACATCGCCGAACTGTCTGATGCTTTTATTGGTTTTAAAAACAACCAGATAGAGGGAAAAATTGATTCCGGCCAAAATCATAAAAACTACAACGATGGCCTCGACAGAGGGACTGGCATAGTGAGCGATACTGGCATTTCTGGGAGAAAAGCCGCCAGTGGGAATTGTGGCCATGGCCGTTAAAGCGGCGTCATAAAAAGAGAGTCCGCAAAGTAATAAAAGAATAGTCTCTGCCACTGTGAGTGTCAAATAGACAATCCAGAGCAGCCGGGCTGTATCTTTAATTTTGGGTGTTATTTGTTCCTGGGCGATGGATGAAGACTCGAAATTGTAGAGGTTCCGGGCGCCAACATTTATTGCGGGCAAGACGACCAGTGCGAGAATGATGATGCCCATGCCTCCGATCCAGTGGGTCATGCTTCGCCAAACCAGCAGACTGGCCGGAAGTGCTTCAATATCATTTAATACGGATGCGCCGGTGGTCGTAAAACCAGATACGCTCTCAAAAAACGCATCAAGAAAACCGTTGAAATACCCGGACAAATGAAAAGGCAGTGCTCCCAATAATGAAACAAAAAGCCAGCCAAAAACGACAATTGCGACGGCTTCCCGTTTTTCGATGACAATTTTTTCCGGTTTATTATATTCCAGAATCAGTCCGATGCCGCCGGCTAAAATGATAGGAACAGTGAAGGCAAAAAGCAGGGAGTCCTTGTTTAAAACGCTGATAATCAGCGGGATAATTAACAGCGCCCCCAAAACCAGAAACAGGGCACCCAGAAGCGTCAAAACATGGCGGAATCTCATATATTATCGCAATAATACCAAAAAAAGTCATTAAAAATACCACATAAGTTTACAGGTTATTTTAATACTAAGCAAATTCGCCGCCTGTTAAAAAGCCCTTGTAGCTCATAGCGGAATTTGTATATTTAATCCTGCATGATATGCCGGATTTGACACAGATGGACCAGTAAATGAAACGGATTCTATATATATATCGATGGACTGTCGCCGTATTAGTCTTTTCACAAATTGCGGCATTGGTGTTTATCGGCATGATTTTTTATCGTCCGCAACAGTTGTTTGTACTTATTCAACCATTATGTCGGTTGCTGTTGCGCGTGATATCCGTGAGGGTCAAGGTCACCGGCCTGGATAATTTTGATCACAGACGTCCATATTTAATAATCTGCAATCACGAATCGCTTTTGGATGCATTTATCTGTCCGGGATATATTCCATTATTTTTTACCGTGCTTGAATTAACCGATCATTTTTCCTGGCCGGTCTGGGGTAAAATGACAAAAAAATGGGGCAATATTCCGGTTAGAAAGGGGAATCTTAAGGCTGCCATGGAAAGTCTCGACAGGGCCCGGATTCTTCTGAAAAATGGTACATCCATATTGATATTTCCCGAAGGAGAACGCACGATTAGCGGTAAAATGAACTCTTTTCGCAAAGGCGCGTTCCATCTGGCGAAAAGCGCCCGGGCGGACATATTGCCCATTGGAATGAAAGGGCTCTGGCAGGCGAAAACCAAAGGTGACTGGCGGGTGCGGTCTGCAAATGTAAATTTTAATTTCGGCAGGCCGCTTTACTATAATGATTATCAGCATCTGAGCCTTGATCAATTAAAGGACTGGGCGGATGTGGAAATCAGGCGCCTGAAACACAGCGCTTGAACAATTCTTAACTCTACTAATTATACTGCATTGAGAATACAAAATTATTTATTAAATTTAGGCTATGAAAAAGACAGACTTCTCATTTTTACCCGACAAGAAACAATTGCACTATGAGCAAATGGCGCGTTCTTATCGGATTAATGAACGCCAGAAAAATACTGCCTGGACAAATTTTGAAGGAAAATTGATCGAAAGCAAAATTGCCCTGATATCTGTTTGCGGGGCCTACCTGAAAAGTGAAAAGGCCTTCACCGGGGGGGCGAACGAACAGAATTACGCTTATCAACCCATTGATATTAATTTTGATCGTGACGACTTAGAGTTTATGGCCCTGGACTGGGAGACCTCCGAGGTAGCGCTGGATATCAATGTGGTCCTTCCCATTGATCGGCTTGTGTTGCTGCAAAAAGAGGGGCTGATCGGAAAAATCAATGACAACCTGTTCAGCTTTTCCGGTGTTAACGAAAACCGTGATCTGCTGGACAAATCAATTAAAAAGTTGATAAAAGAGCTGAAAAAAGAAGAGTGCCACGGAGCTCTGATTATTCCCTGCTCGGCAAAAACGGCTGAGACCGCGTGTTTAATTGCCAGCCAGGTGGAAGCAGCTAAAATATCCACAGCTCTCTTGACGCCCTTCTATGAACAGGCGCTGATAATGTCTCCACCCCGTTGCGCTTTTATTAATTTCCCCTTTGGCAGGGTGCTTGGCAAATCAAAACACGTGACCTTGCATACGGCGATTCTTCGGGACACCTTGCGGCTGTTTGAAAAAGCGAAAGTTCCCGGAGACATTCTGAACCTTAACTTTATTTGGTCTTACGAGAAAATTCCAAACTGGTAAAATATTTATCAAATAACTAAAAAACCGCCATTCGAACCGAATGGCGGTTTTTTTATTAATGGTGACTCAGATTAATTGATTGCAATCCGTTTCAGGGTTTCTTCCAGTAGTCCCCAGAATTTTTTGACAGTTTTAATCTCGACCAGCTCGTCGGGAGAATGGGGATTTTTTATGGTCGGTCCGAAGGATATCATATCAATACCCGGAACGGCTTCGCCAATAATACCGCATTCGAGTCCTGCGTGGATTGCCTTAACTTCCGGAACTTTTCCGTATAAATCGTTGTGGGTGGATTTCATTATTTCCAGAATATTTGAATCCATGTTCGGATTCCAGCCCGGATATCCGCCACCCTGATGAACCGTTCCACCCGCCAGTAAGCCGGTGGCTTTTACTTTGTCAGCAATATTATTCTTGGCAGTTTCAACCGAACTGCGCTGGCTGGTTAAAACGACAACGACGTCGTTTTCAGTCCGTACAATGGCCAGGCTGGTGGAGGTTTCTACCAGATCGGGAATGGTATAGCTCATGGAAACAACACCATGCGGAAGTGCATAAATCATATTCATAAATCGCGCTTGGAACTCTTTCAAAAATACTTTTACCGGTTTTTCTGTATCAGCAACGACCAGTTTAATGCAGGTTTCGATGCCATTATACTCGACTGTATAAATGTGTTCGTATTCAGCTACCAATGATTTTAATCCGGCGGCATCGTCCGGGTTTACCACCACGGAGGCTTCTGCTTCCCGGGGAATGGCGTTATGTTTACTTCCTCCGGCAAAAGAAGCGAGGAAAAAATCAAATTTATCATTGGCGTTCCAGAGCAAGCGATTCAGCAGTTTATTGGCGTTGCCCCGTCCCAACGGGATATCCAGCCCGGAGTGACCACCCTTCAGGCCGGTGAGTTTAATGGTTAGTGGCACATAATCAATCGGTGCTTTAATCCATTCAACCGGCAATGTGATCTTGGTGTCCTTACCACCGGCGCAACCGACATATAGAGCGCCGTCTTCTTCAGAATCACCGTTGATTAATATATCCGCTCTGAGGAATCCCGGTTTAAGACCGTTAGCGCCAGTCATGCCGGTTTCTTCGTCAATGGTAAAAAGAAATTCCATTGGCGGGTTAAGCATATCTTTTGTGGCCATTACGGTTAATGCGGTCGCTACACCAATACCATTATCGGCTCCGAGAGTGGTTCCGTCAGCACGCACATAATCACCGTCGATCTTCATTTTGATCGGGTCTCTGCGAAAGTCGTGTTCCGTGCCGCTGTTTTTTTCACAAACCATATCCAGGTGCCCCTGAATGCAAACTTTGGGTTTGTTTTCACTGCCGGGGCTGGCCGGTTTGGTAACAAGCACGTTTCCGGCCTCGTCCTGCTTATAGGGCAGGCCAAGTTCTTTGGCGACACTGATGATATATTCTGCGGCTTGCGTTTCGTGTTTGGATTCTCTGGGAATTTGATTTAATTCATAAAAATAACGCCAGAGTTTTTCAGGGTTCAGTCCTTCAAATACGTATTTCATTGATAAACCTCCGTTTATTGAGTGTTAATTTTGAGTTAAAACCGCTTTTATCGTTACTAGTGCCTGGTCAATTTCTTCTTTGGTAATAACCAGCGGCGGGGCAATGCGGATCACATTTTCATGAGTTTCTTTGGCAAGAATTCCCCTTTCCTGCAATGCTTCACAAAAGCGGCGGGCGCCCCCGGCTGCTTTTGTGAGAACTATGCCGATCCATAATCCTTTGCCCCGGTAAAAGTCCACGTGAGGACTGTCAATTTTGCGTAATTCCCCAATCAGGTATTTTCCCAATTCGGCCGAGCGCTCGATGAGTTTTTCATCAAGAATAATGGTCAATGCTTCCCTCGCAACCGCGCAGGCAACAGGATTTCCGCCATAGGTTGATCCATGATCTCCGGGATTAAAAACACCCAGAACCTCGCGTGATGATATTACCGCTGATACCGGGTACATCCCGCCGGAAAGCGCCTTACCGATAATAACCATGTCCGGTTTGACATTTTCATGTTCGTATGCGAAAAGCATTCCCGTCCGGCCCAGGCCGCTTTGAATTTCATCGGCAATCAGCAAAACATTATTCTGTTTACACGTTTCAGCCGCTTCCCGCAGAAATCCCTCCTTTGGTAAAACGACACCGCTTTCACCCTGAATTGGTTCAACAAGAAAAGCGACCGTGTTTTCATTGATGGCCTTTTTCAACGATTCTATATCACCATATGGAATCATGGTAAAACCGGGAGTCAACGGACCGAATCCATCCCTGTATTGCTCCTCACTTGAAAAAGAGATAATAGTAATTGTACGACCATGAAAATTGCCATCACAGACAATTATTTCCGCCTTGTTTTTTTCAACGCCCTTCACGGTGTAGCCCCATTTCCGGGCGGCTTTAATGGCGGTTTCCACGGCCTCAGCACCGGAATTCATCGGCAGCATCATCTCAAAACCGGTTAATTCACACAACTCTTTTGCCAGTAAAGGCAACTGATCATTTCGAAAAGCCCGTGATGTCAGGGCCAGCCGGGCGGATTGTTCGTGGAGAACTTTTACCAGCCGCGGATGGCAGTGTCCCTGGTTAACCGCGGAATAGGCGGCCAGAAAATCCATATATTTTTTCCCCTCGACATCCTCTACCCAGATGCCGGAGCCCTTAGTCAAGACCACATCCAGAGGTTTATAGTTGTGGGCCCCGTATTTGTTTTCTATATCGATAAGTTTTTTGCTGGTAATCATGATCAGCTACCTGTTTTAATTTTATTCCCGTTTCAAATTAACTGTCTGAAAATTTAATTAATAAATACATAATCCCCAGATTTTTCTTAAAATATTTAAGTTTTTTCGTCTTATCCGATGATTGTAAATCAACGCTTGTTAATGGTGGCGACTTAAAAGTAGTACCCAATCCCAAATTTATGAATTTGTCCGCCACGCTCCCGGGTTATTTTTCCGGGTACAGGCTTGGTAATTCTGATCGGACTGTCATCAAGGCGTTTAAAAACAGGGATTATCTGACGAAAATCATAGAATAGAGAGAACTGGTTAAACCGTCGTTCTAATTTGGATTGTACATCAAAAATATTCGCATCTATCTGAACAGGATAGTTTATTGGCGCAGACAGGAGACCAAATTCGAGTTGCGCTTCGCCAAGGAATCGAAGTTGAAAACGCGAATGAGTATAATCAAGGGCAATCTCAAGGTCTGTCCGATTCAACCGGTATCGGGAAAAACAGCCCAGTTTTTGGGAAAAGACTGTTCCCTTTGAAATGTGCCCTTTTGCGCTGTGAGCCACCGGAATAATACCAAAGGTGATGTATCCCAGGACAGGGGTTTGGAGTGAAAAATCCCCATCGAATTGGGAATATGAAATGCCGGCGGATACTTGATGCCGGCGAATTGAATGCTCAGCAAGGATCGCCAAACCATCGTTGTCGAAAGCTCCCTTGCCGAGACTTTTATAATCGATGAATGACGGCGGATGATTGTCGGTAGAATATTTCAAGCGAGCATGATTATAGCTTATTGTGATGAAGGGCCGGGTTTTATCCATCTGAAAAAAGACGATTGAGGCCAGGGTCTGCTGCCAATTCACCGGAATATCCAGCAGGCGTTTTCCGTTCAGCGCTACTTTGTTGGTTGTGTTAAAGTACTGGAATCGGCTCTGATTATCTGATCTAAGGTTATTCAGCAGGAATCGGATGTGGTAATGTTGATTAATTAGTCTTGAATACCAGGCGCCCATCTCGATGGATTTTGATTTTGTTTGTGACGTAATCGGATTGCTAAAGGTCAGCGGCAGCCAGTTCAGAAAGTACCTGTTCAGATTGGAATCGTCGGAGCTTGGGTATGAATTTATAACCAGGTCTGCTGAAGACTCCGATTGCCGATAATGTCCCCTGAGACCCAGTGAATGTGTTTGCTTAAACATCGCCCAGACTGCGGAATAGTCGAAAACGGCGGCGGACAGGTCCATCTGGACCGAAGTCTGATCGTTCTGGTTATCAGCCGACAGGTCGGCTACAGCTGTTTTAACGAGTAGGATTTGAGATTTTTCCCGAAAAGGGATAGTGGCAGTTGCTATATATGAATTACGGTTGATTGAGATAGCCGAAAACCCCGACAATTTTTTTCGATAGACGTCATCATACTGAAAATTCAACTCAACCTTTTGTTCGGCTCCCCGGATTTGTGAACAATCTACCGCCGGGATTCGTTGAAAATTGGATAAAATATTGAATACCTGTGACCACTGTGCCCGGAGTGAGTGACCGACCAGGATAATGCAAAGGGGGAAAAGCAGAATCCTCTTCCCCCTGTATAATCCTTTGTGAATATTCAAGCAGACCTTATTTCATCAGTGTCATTTTTCGTGTGGAGATCGTGCCGTCGATTGACAATCGGCAAAAATAGATGCCTGACGGAAAATTGCCGGCATTCCAGGTACTGATGATTTTTCCGGCTTTGTAAGGGCCATTTATCAGTTCGCTGACCGCTTCACCGTTTAAGTTAATAATGGACAGTTTTACATCGGCCGCCCGTGGAAGATCGAACTCGATTTTCGCGACCGGGTTAAATGGGTTTGGGTAGACGGGGTAGAGTTTAAACTGTTTCGGCAAAACCGGTAATTCATATATTACGTTTACTTTAAAACGATCCGGGAATAATCCGCCCAGCGTGCTGTCGACGCCCGTCACGAAGGCTTTCCACATCATCAGAAAGCTGCCGGGGGGGCTATCGAACCAGGCGGAAAGATTAACCCGTTCACCCTCAATCCAGGTAGTGGAATCTGGATATGCGAAATCGGAATATAGTTCCCAGGTCACCTCACTGAACATTTCCAGCATCGAAGCCATTTCCGACGCGTTTATATCAAAATCATCCTGATACGGTTCTATGGCATTCATCAGGTCCGCCAAACTGTCGTAAAAGGTGGCTATTTTTTCAAAGGCTTCCTCAAGCCGGTCGCCCGTTTCATGAAATTTATCAATACCATAGGGGGTAACCGTGAGAAAGTTGGGATTTGACTGTTCCAGTATTAGAATGATATCCAGTTCGCTCTCGACATTTGAAAAATTCAGCACTTCTGGATTCAAATCCAGATCAAATATTTGACTGAGTTCATCAAAAATGCCGGTTATTCCATCAGCAATCATCGACATGCCATCGATTGCCGTCTCGATCATTTCGGTTGCCATGATGACCTGCGGAACCGTCAGGCTGTAGATTGAAAATTCGGAATCGGGTCCGATCTTGTAGGGTCCCAGTCCGTCAAAATTTTCCTTAATCAGGATAACGTAATTGGTCAAATCGTCGCTTTCGATGTATTGGTCAATATGGTAGCGAATCTCGGAGATCTGATCCTGCAGATCAAAACTGCTCCAGTCGTAATAGAATACCAGGCTGTCAATGCGCCCTTCGGAAATAAAGCGAAGGGCTTCCTCAATATTACCGAAATACTCTTTGTCGGTCAATAAATCATAGATAAGTGTCAATGCGATACCAAAATGCTCATCCGCTGTCTTAACCGGTTTAAGGTTTAAAAGTGCTTGATATGCATGGATTTTTAACTCAAACATTGCTCGTGAATCGTTGGCATTTAGAATAATATCCGATGCAATCAGGGCGTACATATCGGTGGTTAATCCCCAGGGGAATGTGTTGCCGAAGGTGTAAGTTGCCAATTCTCCCTGTCGGTAATAATCCTGGTAAACGCCCCACGGGCCATCATGATGGGCAAGGCTTTCGATCAGACCTCGTGGTCGGATTGTCTTATTTTCATTCTCAGGTCCAAATGGATACTCTTTACCAGCCAGCAGGGTGTCGATCTCGGTGATTAATTCCTGCAGCGAATCCAGACCGCTGAGATCGAACTCGAAAGGTGCAAAAGGCTGATTCCAGAGCAGAATCTGCACAGAGTCTACCAGCGCGTAGAGTGAATCAAGACCATTCCGGATCACCGCGATACCGGGATCTATATTGGCGCTGTTCTGATTCAGCGAATCAAACATCTGTGTAAAACCGCTCTCCAGTGTTTCCGCCATGTTTTCGCCAAGCATGCCAATCCGGTCAAGACGATCAAAAAATTCACGGGAAAAAATGAATAATGTGTCTTCATATTCTGTCTCCATCAACTGGACAAAAAACTCAAAGTCGGCGGTTCCTTCGGCGACGGCGTCCCAATGATCGCCAAACATTTCAAACAGCGGATCGACCCGATTGCCAAAGTGGTCTAACGCCCCGCCAACATCTTCAAAATCTGAACTGATATTCATTAACCAGGTATCCATTGAGTCACGATATGCTTCGTAAATTCCGGATTCGAAAAAGTCCGTGAGATTCAAGACGAATTCATTGGGATTTTCGGCGTCCAGAATCGGCACAATATCATTCAGCGTTTGAAAAAGGATATCGGCGGCATTTTCATCGATATCGTCAAACAGATATTCGAGGTCATTGACTAAAGTATCGCCGTTCACATGGGTCCAGGCTAATTGAAGAACAGCAAGTCCCATGTGGGCTTTCATAGTGGGAGTGTCGTCGCCTGCCAGAGGGGACAGGACCTGAGCCTGATAGGCCGCCTCTTTACCTGCCAGGTAAAGGATGTACTCCGGTGAGATTTCCTTGTGCAATACCAGATCCGGCGTCTGGGCCTCAAGCGGCGGGAACAGGGTTAGAAAAGGCAGTAAAATAAGCATTGTTTTTGTAGCATTTTTCATAAAATTCTCCTTAGGGTTTAATGATCATAATTTAGTGTTAGTATAAACAGCGAAATGTATCATATCTCACAAATGATTTATATGAGAAATATTTCTTTTTGAGGACGAGACAGCCACTCACATCCATCTTCGGTAACAACGATCATTTCTTCAACCGTCGCGACACCGTATCCCTCAATGGGCAACCGGGGCTCGATGGTATATATCTGAGCAACTTCGATAGGCAGGTAGGGAACATTGCCATACCTTTCCCAGCGTGGTCCCAGCATACCGGCGCCGTCATGCGTCGAACGGCCGACCTGATGTCCCAGTCCGTGAGGGTACTCCGGGTATCCTTTGGAAACTATATAATCCCGGGCAATTTTATCAATTTCCCATCCCGATATGCCCGGCCGGATCGCGTCTTTGGCCATTTGTACGGATTCGATAATTGTGTTAAATCCGCGGAGTACAATGTCGGGCGCTTCAGTTTCGCCTTCCCGCAGAAAATACCAGGTCCGCTGTATGTCGGAACAGTAATCGTCTTTTTTAACGCCGAAATCGATATTCAGAACATGACCTTTTTGAATAACCCGTTCGGTGGGATCAGCATGGGCGCCGGCGGTATCCGGGCCGGAAAAGATGGCCGGGCAGGAGTTTTCTTCCCAGGCTGTTTCTACACCGTAATTGGTGACTTTCTGTAAAATAAACTCTGCTACTTCCAACTCGGTTTTGCCGGGTTGTATAAAACCTGAAACCTGACTGTAAATGTCTTCTGTCATCTGTATAGCTGCTTTGATACGGGCAATTTCCGTTGCTGTTTTCCGGCCGCGCAGGGCGCTGACGATTTCCTCGGATGATATGAAGCGGTGCTGGAATTCTGTTCCGGATGTGAAATCCATGAGTAATTCAAACATACCATGGGTGAGACCGTCGGACATATAATCGCTTCTGGAAGTGTTTATTGCGATTTTATTTGGATTAAGTTCGTTGAGAATCCTGATAAATTCTTCCTTAAAGCTGCCGACATATTTGCGGATATCATTATACAAACCGGTCAAATGAACCCGTTCATAGTCGAGGCTGCCGACGACAGCGATGGTTTTTCCACAGCGGGTTATAATAAACGCAGATTGCCAGGTAATGTTTGTATCTAAGATCAGACTTAGACAGGGATCGTAACAGGCTTCAGACTCCCGAACAAATGTCAGCCACATATCGATATCTTTTTCGTTTAAAATTTCCACTGCCTGTTTTACTTTTTCACGAAGCATTTTCTATTTCCTCCTGAAATGTATCCATAAACCAAAGATAAATATACGTGAAAGATATGATAAAAAAAATGCCGGAAGGAGATACCGGGCGGTAAATCCTTCCGACGGTGGGGGCAATGTTCTATTTGAAGGGGCGTTGAAGTTGTTATCAAAAATCGGTATGTATGTATGCTACAATACATATGCCAAGCAAGTATGTGTTGTAATAACAGTTACTTAGAAATACCATCATTTAAAATAAATAACTTAAACGCCACAAATTATGTGGCAGATTCGCCACGCCGGTGTGGTGGAATAGTTAGATTATCGAAGATTCCTCTGGAACTGATTATTTTAGAACTTTTTTTAGAAACTGTCCGGTATAAGAATTCGCGGTAGCGGCAATGTTTTCCGGCGTCCCGGCTGCGACAATTGTTCCGCCCTGATCACCGCCTTCCGGCCCCAGATCAATGACATGGTCCGCTGTTTTAATGACATCCAGGTTGTGTTCGATCACGATAATTGTATTGCCCTGGTCAACCAGGCGATTGAGGACTTCGAGCAATAGTTTAATATCCTCAAAATGTAAACCGGTGGTTGGTTCGTCCAGAATGTAGAGTGTTCTGCCGGTTCCGACTTTACTAAGTTCTGTGGCCAGTTTTACCCGCTGCGCTTCTCCACCGGAAAGCGTGGTTGCCTGTTGGCCGAGTTTAATATAGCCCAGCCCAACATCGTTCAGGGTTGTGAGTTTTTTCTGAAGTCGGGGGATTTTATCAAAAAAACTGACGGCTTCATCTACTGACATATCCAATACATCGGCAATACTTTTGCCCCGGTATTTTATTTCGAGAGTTTCACGGTTATAGCGCTTTCCTTTACAAACTTCACAGGGAACGTACACGTCCGGGAGAAAATGCATTTCGATTTTTTTAATACCATCGCCGCTGCATGCTTCACAACGGCCGCCTTTTACATTGAATGAAAATCGCCCGGCCTTATATCCACGGATCTTCGATTCTTTCAGTGAACTGAACAGATCGCGGATAATTCCGAAAGTGCCGGTATAGGTCGCCGGATTCGATCGGGGGGTCCGGCCAATCGGATTTTGATTAATGTCGATGACTTTGTCAATATATTCAATTCCCCGGATTGTTTCGTATTTCAGAGGGGCCTGGGTGGATGCATAAAATTGACGATGTAAAATCGGATACAGGGTTTCATTGATTAAAGAGCTTTTTCCGGAACCCGAAACACCGGTGACACAGATAAATTTGCCGAGCGGAAAATAGGCGGTGATATTTTTTAAATTGTTACCCTGTGCCCCGCATAAACAGATCTGTTTTCCGTTTCCTGTTCGCCGGTCTTGAGAATAATCGATCTGTTTTTTGCCTGATAAATACTGACCGGTTAATGATCGATCATTCTGCCGAATTTCCTCCGGAGTTCCCTGGGCAATCACATATCCCCCGGTTTCGCCGGCGCCGGGACCGAGATCAAGAATATAATCACCATGCTCAATAGTCTCCCGGTCATGTTCAACAACCAGAACCGTGTTTCCAATATCTCTGAGACGGGTCAGCGTAGAAAGCAGGCGGTTGTTATCGCGCTGATGCAAACCAATGCTCGGTTCGTCAAGGATATAAAGCACACCAACCAGTTGTGACCCGATCTGGGTTGCCAGCCGGATACGCTGGGCTTCACCTCCGGAAAGAGTCTGAGCAGAACGATCAAGGGTCAGATATTCAACGCCAACATTGACCAGAAAATCAACTCGTTCTCGGATTTCCTTAAAAATCTGATGGGCGATCAACTCTTCGGTGGGGCTTAAAGTTAATCCATCAAAAAACATTTTCAAATGTGAAACCGATTTGGACGTCAGCTCGCTGATCGATAAATCACCGATTTTAACCGCGAGACTCTCTTTTTTTAAACGGGCGCCGTTGCAGGTATAGCAGTGCTTCACACTCATGAATTGATTTATCCAGGTGCGGATTCCGGCGGAATTTGTCTGTGTAAAACGCCGTTTTAAATTATTGATAACACCTTCAAAGGGGGCGTTGTACTGTCCCTGCATCCGCTCGGAATTATAGTTGACGGAAACAACGGACCCCGAGGTGCCGAACAACAGTACGTTACGGGCTTCTTCTGACAGCTTAAAAAAAGGTGTTATAAAATCAAAATTATAGCGTTTGGCAAGTTCTTTTAATATGGCCGAGTACCAATTCCCACGGGGCTGTTCACCCAGCGGAACAATTGCTCCTTCGGATAGACTTTTGCGATTGTCCGGAACCAGCAGGTCGGGATCGATTTCCATCTGGGTGCCGAGTCCGTCACAATCGGGACAAGCTCCGTAAGGACTGTTAAACGAAAACATCCGCGGAGATAATTCTTCATAGCTGATACCGCAATCGGGACAGGCAAAATGTTCACTGAAAATATGTTCTTCTGCATTGTTTACCCAAACGATAATCAATCCCGACCCAATGTTCAAAGCCAGCTCAATGGATTCCGTCAGACGTTCTTTTATTGAGGAGTTGACAATGAGCCGATCGACAACGACTTCGATGTTATGTTTTTTATTTTTATCAATTTTAATAGGCTGATCAATGTCGAAGATTTTACCATCGACCCGAACCCGGACGAATCCCTCGCGTCGAACCTCTTTAAAAATTTCCCGATATTCACCTTTGCGCCCTCTCACCAGGGGCGCCATGACCATTATACGGGTGTCTTCCGGAAAATTCAGAATTGCATCAACGATCTGCTGGGGTGTCTGCCTTTGGATACGTTTTCCGCAACTATAACAGTATGGAACACCGATCCGGGCATAGAGCAGACGGAGATAATCATAAATTTCGGTCAATGTGCCAACGGTGCTCCGGGGATTTCGGGACGTGGCCTTTTGCTCGATGGAAATTGCAGGGCTTAATCCCTCGATAAAATCAACATCCGGTTTTTCCATAATGCCGAGAAACTGTCGCGCATACGCAGAGAGAGATTCCACATAACGGCGCTGTCCTTCGGCATAGATTGTATCAAACGCTAATGATGATTTTCCGGAACCGGACAACCCGGTGATGACCACCAGTTTATCCCGGGGAATTTTCACATCGATGTTTTTCAGATTGTGCTCGCGGGCACCCTTGATGACTAAATATTTGTTGTTCATATCTTCACCTTGACAATCTGCAAAGTTAATCACATATCGCTACAACTTAAAGAGTTTTTCCGGGTTGATATGTACCATTTTTACATGCTTGTGATTATATTATCCAGTTGATTCTTAATGATGTTTGAATGTGTCCGAACCAGAATTGTAAGTATCTAAGATTTAAATAGTAAAATGGATTGGAAGGAATATAACATGAGACCGGTAGCAATAATTATTCGAGACGGCTGGGGCTACAGTGAAAACCCCAGAGGGAACGCTGTCATGGCGGCGAAAACGCCCAATATTGATTTATATAAAAATAAATATCCCTGGACATTACTGGACTGCTCCGGTGAAGCAGTCGGGCTGCCCGAGGGTTATCAGGGCTCCAGCGAAGTTGGCCATCTGAATATGGGGGCCGGCCGGATTGTGATTCAGGAACTGAAACGGATTGACGACGGACTTTCCAAGGGGACATTGTTTGAGTCGCCGATGTGGAAAAAATTAATTGATAATTGGAAAACCAAGCAATCACGTCTGCATCTGCTTGGCCTATTACAGGACGAGGGCGTCCATGCGCACCAGGAACACCTGTTTAAAATTATGAATCGAGCGCGCAGTGAATATCCCGCGGGTGAGATTATAATTCATCCGTTTCTGGACGGCCGGGACACGCCGCCCCGCAGTACCCTGGAATATATCGCCAAATTAGATACCATTATGGACAAAGTCGGTAGCAGTCGTATTGGAACCGTTATGGGGCGCTATTACGGGATGGATCGGTCACGCAACTGGAAACTGACGGACATTGCTTATCATTGCATTGTCAATACGGATGGACGCAGAGCCCAAACCGCCGAAGATGCCGTTAATGAGTCTTACGCGAAGGATAAAACACCGGACGGTGTAGAGATGTTTGATGAATATATTTTGCCCTACGCTATTGGTTCTTATGATGGCGTGAGAGACGGCGATTCGATATTGCATACGAATTATCGCCAGGACCGGGCAATTCAGCTGACCATGGCATTTACGGATTCACACTATCCAGGGAAATTGCAGCGGAAACCGAATATTGTTTATGTCGGCTTTACACAATATTATGATGAATTTCAGGATTTTATGCTGGGGTCAATGAGTGCCGGCGGGAGCATGAATAAACTGCTGGGCGAAGTCATTTCAAAAGCCGGCCTGAAGCAATTGCGAATTGCAGAAACCCAGAAATTCAGACACGTCACCAGTTTTTTTAACGGCAAATCCACCACACCCTATCCCAATGAAGATCAGGTGGAAATCCCCGGCCGTTTTGATCCGGCAACCTTTGCCAGCCATCCGGAGATGGACGCCGATAATGTTACCGACGAAGTAATGAAACGCCTCGAAAATAATCCCTATCAATTTGTCGTAATAAATTACGCTAATGGCGATATGGTTGGTCATACCGGTAATTTTGAAGCAGCCCGCAAGGCGATCGAAATTGTGGATGAAAATGTCGGAAAAGTCGTGAATCGTCTGCTGGAACTCGATGTGCAGATATTAATTACTGCCGACCATGGAAATTCGGAGCAGATGATCGATTATGAAACCGGAATGGTGAAAACCAGCCATACGGTTAACCCTGTTGAATTGATCTATGTTGCCCGGGATTCACAGGGGAAACAGCTGCTTGAACGAGGCAAACTTTCGGATATTGCGCCGACGGTATTACATTTTCTCGGTCTGGAAATTCCCAAAGAAATGACGGCAGATTTACTACTTTTGTAAATCCGGGCCCTTAGTTCTGTCTTTTCTTGAACTTATCAAAATAGATTATATGATATTCCAGCGCATTGGTCCAGTAGTCCCAGCTGTGACCGCCGGGCCGCTCATAGTAATCGTGAAAGATTCCCAGTTCCATCAATTGTTTATGCATTTCACGATTAACATCAATAGTAAAATCGTCAATTCCGCAGTCTACAATAAGTCCTTTATTTAATCCGGCAAGAGTATCAACGAGATTGAGACAGGAATATTCTGCCCAGCGCTCGGGGTAATCTTCAGAGGGGCCGATCAACTGTACAATTCCGTATTTTTTACCGGTGGCAGTTAATGCCAGCACACCGCTCATACTTCCGGCTGCGGCATATAATTCGGGATGTTTTGCAAGCATGCGGACAGCGCCATGTCCGCCCATACTCAGACCGCAGATAAACCGGCCTTCGGAGTCCGCAACCGTGCGATAATGTTTATCGATATACCGGATAACTTCCTGTGAGAGATAAGTTTCGTATTGAGATTCTTTTGGGATTGGACTGTCCAGGTACCAGCCGGCATAACCGCCATCGGGACAAACAATTATCATCTGGTAGCGATCGGAAAGTGGGCGCAAATCGATATGGTCCGGCCAGTCCTGAAATGAACCGCTCCAGCCATGCAGCAGATACAAAACCGGGAAATAATCTTTTACCTGATTATAAGAGTCGGGCACAACCACAACCGCTTTTGGTTTTGACCCCAAGGCTTTACTTTTAATAACGACAGTATCAAGGGACGCCGCCTGCAATGCTGAAGAAAAGAGAAGCAGCGCTGCAAATCCCGGGATTATGCGTTTATTAAGTGACATGAGTATCGATCTCCTGTATGTTTTGGGTCTCTTGTTAATAGCATTGTTCTGAACGTTCTCGGGCTTTGCGTTGGTGGGCTTTTGGAACACTCAACTGTCTACCCGCACTAAAGTTTATTAATTGCTCAAATGTTTATACTCGCACTGTCCGCCCACTAACGCAAAGCCCGTGTTAGCGGCTGGCATAATTATTTGTTTTGCTTTGTTTAGAGGTAGGTCAAAACTACTTTCCATACTGTCAATTATTTTGTTGTCTATATTGTCGTCAAATTTTCGGGCAAATAAATTGTCGCCTTCTAACAGAAAATTAATATCCTCGTCTGTAAATGTTTTTGGTCGTAATTTAATATCTCCGTCTGGTATCCAAATAATTGCTCTTTTGTCGTCATTGATAAGTTTGCCGTCAAATGAAGTATTCATCAATACTGTTTGAAAAAATGATTCGTCAGCAATTAAAGTATTTAAGTAATAATCTTCAAATTTTTTTGCCTCACCGCTACTACAAATAAATTCGCAGGATTCTCTTGTTAAAATCATCCACTGTCCACCGATGTATGGTATTACATCTTTTAAATACGCTCTTTTGTAGGGAACGCCAGAAAAACCATTGTCTGTCTCTACAAAATAGTTTTCAATACGGTTCATTGTCTCTGGTCGCGTAGTTAACTGATTTGCTATTTTTATAAAATTGTTTCCTATGTTTTTGGTAAGGTATTCTCGGATAATTTTTTGTGATTTCAATGGATAGTCCTGACCACTCAAATTAATAAAGAAATCCCATTTTATGTTAAGGTTCAGAAGATACTTGATACCATTTAGTTCTGCTTGAATCATACTATAACCACCCCAAACAACATTTTCGCTTTCTAAAATGTATGTGTTTGGAAAATCGGTTAAAAACTCTTCTATATCTTCATAAATTCCAATTCCTGTTTTTTTGTCTAAATGAATCAGGTAATAATTTTCTGGGTGGTAAAGGGCTTTAAAAAGTCGTTTAAATTGTTCCGGGAAACGATGCACTAATATAAAATATGCAATTGTTACCTGTTTCAGAATAGCGGTTTCCACTTTTAATTCCTTTTGTTCTGCTTTCATGTCGTTTCCTGTCATATTATTTATTATTTTGGTGTGTCTAAATGCTTGCCGCTAACGGTTGATGGTATGGTGTCGTGCGGGATTACGAGGCGATTTCCTATCAGCATACACCGACCTTTTTTACGAGCCACAAACGCCCGCAAACCTCTGAAACCCGCATGCACTATACCATGTGTTGTGTGCTGCCTATTTTCTTTCTATCTATTTTTTGTTTTAAAATCTATAATTAATTAACAAAACTCAATTGTTAAATTGAATAAATCCAAACAGTTTTAAGTCGCATTATGACTTTAATGTAATTTCTTGCATTCTAATCATTTCAATTGACAGAACCGCAATCCAGAGAAAATATGTCAACCAAACAAAACCGTTCAATGTAGCAAATAATCCCTGTGGGTTATTTTCAATTAATGTTCCTATGCTTATAAAAGCTGCAAAGCCTATTATTAATCCTGCCCATCCTAACCAACGCTTAAAAACACTTGTTTTTAGAATAATTATAGCTGCACCAATCATTGCAATTCCAGCAAAAACTCCAGAAACTGAAATAGCATAAAAATATGAAGCTAATCCAAATTGTGAAATTTCTGTGGAAGCATTACCATTTAGTAAAGCAATTCCCATAATAGCTGCACCTCCAATTGAGCCTACTGCGGGAGATAGAATTGCTCCAGCCCATGTAACTCTTGTCAAAATAGCTGGTTCACCTTCTGCTTTCTTAAGTATTTCACAAAATCCTGCAAAAAATGGAAAATAGAAAGGTAAAAAAGCCAAAGCTGCAAGACAATGACCAAAACGAAACCACTGTCCATTTTCCGAAAACCACATGGCAAAAGTTGAGATATCTTGATTATATGTGGGAGGCATTTTAATAATTCCAGAAGCAATAAAAGATAATGCTACAAAAAGTATCCCAGCAATTCCGCTTATTTTCCAAGGTCTTTTTAAAATATTCATCTCAGTAACTCCTTTCTTTTGATTAATAAAATTTTCTTCATTATTCTATATAGTTATTATCACCGATCCAGCATAAAAATGACATTTATTTTCAGGTTGCACACAACGTTAAGTATATGAAAAGTAGGCGATTG
The DNA here is from genome assembly GCA_018824205.1 of bacterium. Taxonomy (GTDB): domain Bacteria; phylum Fidelibacterota; class UBA2242; order UBA2242; family UBA2242; genus B118-G9. The sequence continues at coordinate 27,245 of JAHJGX010000223.1, forward strand.
CGTGGTAATTCACTGCCAAGTTACACAAAGGTTAAAGCGGGCTGCAACCCTTGATTTTACCAATATCCCGCCTATTTTTTATATACATTGTTGTGCGTTCGTACTTCTTCTTTATAGACTGTTATTATTAATTCTACGATTAATCTCCATTTCCAGAGTTACTGGTTCATAATCAAATAATCTTCTTAATAATTTATGGTCTTCTGGAACATTTTCTGCTAAATCTGCTGGAAAATTATTTAGCATTTTTAAACTCTTATATAAATATCTAACGAAAGGTGTAAATGGTAAAAGCAAAAACGACACTATGTTAATTAAAAATAAAGGGATTGTCATATGTTTAATTCTTTTTCCACCTATGACAGTCATTAATTTTGCTACTTCGGGAAAAGAATAGGCTTTCGGTCCCGTTAATTTTATTCTTTTTCCGCTCAAGTCTTCACGTAGTACAATTTGTGCTGTTATCTCACCAACATCTTCAGGTGAAATAGTTGGGAACGCATTCAATCCACCACCTGGTACTGCCATTCTTCCTTTATTTGTGAACGCAAAAAACATTTCAAATGCTGGAGCATCACCTAATATTGTCCAGTTAAAATCTGATTGTCTAATTTTCTCTTCTATTTCTATTTTTATTTCTCCAAATTCAGGTATTTTTAAATCATCAAGAAGTTGTTTTCTCATTTCATAACCTGACATATAAACCAATCTTGAAATATTGGCTTTTTTTGCTTGTTCCATGATTTCCAAAACAGCATCACGCTCAATTTCTTTCATTCTTCTGATTAGTTTATTGCTCATTGCTGAAAGACAAATTACAATAGCACCTACATTTTCTAATGATTTTTCAATTGTTCCTTTTTCTGTTACATCTCCTTGAAATAGTAATACATTATCTCCAACTATATTTTTTGCATTTTCAGCATTTCGTGTAACTACTTTTACAGATTGTCTCTTTTTAACTAATTTCTCAACAACTTTTTGTCCATAAAAGCCAGTTCCACCATAAACTATTATTTGATTACTATCTATCATATTTCGTCCTTTTTTTGTATGACGCACAACGTTGGCGGTAAGAAATCGTTGCGCATTTCGAAGCACAAACTTATCAACCCGCTAAGCTGTTGATTAAATGTTATGTCTGTCAAATATAGCAATATCCGCGCAATGTTTTTTACCGCGTGTTGGGCGTTCGTTATTTTTCATTTAATGTCAAAACTACATTTCCTTTTTTATGTCCCGCGTCAACATATTTATGTGCATCAACTATCTGTTCAAATGGATAAATTTTGTCAATCACGGGTTTTAGTATTCCTTTTTCTGCAAGTTCTGTCATATAATCCAGTTCTTTACTTCCTCCTTGTGCATGACCTGAACTGTATACTGAAACAAAACGTCCACCTTCTTTCAATATTTTTTTAGCAATTGATTTATTAATTTTTCCAACGGCGTCAAAAACAATGTCAAATTTTTCAGATAAGTCTGTTATGTTTTTTTCTTTGTAGTTAATTACATAATCAGCTCCATTATATCTTACTAAATCTATATTCCCTGTACTACATACTCCATGAATTTCAGCGCCGTAGTACTTTCCAAGTTGAACAGCAGCAATCCCGACAGAACCTGATGCTCCATAAATAAGCACTTTATCGCCTTTTTTTATATTTACTTTCTTTAAAAAGTGTAATGCAGTCATTCCACCAAAAGGAATTGAAACCGATTCCTCAAATGAAAGATTCGTTGGTTTTAATCCTAATATACAATTTTCTGGTAAGCAAATAAATTCGGCGTTTGCGCCAAATTTCAAATCCAAAGTTCTTGCATATATCTGCTGACCAGTCTTAAACTTATTAGCATTTTCACCTATCTTCTCAATCACACCAGAAAGCCATAATCCTTGTATAGGTTTTCTTGGTTTAAAAATACCTAACATCAATCTCATCGGAATGCTAAAATACCAATAGGGAGGATTAAAAGCTCTCATTCTGCAATCACCTGATGTCACAGCAATGGTTTTAATATGTATCAGTACTTCATTTTTTTTAGGAGTCGGTTTATCAACTTCAACAAGTTTTAGTACTCCTGGTTCTCCATATCTTGTGGTAAAAATTGCTTTCATTTTATTCTCGTTCTATTTGTGGAATATGCTCTATAATGACGCCCAACGGTGGCAATATGGCATGAAGCGGATTGCGAGGGATTCACTATCAAACCAAGATGAAGTTGAAACGGAGGAAAACCGCTCCAATTAAGCACTTCACCGCTTTTTGCTATATTGCGTGTTATGCACTGGGCTTTATTCATTTTTAAGTTTTCTATCGGATAAATATGCAAGAAGGATAAATAATCCATTTGAAATCAATACGACAGAAGTTCGTAAATAATCATTATGTTTCATTATTTCAGGTTCATCACTAAATATCATTCCTGAGAAACTTGCTATCATTAAAAATAGTAATACATACGAAAACACATTCCTTTTCCTTACCAACAGCCAACCTATTAAAACAAAAAGTATCTCAATTGCATACGTAAGATATGGAAAATTCCACAACCCTAATCCAACTTTATATTTTCCAAATAATATCGGCAAATCATTTATGTGAACAATTAAATCAATAAACCAATGTGATAAAACACATAAGCCTAAAATCCATGCCCATCTTTTTTTATCCTTAATCCAAAATATTATGAACACAATCAAAGAAATTATTATCGCACCTAATAATGAATGAGAAAAAGGCAAATCTAACTGATTCCTAAAAAAAGGATTATCACTCGGATTATAAGATGCCTTTTCAATCCCAAATAAAACAAATGTAAAAGCAACTAAATCCAACAACTGTACTGAAGCAAATAACAACCATAGAGGAAGCTCTGGAGCCTTTTTCTTTACCACATATCCTAATCCATAATGTCCGATAAACATAATTTCTAAATTTTAGTTATTAATATCATAAGTCTGCTCGTTGTCACGCTTTTTAGCCTTGTGCATAACGTCTGTATATACGTCATTAATTTCGTTTATTCGCCCAAATATGGGTGTATATACGCCATATGGCGTTTATTTTTCCCTTATGTTTAAGTTGTCCAGCGGACTAACTATTTTATCCAGCCCTTTCTTTGTAACATGCGTATAAATTTCTGTCGTTTTAGAGCTGTTATGTCCTAAAAGTTCTTGAATATATCGCAGGTCAGTTCCTCTTTCGAGTAAATGAGTAGCAAAACTGTGTCTTAATGTATGTACGGTCGCATTTTTATTTATTTTAGAATTATTCAGCGCTTTCTTAAGAATATTTTGCACGCTTTTCGGACTATATTTACCGCCTTTTTGACCTTCAAACAGCCACTCTTTTGGATTGTATTGTTTGTAATATTCTCTCAATAATGTCAGGACCCTATCCGATAACAAGCTGATTCGGTCTTTCTTGCCTTTGGCTCCTTTTATGGTAATTACTTTTCGACTGGAATCGATATCTGATATTTTCAGATTAATGACTTCACTCAAGCGTAAGCCTGCTGAGTATATCAAATAGATGATGCATTTGTGTTTTAAATTTGTGATTTGCCGTAGAATTTTTACGACTTCTTCCTCACTAAGTACTACCGGTAGTTTCTTTTCTTTCTTAGGACGTTGTAAATAATAGGTGCTGGTTTGTCTGCCTAATACCTTCTCATAATAAAACTTGATGGAATTAATTGCTTGATTCTGATATGAGTTTGATACTTTCTTTTTATTCACCAGGTATAACAGGTATTCACGAATCTCTTTTTCAGTTATAGTTTTAGGGTCTCGGTGCGAATAATATTGTAAAAATTGAATAAAATGTGATTTATATGATCTGATTGTGTTATCACTGTATCTTTTTAATTTGAGTGTTTCTTCAAATTCTTTAGGAATCTCTATGCTCATCTTCTTAGATATATTCTCAGGTTCTTTCAAAGATTCTAATTGTGCTTTCGAATTTTCTTTTTGAACAGGTGAATATTCATTGTTCATGTCTTCAGAGGGAAGAAATGTTATCTCATTATTAAATCTGTCATTAAGGAAAACAAGGTAATCATTCCGGAACGGGATATGCCAGCAATTTAAGGTTTTACTCCATCGTCTATCCGGCAATTCCTTAATCTTTCCGACCAATACCGGGTCATAGTCAAAAATCAACAAAACTCTTTGCCTGTTATGATGCATCGCTACCTGGGTGCGAATAATTTTCATAAGGAATGTTATATATTTTAGGTGATATAATCAAGTTTAAATTGGCATTGGACAACGCATCACTTGTAACCTGTTGCATTTTCCTCATTTATAGTTCAATACATCCAAAATCTCCGGTCTTCAGCAATTTATTCATTTCATCCTTATCAAAATGCTCAGGGTCAAATTCTCCGCCTAACCATTCAATATATTCTTCATATTCTGCATGCTCCGGATTCTTTAAAATCTCTAACATGTCAGAGTAGCCCCAAGCCCCGCCACAATCTTCGGGCGGGCAATTCATTTCCCCTTTTAGACATTCGGGATATTGAAAATTACGGTTATCGGGCAATATCTTTTCTAAAAGAATCTCATGCTCCCAACCATCTCCAAAGTCATATTCATAAATCAGTTTATCTTTTTCTTTTTTCAAAAAGTAATTCAATTTTATTTTCCGATAATCATTTATTGGAAGCTCATCCCAATTATCTTCGAAGGGCAACGAATAAAACTTTCTGTTCTTGATATACTGGTGTAGATGAGAATTTGTCCATCCCATTACTGTCTGAATAATCTTATGCAAATCAGGCAGTAAGATATTGGACGGGACTAAAATCCTTCTCCAAATCTTTGGTCTAAACCCTTTTAATGCAATCTGAATCTGATAAATTTTCTTTACCATGTTTTCATTCTCCTACGGTATTTGCACAGTTCAGTTTTTTGTTATCCGCCGTGCGTTTCTAATTCTAATCTAAAGGGTGGTACAAATTGTACCCCCTTGCTCAGTTAGTTTCTTTAATTCCTTATTCATAATGTGCGTCACGACCAGGGCGCTAATATTTTTCATTATACGAATTCACCCCGCGTTGCTTATGAGCCTTTGTTACCGCTATGTGCTTCATTTTATTCAGAGTTGCAGTGTCAATTTTAAGTGTCCGCCAAGTCCTTGTTGAATAATTTTCATTAATGTCGACAGTCTGATGTCTGATGAGTTGTTTTCGATTCTTGAAATGTAGGATTTATTTGTCCCGCATTTTTCTGCAAGTTCTTCTTGTGTCATACCAAGTTTTGTCCTTGCCTCCTCAAGCAATGCTCCGAGGCGAAATGCCTCAAATTCCTGTTCCCATTTCTCACGTTTTTCTGCTCCTCGTTTTCCGTATTTATTGTCAAGGAGTTCATCAAATGTCGTGATATTTTTATTTTCTTTCTTTTTCATTGCTGTATTCCTCCATTATTTTAATTGCTTTTTCAATCTCTTTTTTCGGTGTCTTTTGAGTTTTCTTTTGAAAGGCATTTCCAAGAACAACCAAATTTCCTTTGTCGAAAAATGACAATATTCTGTAAATACTACCTCTAAATTCAACTCTAATTTCATAAAGACCTTTTGTTCCTTCCAAATGCTTAAAATATTTCACAGGAACTTGTTTTGTCACTCTGATTAAATTCAATGTCCACTCAATTTTTGCCTGGACATTGTCAGGTTGTTTGGTGTAAAAATCAAGAAAATAATTTTTATATGCTATTATTTGACGTACAAATTCCATATTGCAAAGTTAACTAACCAGACAACATTTTCCGAATATTTTATGTCTTTTCTCTAAAACGGTCATTTTCTTGGCATTAGCGGTAACGTTAGTGTATGTCTACTGGTAGTTATATATCCACCTTTATTCGAAGACTTAAATGTTACGGGGTGTGTGTTTATCACTTATAACTCCAGGTTATCAATTGGACGTTTGATTTTCTTTAATCCCTTATTCATAATGTGCGTCACAGCCCCGGTGCAAATTATTTTCATAGAAAACGTTATATATTTTGGTCGATATAATCAAGTTTAAATTACGCATTGGATATTTGGGGAGATGATAAGTAATTTTTGATAATATTTTCAGCTACAGGTTTTGGACAACAGGTCAAGGTGCCGAAAACAGCTGACAGATCAGGATTACCAGTAATGCCGGAATTTTTATGATTTTCATTCAGTAACCTTTCAAAGAAGTTGAAATCTTAATATAAGTGTCATAAATATAAATGGAAGGGTTGGATTATTCCATGATAAAAAGTGTAAATATTGGTGATAAATCATGTGGAACTTGAATTAATTATTTTAACTTACCAACTGGAAAAATTAAGGGAGTGATATTCAATGAAAAAAATTACCGTTTTCCTATTTGTCTTTTCGGTAATCCTGTCCGCACAGGTACGGGTTATGGAAACCCAGGTGCTGGATCTGGGAACCAATACCATTCTGCCGGTGTTCAGTGATGACGGGAAGTACCTTCTTTTCACATCCACGGAAGGATTAAAGTATTATGACCTTACAAAAAGAACATCTTCCAGGATCGCAGACATGGGGTATGATTACAGCATGGATAATGCAGGCAATATCCGTTTCCGTGTGGATTCATTCGACAAGGGATTGCGGCTGAATTCCGTCCTTTTGTACGATATAAAAACCAAAACCACTACCAAAATACTTGAGAATAAACGACTTGATGTCGTACCTCAAATAACCGATCATGGAGTGTATTATATCGAAAATGAAACAGTAAAAACCAACTTATCCAAGTCGGTCTCCAAGTCCAAACCAGTAGTTTTTTCCTACAATCGGAGCCTCTTGCTTTATTCAAACGGGGCGACAAAAATATTGCAACCGGTGGGGGATGAACAATTTTATATTTGGCCCTCCGTTTCACCGGACAATACACAGATATGTTTTGTTGATAAGAACGATCTGTATATAACAGATCTGAATGGTGCGATTTATACATTTGTAAAAGAAGCGCGTGCGCCGAAATGGTCGCCAGATGGCAAATGGATTACTTTTATGCGGGATTTCGATGACGGGTATCATTTCACAGCATCGGAAATCTTTGTTCTCCGTGTCGCTGACGGAATGATCTTTCAGCTTACTGATACTGCGGACCGTATCGAGATGTCTCCTTCCTGGTCGCCGGACGGTACGCAGATCGTCTGTGAAGATGCAGAAAACGATGAATTTATTTTATTTACGCTTGATTTAAGGTAAGGGTATAACATGAAACGTATATTTATTCTGATTCTTTCATTGTTTTCCATGCTTGCCGCGCAAGACCTGACTGGCAAGAAACTATACATCAATGCCGGGCATGGAGGCCACGATTCCAATGACCGTCCTCCCATCAATGATGCTGGCTATTGGGAATCCGAAGGAAACCTTACCCGGGCGCTGGTTGTGGAGACCCTTTTAAAAAATATGGGGGCAACGGTCGTCATGTCACGCCGGCATAACCGAATTTCAGATGGGGCGGCACTTTCCAGCCTGGGCACTGATGCCAGCAATCAGAACTGTGACTGGTTCCATTCTATTCATACCAATGCGGCCGGCGGGAATTCCACCCTTATGCTATACTCCGGTTTTACAAATGATCCGATTATCAATGTGACACAGCAGCACTTTTCCGGAATGTTGACGCTTTCAAATTATATGGGTAACAACATAAAAGCTGCCGTTCAAACAACCCATTACACTCATGCCGGCGATTATACTTTTTATGGAAGTGGTCATAATTACCTTGGTGTATTCCGATATTTGACAATTCCCGGCACACTCAGCGAAAGCAGTTTTCATGACTACTGGCCAAACACCTACGGTCTGCAGAACCTAGACAATCGCATCAACGATGGCTGGGCGATCGCTCTTGCATTCGTGCAATATTACGGTGAACCCCTGCCGGATTTTGGTAATTTGGCCGGGATTGTTAGAACGAAGGAGAAAAAAAACAATTATGAATATATATCCGGTACAAATGATGAATATAAAACTATCGATAGTCTCGTTATTACATTGAACCCAGGGAACCGGATTTATTATGGAAATACGACAATGTATGTTGATAAATACACCTCTCAATGGTCACAGATCACCGACGGGTCTCCAATCAATCCCAATAACTGGGCAACCGTTGATAACACTACGAATTATGATTACTATATGAACGGTTTTAACAACAATCACGGTTACAACCGCAATAATGGATTTTATCTGTTTGATAGTCTGGCATATGGTAGTTATACGGTGGTTTTCGATGCTCCCGGTTACTGGCCAGATACAACACAGATTGTCATTGACGGCAGTAAATTTTTCTGGACTCTGAACTGGTACATGCAATCTTCCGTGCCGCCTTATGTAAAAGTTGTTACTCCCGAAAACAATGAGGCTATGCATCCTGCATGGGAACCGATTGTCATTAATTTTTCACATCCAATGGACTCAAGCCTCGTAAGAAATGGCTTAATCATTACACCTGATGCTAATCTTATTTATTCTTGGGATGAGAATCTTCAAAATCTAACCCTGACATATGTTGGAGATAGCCTTGAAGTTGAAACAGATTATACCCTTACGTTGAATGCTGCTATTATTATCGGAAATTGCGGTCAGCATTTGGATGGTAATGGTGATGGTATTAGCGGTGATGATTTTGTTCTGCGATTTACTACAAGCGCGGCCGATATTTATGCACCGATAATTGAAGAATATTATCCTTCACGTGCGGTAACATTTGATGATCTTCAGCCAATTATTTCCTTTATATTTGATGAAATAATTGATACAACCAGCGGATTGAAGGACAGATTTGAACTTATTCGAACCAGCGGAGATGACATTAGTATTCTCACAGAATTTGATGTATATGTAGTGAACAAAAGGTCCATTGTTTCGCTTTTCCCAAGGGAAGAGTTGGTGCGAGGATATCGATATATGCGATATATCTACGGTGGGATTCAAGATCTTTTCGGCAATGAAATCGGTACAGACCAAAGTGGCCGGTTGTTGATCGATAGCAATATACCTTTGTATTCCGATACACTTATTGTTGATGCTTTCAATGCCAGTCTGACAAATGATTGGAAAAAGCCGAGTTTTAGCGGTACCACTGTAAATCTCTTAAAAGGTGAAGTCTCTGCCAATGATACCGTCGTAAACCATTGCAGCGCTAGTAGCCATTCGATGAAGATTTATTATAAATTTGACAATACAAAAAATGATGCTTTTCTCAGAGAATATGTGGATGTTAATTCTGCAGTAGGACAGCGCAAATTTACGAAGGATGACATTCTTCAGGCCTGGGTCTTTGGGGATGGGACCGGAAATCTGTTCCGTTTTGCCGTAGATGATCCTTCTGGAACAGGCTCACATGAAGTAAGCCCCTGGTTTTCGCTGGATTTTGTCGGCTGGAAGCTACTGAAATGGGATTTACGAGAAGGCATTACAGGTGATTGGCCAGCCGTTTCTGATGGTACATTAGATGGTTCGCTAAATTTTGATAGTTTTCAGATTGAATATGTTGATACGCTCGGTAATTATGAGGGGACAGTCTATATCGAAGATTTGATGGTTCTGACTCCTAGTGTCAATGCGATTCAGCCGGTTGAACTTCCCGCCGGTTTTGCCTTGGAACAAAATCACCCGAATCCTTTTAATCCATCCACTACAATATCTTTCACACTCCCGGCGGCCTCCTCTGTTCGCCTGGATATTTACAATGTGCGGGGTGAAAAAGTGCAGACACTGGTCAACGACTATTATAATGCCGGTTACTGGACTGAAGTCTGGGATGGAAAAAATGCCGCCGGGATTGCCGTACCGAGTGGTGTCTATATGCTGCGCATGATATCAAATGGTGGTATTCAGGTGCGGAACATGCTTTTGCTGAAATAAAAAAACAGCCGTGATGATGCAATTGCCTCACCACAGCTGTTAATTGATGAA
>JAHJGX010000023.1 GCA_018824205.1 bacterium
GTATCGGAAAGTCTATACCGCCGATTCCTATTATTTTGAGTATGTCGATAAAACCGATCCCACAGTCCCTGAGTCGAAAATTGAAGAAGCTGTTTACCTGCCGGTGAAACCGTTGAAATTGCCAACTTCGCAGCGTCTGTACCATTTCTCAGGGCAATGGCAGCCGTCGAAAAATGTGTCTGTGACATCGGAATTGGCTGGTTCGGACTTTGATCGCAACACCTTTTCAAACCTCGAAGATGACAATAACCGCGACCTGGCATTGAGCATTAACACGGACATCGAAATTCCATTGACCGAACGCAGCAAAGCCGGCGTGAAACTCAATTATCGGAAAATCGGTGAGCGTTTTGAACCGATTGATCGCATCCAGGAGGTGGAATACCGGCGCAAATGGGATTTATCTTCTGATTCGACTCAAGGCGAGCAGGTAATGGAAGCCGGCCTGAACCTCAATCTGAATGAAGTCGTTAATTTGAATCTCGATCTGGGTTCATATAATCGCAACAGCATCGACGCCAACCGCTATAAAATCAGCAGTTCATTGCAGTATAAATGGATAGACCGGCTGGAACTCTCCCAGGAACGTGTTCAACGCAGTTTGTCCGCTGGTTCATCGGATTGGCTGCGCCAGCGGTTTCTGTTTCGATTGAACGTAAAGGATGTCAAACCTTTTACCGAAATATACTCCGAAGAACGGACCGGGGGCCGCGGCAATTTCAGTAATTTCCAATTCCTGGAGCAGCGCTATGGCGTGGAAGTAAATGGTTCCCGGAAGTTCTCAGGTCGGATTGAAACCTATTTCCGGGATGATAAGGATTTGGAGAATGGGAACTGGGTCCAATCCAGTTCGTCGCAAAATTTTGCCTTCAGCGGACAGATGAACGATTGGAAAACCCTGTCCAGCCGCTTTTCCTATACCTATCGACTAAAGGAATATTCCAATGTCGGTGCTTCTCCCAACCAGGAAGTGCAGCTCATGGACGTCATGCTGAAACAACAACCCCGGAAATTACCCTATTCATGGGAGACAACCATGAAGATCGAAGAGGAGCGGACAGTCAAGAAAGAGTTTCAGTATTATTATGTTGGGGAAGGCGAAGGACAGTACGCTTACGATTCCACATACTCCGATTATGTACCTCATCCCAATGGCGATTATATTCTGCGAATCATTCCGTCGCAAATCAAGGAACCGGTGACTAGTATTCGGAACGGTTTGCGTCTACAACTGAATGGCCGGCGTTTACGCGGGAAAATTCCCTGGGAGTTTCCCACACGGTTGACCGCTTTGACTGACATTCGCCTTCAACAACAGATTCGCAGCAACGACAATCCGCTGAGAATATTAGCCATCGACGAAGCCAATATTGATGATCGCTGGGCTTTTTTTAACCGGACATTTCAACAGGATGTTTTATACTATTTTGAGCAACGGAAATCGAATCTGCGGTTTCGGTACCTGGATAATAACACGATCAGTCAATTGGATGTCCGGGGGCCGGAAAATTCCATTGTCCGGGAGACGTCCCTGAGATACAAAGGTGATTTTATCGGCAAATTGAGGCTGGAATCAGAATTTGCTTCAAAATATACATTTCGTGAATCAGAGTTTAATGCATTGCGGAACCGGGATATCCGGGCGTACCGGCTTGAAAATACTTTTTCCTATCTCTGGAATATCGTCCATCTCTTTGAATGTGAAATAAAGAGCAGTTACGATCTTGATCAGAGTGAAGATGCGATTGAAGCATTATTGCTGGGAATTCGCAACAGTTACGAGCGCAAAGTCCAGAATAAAGGGTGCTGGAAAGCATTTTTAGAAATCGACCGGGTAGCGATAACGCCTGAAGGTTCACCGATTCCCTGGGAGATGAGCGGTGGCCGGAAAGAGGGGAATACCTACGGCTGGGGTGTTTCCGCGGAATACAGAATCGGACGCAATCTGAGTCTGCGGCTGAATTATGAAGGCTGGAATGAACCGGATCGGGATGTTTATCATCTCGGCGGTGGTGAAATCAGGGCATTGTTTTAATGAACAGAATCAGAAAATATATCGCCGGATTTATGGTAATTGCAGTAGCAAATCTTGGTACTGTTTATTGCTTCGCTGATGAGCAGACAACGGAAGTCGATTCGCTCCGGTTCGGTAAAATTGAAATCGAATCCACTCAACCCGGCGAGCGTTATTTTAATGCGATTCGGCAGGAATATGCGGATAAGGCGGTTACCGAGGATAATTATAAAATTTTAGGCGATAATCTTCTGCGTTTACCGCCACGACAGGGCTACCATTTTCCAATGCTATTATTGGATTCGGTGCAACCATGTGTCGATGCCGATGGGAAATATTTAAATCCCCGTCTTCGACTGGATTGGGGCGAGATCACCCGGATCGATACAATACTTTTCCAGGGTGTCGTAAAGACGAAAAACACCGTTCTAAACAGGACAGTACGGCCACTTTACGGGACCGTTTACACAAAACGGCAGGAACAGCAAATTACTCGGTCGTTGCGGCGTTTTCCATATTTGACGGTGAACCAGGCCAATGAAATTGTACAAACCAAAGACGGACAGACGGGGATTCTGGTCTCAATTCGGGAACTCCAGGACAATGAATTTATCGGCGTCGCCGGCTATGTATCGGAAACCACCAAGAGTAAAGGCTATTTTACCGGCGAACTGGATTTGAAATTTCACAATTTGTCCGGAACTGGACGACAATTATATCTCTATTGGTCAAAAACCAACCGCTATTCGCAGCAGATGAAATTGAATTACACGGAACCGTGGATATGGAAAACCAATCTTTACGGCACAGCGGAATTTGAACAGGTTCTGCGGGATACGCTGGTGGTCATTCGCAATTTTGGAATAGGAAGCGGTTTTTATTCGACTAAATTCGGTAGTATGGAATTGACATTGAATCGTGAATCCACTATTCCGACGCCGGGCGGCAGAGAATTGTTGGGTCTTTTCAATACCAGGACCGATGCAGCCGGGCTGAATTATTCAATCGATCGCCGTGACAATGTCTATAATCCATCAAGGGGGTATTTTATAAATACCGGTTTTGCGGCCGGAATTCAGCAAAGAGATTCTTTGGAGACAATTACCCGGTCGGAAATACAGCTGGAGTCCGGGGGATTTGTTCCGCTGAGAAAAGAACTGGTAGTTGCGGTGAAATTGAATGCCGGGGCAAAATGGCTCTCGGGAGAAGAACCGGGCTATGCGGAACAGTTCTGGTTTGGCGGCGCCGGCAACCTGAGAGGCTATACGAATGACTTTTTCCGGGGCAGCCGGATTGCCTGGGGTTCGCTGGAACTACGACGCCTGATCGGTGAACTCAGCAGTTTTTATGCATTTTTCGATCAGGGATACTATCGCAGAGTCGAAAACGGAACAACAATCTACGATTATCCGTACAGCTACGGAATCGGCATCCGTCTGGCCTCACGGATGGGCGTCATCGGACTCGATTATGGATTCGGAGAAGGGGATACATTTTCAACAGCGAAAATTCACATTCGCTTAATCAGCAGGTTTTAATTATGAAATCAAATCAACAGTCAGATGAAAAAATCCTCACATTTTTAAGAAAACAAAAGGGTGTGGTGTTCAAACAGCGGAAGATTGCCAAAGCACTGAATATCAGCAGCGAAAAATATCCTCAGTTTAAAGAACTACTCCGTGAAATGGCAGATGCTGGAAAAATCCAACGGCATCCGAAAAACTGTTATTCAGTTTCCGACAGCGGACAGCAGATTGTTGGAACAATTTCCTTTTCCAGCCGGGGATTTGCCTTTATCAATGTTGAAGAAGGTGCGGATATTTTTGTTGGCAGTTATGATACATCGACCGCTTTTCAGGGTGATAAAGTGCTGGTCGAGAAATCCCGCAAACAGACCGGTAAAAATCCGGAAGGTCGGGTACTTCGCATTATTGAGCGCTCGGGAAAACCGCTTTTCGGAACCCTTAAACGCCATAATCAACAATGGGTGGTTGTCCCTGAAATGCCGGCGCCGCCGGTTTCAATCGTTATCCAAAATGAAATAGAGGGAATGAAAAACGGGCAGATGGTGGAACTGCAAAACCTGGTTTGGGAGAACGTGAAAGCCGATCCCCTGGCGGAAATTAATCAGATACTGGGAACTCCTGAAAATCCCCATGACGATGTGCCGATCATTCTGAAAATGTTTCATGTATTGCCCGAATTTCAAAAGTCTATCATTATGGAAGTGAATCAGATAAAAAGTGATATTTCCGACGATATTATCAAAAACCGGCTCGATCTGCGGAATTGGGAGATATTCACCATCGATCCTATCACGGCGAAGGATTTTGACGATGCGGTGTCGCTGGAACAATTACCCGACGGCAACTGGAAACTGGGCGTTCATATCGCTGATGTCAGTCATTATGTTCAGGCCGGAACGGCTCTGGATCGGGAAGCCCGCAACCGGAGCACGAGCATTTACCTGGGAGATACGGTGGTGCCGATGCTGCCGGAGCGGATCAGCAACGAAATCTGTTCCCTGGAACCGGATAAGGATAAACTGACCATGTCGGTAATTATGACAGTCGATCAAGCGGGAAATGTGCTGGATTATCGCATCTCTCCGAGCATTATCCGCTCGGTCCAGCGTTTTAATTACCAGGAAGTTCAGAGCATTATTGACCGGAAAAGCGGACCCCATTGTGAAACGATCCTGAAATTGCATCAACTGAGTACTCTGCTGAGAGCCAAACGCTTTGAAGCCGGCAGTATTGATTTTGATATTCCAGAACCGATTTTCAAGATAGGCGAAGACGGCATTCCCATGGAGATTAAAGCATCAGAACGCCTGGATAGTCATAAACTGATTGAGGAATTTATGTTGCTGGCTAACCGGAAAGTTGCAGAATGGATCGCTGTGCAGCGCAAGAAAGAGAAGCTGCCGTTTATCTATCGGGTCCACCCGGCGCCGACGGAGGATGCCATTGAAAGCCTTTATGATTTATTGCGGCGTCTGGGACTGGATTACCAGCGACCTGACCCGGTAACCCCGAATGATATTCGAAAAATTCTGCTGGAAATCGAAAATCTGCCCTTTAAACTGTTCATTGAACAAATTGCCCTGCGGTCCATGTCGAAAGCCCAGTATTCCGTAAAATCCCTGGGACACTTCGGATTGGCGTTTCAGTATTATACCCATTTCACATCGCCGATTCGCCGCTATCCCGATTTGATGGTGCATCGCTTGATCAAACTCTATTCAAAACCCGTATCACCGGAAGATAAAGCCTATTTCCAACGCTCTTTACCGCGGACAACTGAACTATCCACGGAGAATGAGATTCGGGCCATGCAGATTGAGCGTGCCTATATCAAAGTCAAACAGATTCGTTTTCTGGCAAAGAAGGTTGGTAATTGGTATAACGGAATCATTACCGGCGTCATGGAATTCGGCATCTTTGTGGAGATATCCGATTACCTTGTTGAAGGTCTGGTGCACGTTCGGACACTCAACGATGATTACTATGTTTTCGATCGACTAAATCACACCCTGAAAGGTCAACGCAATAAGCGGACCTTTCGTCTGGGGGATAAAGTATCGGTGAAAATCGCATCGGTATCGGTTAAAGAACGGCTGGTTGATCTGGAATGGGGAGAGTAGTGGAAAGCCTTGGTTTTTCGCTAATTTCCCTCTAATTTCCGGCGTGTTTTGAGAGTCACCCGGGAGGAGAAGAATAGATGAGAAAATTTCCGGTTATTTTACTGCTGATTGTCGCAGTATTATCCGGTTGCGGAGCCAAGCGTATGGCCAAAGGCCCGTCCGATGTGGTTTATGTTGTTGCTTCCGAAGCAGTCAGGGAAAAAGTCCGGACGGCGATCGATACGACCTTTTCGTTTGGGATACGGACGCCGGAATTCCAGCATTACTATATGACCAGTTGGCAGTCGCTGGATCGGATCAGAGAATATCTCTATTATCCCCATACAATCGTTGTGGTAGATATGAATGTCAATGATGTAGCCAGTCGCTTGGTCAAGGGATTGCTGAGCGAGGACCGGTTGGAATCAATAAAACGGGACACCGTTGCGCTGTTTGCGCTGCCTAATACATGGCAGGACGTGCAAACGCTGATTATCGCTGCTGCTTATGATGTGGATAAACTGTCGGATTTTATTATGGAACGGCAGGGTTGGCTGTATTCAAAAATCGATCAGAAATATTTTGAACGACAATCGCGGTTTTTATTTGGTCGTTATGAACAGAAAGACTTGTCCCGGAAACTGGAGAATAAATACGGGTGGACCATGCGGATGCCCAGCGATTTCCAGATTATTCATGAATATCACAACCGGAATTTTGTCTGGCTGGGCCGGGCATTGCCCTATCGCTGGATTTCGGTCTCATGGGCAAATGGGATAAAAACCGAATGGCTGACTGCTAACGGGCTCTTCCAGAAGCGGGAGGCGATTGGTAGTCTATACGGTCAGGTTAAAACTGAAAAACGTTTTCTGGGACATAAATTTGTTAAACTCGAAGACTGGGACGCGCTGCGTATGTGGGGGCTCTGGTATCATGAAGAAGATGCGCGGGGCGGTCCGTTTATGACCTATGCCTTTTACGATCACAAAAGTGATAAAACCTATGTCATCGATATGCTGGTGTATTCACCGGGGGAGAAAACTGTGAATTATCTCCGGCAGATGGAGATAATGGCGCGGACATTCCGGACTACAGGTGAGGAAAACTAGCGAACGGCCAGAACCTGTCAGGGGTAGAATAATCAATTGCCTATTGATTCAGGGGCATGTAAATTAATTCGAGTCAGTGAGGAAATGTCGAAAATAGCAATAATTGTAGGAAGTAGCTCGGATTTAGCGGTTCTGGAATCGGCTAAACCGTATTTGGAATTTTTCAAGCTCGACCACGATATCCAGGTGCTGTCCGCTCATCGTCAGCATGACGAACTGGTGGATTATGTGCAACAATCCGAGAAAGATGGAACCCGGGTTATCATCGCTTGTGCCGGTATGGCCGCGCACCTGCCGGGAGTCGTTGCGGCGGTTACGAATCTGCCGGTAATCGGTGTACCATTGGATGCATCGTCGTTAAACGGAATGGATGCCTTGTTGTCGATAGTCCAGATGCCCAAAGGAATTCCGGTGGCAACGATGGCGATTGGCAAAGCGGGCGTCATCAATGCAGTGGTCTATGCGGCCAAAATACTGGCCTTGAACGACCCAACTTTACGGAGCAAACTCGACGAATTTCACAATAAAGGGTCCAAATTATAAACCAATGAATATTCTGATTACCGGCGCGAACGGGATGCTCGGTGAAGAGTGTGTCAAGGTCTTGTCCAAAGTCTATACAATTACTGCATGCGATCTGCAGGACAGTCACGAATATGATGGTTCGGCGGTTTATCAAAAATTGGACATTGTCGATCAAGAGATCGTAAAAAATATTGTTGAAAATGTTCAACCGGAACTGATCATTAATTGTGCCGCTTATACCGATGTGGATGGCTCCGAAATCAATCGCAAGACCGCCTGGAATATCAATGCCGGTGGTGTTCGGAACCTGTTATCTGCAATGCCCAGGACTGACTGTAAACTGATTCACATTTCTACGGATTATGTTTTTGACGGTAGTTCAGGACCCTATGCCGAAGATCAACCGACTAAACCGATTAACTATTACGGGCAGACTAAACTGGATGCGGAGAAATTGATCCAAAAATCCGGTATTCCCTGGGCAATAATACGCACCAATGTATTGTATGGGAACACTACCGTACAGAAAGCGAGTTTTGTTCGCTGGGTGGTTGAGAAGTTGCAGCGCTTTGAAACGATTTCGATTGTGAACGACCAGTTCGGCAATCCCACCTGGAGTTTTGGGCTGGCCGAGGCGATCCAGAAAATAATCGATAAAAAAGCGGCCGGCTTATACCATTATGCAGGAAAAGATTATATCAGCCGCTTCGAGTTTGCCTTGAAAATCGCCGGTGTTTATGATCTCGATCCGATGCTGATTCGAAAGACAACAACCCGGGCATTGAAACAAAAAGCGCCCCGGCCATATAAAGCCGGATTAACCTGTGAAAAAATTAAGAAAGAACTAAATATTCCATTTTATTCGATCATCGAATCACTCAATAGGATGAAGGGAAACAGCTAGTGGAATCAGTCGTCATCATTCCGACATATAACGAAAAAGAGAATATTAAAACGGTAATCGAAAAACTCGAAAATCTGAATATCGATCTGGACATCCTAATTATTGATGATAATAGTCCGGACGGGACAGGAGCGATTATCAAGGGGCTACAGAAGTCCCACAAAAATATATCCATGATTGAACGTCCCGACAAAATGGGGCTTGGGACCGCCTACGTGAAGGGATTTCGCTGGGCGCTGGATAAGGGCTATCAGTATATCCTGGAAATGGATGCAGACCTGTCTCATAATCCCGAGGATGTTCCCCATTTGATAGACGCTTGTAAAAAGGGCGCTGATCTGGTAATTGGTTCCCGGTATTGCGATGGTGTCAATGTTATAAACTGGCCGATCAAGCGGCTTTTATTGAGTTATGGCGCGAATCTGTACACCCGGATTATCACCAGGATGCCGGTCAAAGACGCTACCGCCGGTTATAAATGTTTTAACCGTAAGGTGCTTGAATCCATTGATCTGGACCGGATTAAATCGTCGGGCTATTCGTTTCAGATTGAGATGAATTTCCGCGCCTGGAAAAAGGGTTTTAATATTTCCGAAGTGTCTATCATTTTTATTGAACGGAGTGAAGGTCATTCTAAAATGTCCAAAGACATTGTTTGGGAAGCGGTTTTTATGGTTTGGAAACTGAATTTATTAAGTTGGTTGGGAAAACTGAATTAATGAAAATCTCGGTTATTATTGTCAGCTATAATGTGAAGGAATTTCTCCAGCAGAGTATTTTGTCGCTGAAGAATTCCCTCAACGGCATCAAGCACGAGATCATTGTCGTTGATAACAATTCCGTCGATGGGACAACTGAAATCATCAAATACAAGTTCCCTGAAATCATTTTAATTGAAAATGAAGACAATCGTGGTTTCGCAGCTGCCTGTAATCAGGGTCTGAAAGTGTCTTCCGGTGAATATCTGCTGCTCCTGAATCCGGATACGATGATTCAGGAAGATACGATTTCAACCATGATCAATTTCTTTGAAGAAGTACCCGATGCCGGTGCTGCAGGTTGTAAGATATTAAATGCAGATGGCTCTTTGCAGTTGGCCTGCCGGCGTAGTTTCCCGTCACCGAAGGTTGCGTTGCCCAAAATACTGGGATTAAGCAGGCTGTTTCCGAAAATTAAACTTTTTGGGAAGTATAACCTGACTTATGAAGATCCCGATGATTTAATTGAGGTTGATGCGGTCAGTGGTTCTTTCCTGATGTTCAGAAGGACCGTTTTTGAAAAAATACTGGGGCTTGACGAGACATTCTTCATGTACGGTGAAGATCTTGACTACTGTTACCGGATCAAGGAAGTTGGCTGGAAAATTTATTACGTTCCCGATACAAAGATAATTCATTACAAAGGTGAAAGCGCCAAACTGGCCAGCTTTGACAATTTTATAACCTTTTATCGGGCGATGGATATCTTCGTCAAGAAGCATTTCAGTAAAAGTTATTCATTTATTTTTGATATTGTCTTGCGAATGGGCATCCTTGTACGTGGAATAATCTCGCTCATCGGACGTTTTTTACATAAACATGTTATTCTGTTTGTGGATGGTCTGGCTGTTACCGCCGCAATTCTGTTAGCCCATTTTCTGCAACCCTATCCGGTCAGTGACATATCCCTGGTTTTTTCAATGGCGATTTTCTATTTGTTGCTCTGGCTGGGAACGGGTTATGCAATCGGCCTGTATGAACGGCGTGATCTGTCCTATTCCCGGGCTGCGATTGCATCGGTGCTCAGTTTTATCGCATCACTGATTTTCAATCTGGTGTTCAAGGGTTTTATTTATTCCCCGCATCTCCTGATCTGGAGTTTTTTACTGGTCATGTTATTCTTGCCGGGCTGGCGAATATTTTTACTGTATCTGCAACGTCGCCGAATCATCTCGCCGAAATCGCCCTTGTCGCGGGCACTTTTATCCCGCAGGACTATTATCGCCGGAACGGGTAGCGAAGGTGAACGAATCGCAAAAAAACTGCAGAGTCATATCGAACACGGGTTTGAGATATTGGGTTTTGTGGATAAAAAGTATGCACTCAAACATACCCTTGGATTTCCATTTTTAGGAGTTGTGAACGATTTGGGCGAAATCATCAGGATTCACAAAGCTACGGAGATCATTTTTACTACTGACGAGTTCAGCAACGATGATATTTTGAATATTCTTGATCGTTTGAAAAAAGTACGGGTGAATATTAAAATAGTTCCCCAGAATCTGGATTATATCATTGGGAAGTCGAGTGTCGAAAAAATTGAAGACATCCCGCTAATTGAAGTCGAATACAACCTGTACCGGCTGGGCAACCGGTTTTCAAAACGATTATTTGATTTTAGTATATCGCTTTTAGCATTGCTGTCAATGTCATTGTTCATGGTTCCCTATGCGTTGCTGACGGGATATAAGTTCCAGAGACAGCGCTTTCTGGGTAAAGAAGGGATTATTTTTAACGGAGTAATCTTTGCAAAACGAAACGGAAATCATGCCCGGCCCACAATCGAGAGATTCCCATTACTTTTTTCAATAATAACCGGAAATATGAGCTTTGTTGGAAGTGAATTACTGACCACCAATCCGCATATTCGCCGATTACGTTGCAAGCCGGGTTTAACCGGTCTGTTTCAGCTTCAGGAAACCCATCGGCCTGATGAAATTGATAAGCAGAATTATGAACATTACTATATGCAGAACCATTCGTTGTTTCTGGACGTTGAGATTATCTTAAAAGCACTGTTAAATATCTAAACGGAATATTATGGCAAAACTAACGCTTGAATTTGAAAAACCTATATTGGAACTTGAGCAAAAAATCGACGAAATGCGCGAGCTCTCAAGAGTGAACGGCGTGGATCTGATTGACGAGATTCAGAAACTAGATGAAAAACTCAATAAACTGGTTAAAAAAACTTATTCAAATCTCAATCGCTGGCAGCGGGTCCAATTAGCCCGGCATCCGGATCGTCCATACACGCTGGACTATCTGGATAAAATGTGTTCTGAATTTATTGAAATTCACGGGGACCGGCATTTTGCCGATGACAAATCAATAATCGCCGGATTCGCGACCATTGAGAAGCATAAGGTTGTTGTTATCGGTCATCAAAAGGGGCGCAATATCAAAGAAAATGTCTATCGCAACTTTGGTTCACCCCATCCGGAAGGGTACCGCAAAGCTTTACGGGCGATGAAACTGGCTGAGAAATTTAACAAGCCCGTTATATCATTTATTGACACCCAGGGTGCTTATCCCGGAATCGGTGCTGAAGAGCGAGGCCAGGCGGAAGCGATTGCCCGGAACCTCTTTGAAATGAGCCGCTTACGAACACCTATCCTCATATGTGTTATCGGCGAAGGTGCCAGCGGCGGCGCACTCGGAATCGGAGTGGGCGACCGTAATATCGTGCTGGAAAATACCTGGTATTCGGTCATCAGTCCGGAAGGGTGTGCGTCTATCCTGTACCGGGACGCCGGAAAAGCGAATATCGCGGCCGAGTCAATGAAAGTAACTGCACAAGACCTTTATGAACTCGGTGTGGCCGACGAACTAGTTACTGAGCCGGATGGCAGTGCTCATCGGAACCCGGATGCGACGGCTAAAAAATTAAAAAGCGCCATTCTCAGAAATCTTGACGAACTCTGTGCGATACCGGCGGATGAACTGGTCCGACTACGTATTGAAAAATACTCAAAAATGGGTAGCTGGGACGAAGAATAATTAAAATTGACGTGCTGTTACTATTTTCTCCTTTTTAATTGATATGCCAAACGAACTTATTTATTTTCTGATGATTATTGTCGTACTCAGTATGACCTTGTTTATGTTTCGAATGGGCAAAACCTGGTTGTACGCCTATATAGCGGTATGTATCGTTTTGGCCAATATTTTCGTCACGAAACAGTTTACCCTGTTTGGCCTGAGTGCTACAGGAGGAAATATTACGTACGGGGCAATTTTTCTGGTAACCGATATGCTCTGTGAGCATTACGGTAAGGAGGCGGGACGAAAGGCCGTCCTGATCGGTTTCTTTGCGGCGGTTTTTTATTTGATAACATCTCAATTCATCCTGCTGATCAAACCATCGGAATACGATACCGTTCATGAGGGTATGAAGGCCATTTTCTCTTTTGCACCTCGCATCGTTCTGGCATCCATGATCGCATACCTGGTTTCGCAGTTTCATGATATCTGGGCATATCACACAATCCGCAAAATTACCAATAACCGGATGCTCTGGCTGCGAAATAATGCCTCCACCTGGACAAGTCAGCTGATCGATTCAATTATCTTTTCACTGATTGCGTTTGTCGGGGTTTTTCCCATGAAGATTGTCCTGCAAATTGTTCTCTCGACCTATCTCCTCAAAATTATTGTAGCGGCCATCGACACCCCGTTTTTATATCTGAGTTACCGGTTTTTACCCGATGATTTGCTCCCAAAACCGGAAGTTCGTGAAATAAAATAAATATAGTCCGGGGATAGTAATGATTTTCTCTTTCGTGAAGTATCATTAACTTTAACGCTATGAAAAGCGGAATTTTTATTACATTTGAAGGAATTGACGGTTCCGGTAAAACAACTCAGATAACTGCGCTGATTCAGCATCTGGACGAGGCCGGAATTCCTTATCAACTGTTTCGGGAACCCGGGGGTACGGGAATTGGCGAAAAAGTTCGGGATATCCTTCTGGATAAAAATAACGATAGTATGCTGTCCATGACGGAACTGCTGCTTTATTCTGCCAGTCGGTATCAGTTGACAAAAAGTCAGATTATTCCGGCACTTGAGTCGGGAAAAGTTGTCATCTGTGACCGGTTTTACGATTCATCTACCGCCTATCAGGGATATGGGCGCGGCATTGATCTGGATTTTATTATGCGGTTAAATGCAGCCGCAACCGATTCATTGGTTCCCGATAAGACGTTTATTCTTGATATTTCACTGGAAGAACGACATTTACGACTCGATAATAAAAATCTGGATCGACTGGAACAGGAAGCCCTGGATTTTCATAAAAGAGTACATGACGGGTTTCTTAAAATGGCGGCAATTGAACCGGAGCGCTTTATCGTTCTCGAAGGCAACCGAAACCCGGAAGAGTTATCAAATGAGATATGGGAAACTGTCAAAACATTGAAGGAATTAATAAACAAATGAATAAAAGTAAACTCAGAAACAGTATCATTATCGGCATACTGCTGTCTGTCACAATTATATTTGCCGTCGGCAATTCGGATATATACAAAGAAATTTCCATCTCTATTCGCCTCTATAATGAGGTTTACCGGCAGCTCTTTACGAATTATGTGGACCCCATCAAGGCCCAGGATTTTACCGAGAACAGTATTCGCGAAATGATGAAGGAACTGGATCCTTATACCGTCTTTTTAACAAAAGAAGAAAAAGAGCCTCTGGAGACACTGACAAAAGGAAAATACGGTGGTGTCGGTTTGCGGATAAGCATGCGAAAAGATACACTGACCGTCATTTCTCCGATGGATGGCAGTCCCGCCAGCCGGTCAAATATTTTCCCCGGGGATCAGATCATAAAGATTGATTCGGTATCAACGGTGGGAATGGACCTTGATAAATCGGCACAACTGATTCGTGGTGAGATTGGCACATCGGTCATACTGACTATTCGCCGGCCCGGAGTTCCCGGGTTAAATGAATACACACTGAACCGGGAAAATATTAATATAACCGATGTCAGTTATACAGGGATGCTGAATGATCATATCGGCTATATCCGACTGTCCGGATTTTCGAAAGGTGCCTCTCAGGAGGTCAGGGATGCAATCAGCACACTTCGTAAAGAAGATCGAAAAATGCAGGGATTAGTCCTTGATTTGCGGGGCAATCCGGGCGGACTCCTGGCTGAAGCATTGGCTGTATCGGAACTGTTCACAAATGTTGGCGATACACTTTTACTGACAAAGGGGCGGACCCCGATGTCGAACAAAGTATTTATTGCGGAACAGAAACCGTTTTTGCCGAATGATGTAAAATTAGCGGTATTGGTGAACCAGGGAAGTGCGTCAGCTAGTGAGATTGTTGCCGGTGTCATTCAGGACCTGGATCGGGGAATTGTCATCGGAGCGACGAGTTTTGGTAAAGGTCTTGTGCAGACAGTTTTTCGAATTGATAATGATCATTCAGTGAAAGTAACAACGGCAAAATATTATATTCCCAGTGGCCGCTTGATTCAAAAACCCGATTACCTGAATAATCCGAAAATGGTTGAAGACAACATTTCTACTGATACGCTCTTCTACTCAAAGAACAGGCGTACACTTAAAGGCGGCGGCGGCATAGTCCCCGATTTGGAAATAAAAGCAGAATCCCTATCCGATTATTCACGTGAATTATGGCGTCAAAATATGTTTTATTCCTATGCTATTCATTATAAATCCGTCAACGGAGAGATTCCGGTACCGGTAGTAGTTGATGAAGACCTTGTTTATGATTTTAAAAAATTCCTTGAAAAAGACGAGTTCATTTACAATCATAAAAATGAAAAGAAACTCCGGGATATTGAGAAGGAATTATTGAAAGAAGATAAATTTAAAGATTTGATGGATCCTTTTAAGTCAATATACGCAGTCTATGATTCACTGAAAGCCGGTGAATTTGAGGCAAACAGCGAACAGATCAAGCGCGGCCTTGTCAGCGAATTGTCCACACTGGCTGGCGGTTTATCGGAACGGATTAAAAATGACATTAAAAATGACCCGGCCATCGATAAGGCAATCGAAGTACTTTTAGACGGAATTGGCTATAATACCACTCTGGGATACGCAAATTAAAAACGACAGGAGTTAATGTTGATACGGAAGAAAAACCTGAATGTATATCTGCTTATACTGATCGTATTTACCCAGTTATTACTGGCGGATACTACGGATGTTTTTAATCGTGTTAATGAAATATCGCAAACAATAAAAAAACAATATTGTCCGGATAAACGAACTTCCGTCTGGACGGTGACACCGCAATTAATCAACAACCAGTATGTATTAACCGGGGAAACCGATAATAAAACAGCGCGAAGCAAATTTTATCAGCAAATCAATAGAGCATTTCCGGATATTGAATTTGATAAAAATATGCAGCTATTGCCTGACGATGTAATGAATGGTACTATTTTCGCGGTTCCGAAAAATTCGATCGCTATATTGCGGCGCCGTCCGTCTGTTACGGAGGAGATGGTATCGCAGAGTCTGCGGGGTTTGCCTCTGGATATTTTAAAACATAAACGCGGGTTTTACTATGTGCGGACCGATGACGGCTATCTGGGCTGGGTATCCGATGACCGGGTGCATGAAGGCGATAAAACATTTAAAGAAGATTGGATGAGTGCTCCCAAGGTTGTTTATATCGATCTTGAGGGGATGGTTTTTTCAAAAGCATCGGAAAAATCACAGCCCGTCAGTGATGTTGTGATGGGAAACCGGTTTCGGCTGATCAAGCAGGGTCGCAAATGGACGAAAGTCGGCTATCCCGATGGTCGTGAAGGTTACATCTTTTCTAAATCGCTGGAAAAACTGGATGACTATCTCAATCGTCCACTGGATTTTGATAAAATAATAAAAACCGCAAAATCCCTGAATGGCCGGCCCTATATGTGGGGTGCGGCGTCACCAAAGCAATTGGACTGCAGCGGATTCACGCAAACGGTTTTCCGGCAACATGGGTATATTCTTCAACGGGATGCCAGCATGCAGGTGTTCGAAGGGTCAGCCGTTGACACAACAAATTTTCCCGAGAATCTAAAACCCGGCGATTTGATTTTCTTCAGTCCTTATCCGGACCGTATAACCCATGTTGGATTGTATATCGGCGACTATGAATTTATCCATTCATCCGGCCGGGTTAGAATTGACAGTTTCAATCCGGACGATCCCCATTACAATAATTACCGACGACGCGGCATTCAGGCTGTCAGACGTATTTCAAAGTAAATTGAACGATAGATGCATTATCAAGGGAGATTTCGGTCTCCCTTTTTTTATACAAAATGTTGTTGAAATTTCGTAACGTAATTAATCAGGGATAATCTTATAGATGTAGTCATAAAAAGGAGACAAATTTTGGAAACGAATAAAATTGATCTGAAAAAAGAACAAAAAGTTTCTCTTGAGCGACCGCGCTATAATTATTCTCTGGCAGCGAAAATATTCTTTTTCAGTATGGATTTAGTTACCGGCTGGGAAATTACATTGGGAAAGACAAAACTGATTGAAATCCTGGCCAGCATTCCCTACCGTTCATGGGAAATTCGTCAGTACGGACGCATGACTAGAAAGTATAAAGACAGTAACTTTGTTGATAAATCCGGTAAAATCATGGAATGGAGCCGGGAAGCCCAGGATAATGAGTATTGGCATCTCCGGGTAATCAACGAGAAAATGAAAGAGGATGGGATCAAAGACCCCTGGTATCTGTTTCCCTTGGTTCCTTTCATTTTGGTGAGTTTGTATTCATTGATGACTCGTCTCATGGCATTCTTAAATATCAGAAGAGCATTTCTGTTCAACGCTGAATTTGAAGACCATGCCGAGCATGTTTATGCAAAGTTTGTCCTTGATAATCCACAGTGGGAAGATCAGCCGGTGAATAGCGATTTGGTTAAACAGTACGCTGATGTGAAAACCTGGGCCGATGTCTTCCGTCGTATTGGTCTGGATGAGCGGGACCATTTGAATCACAGTTTTGTTTTGTGTGGTAAGCCGGAAAATGTTGTGAAATACGATGGAATGCCGGAATCAATTCTGTAGATTTGCATATTATTAGCCAAATATGTGATTGAGAAAACCAACCTTTTAATATTATATATTTAACGTGATTTCGACGTAAGAACTACAGGGCAGAAAAAATTGTCCAAAAAGGCGATTTGATCTTTTCTTGTCATGTTGAGTGTAGTCCCTGTCTGCCGACAAGGCAGGGAAACATCTTCTTCTCCTGGTTGAGAGATTCTTCATTTACACTCAGAATGACCGGATACTTTTACTTTTTGGACAATTTTCCTGAAAATGCCCAGGAAGATAGATTGATTCGTATATAGAATTCACGTTATTTAAGCAGATATTATGTTTAAAAGTGAGTGTTAGCCCTTATCGGTATCCCTTCTTAATTTTAGAAGACCAAAAATAACACTAAAAGAAGGGAGACCGATATGACTCACAAGGAACAATTTAAAGATTTGGATTTCAATGGTCAAGTA
>JAHJGX010000224.1 GCA_018824205.1 bacterium
CTGATCCATCGTCACCGATGAACCTTTCGTCGCCCCAAATTACATTTATCCACAACCCGAACACGTTCTTATGCCGGGCCGCTTTCATACAAGTGCCAGTAAATCCGCCATGTTTTTATATCCAAACCCTATCCGACTTTATTGAGCTACCCGTATTTCCCGTTGACCCCGTTACATATATTAGCGATGCCATCCCGCTATCGCTGTTTGATACAATCATTGCTTTTGAATGGCGCTACAACCAGTCGCCAGAAAATATATTGAGAACACCGGTGAATTTCAAAACCGCAACACCAAATAACAGCATCAGCAACAACTCACCGGACTCGGCTTTATCCGTTACTTTACCTGTCAATTCTGTTTACGATACGCTCGTTACATGGATTAATGAGACAAGAATGAACAGCAATGCGAATATTTCCGCTATCTCCGACCTCTATACCATCTTCCCGCTTGAACAACCGCTCAGGTCAGACATTTTGCTTGAAATTAAACTTCCATCTGGAACGGAGGACATAGAAAAAATCGGGCTATACCAACTGGACAAAGATGAATGGAATTTTCTGGGCAACCAGTTAAATCCCGAACAAACCACCATCACTGCATATACTGGTAAATTCGGCTCTATCATACTGTTAAGCGATCGGGAGCCACCTGTTATTTCAGATATGTTTCCCGGTAATGGCGGCCGTTTTCGGTCTCCGGATATTCCCTATGTCAGCGCAATCGTAACCGACAATCTTTCCGGCATAAAAGACGATACATCTATAGCGGTACAAATGGATAAACGCCCGATATATGTGGAATACAATGCCCCGAAAGATCATATCCGGTATAAAATCTCCGGGAACCTGCCGGCGGGTCAACACACACTGACAATCACCGTTACCGACCAGGCCAATAACTCCACTACGAAAAGCAGCACTTTCACCGTCTATTAAATCCATGTTTATACCGCTCAAAGACTCCAGCTTCCGACTCAGCCCTCCCTATATTACATTTGCGATCATCCTGATAAATGTTTGTGTATTTATTTATCAATCAACCCTGTCGCCGGAGGCATTAAAGTCCTGGATATATTCAGGTGGCGTTGTGGCAAATCAATTATTTAACAATGGTTTTCCGGGATTCGTGAAACCGTTCATTAGCTCTCTGTTTATTCACAGCGGCTTTCTTCATCTGGCCGGAAATATGTTATACCTGTGGATTTTTGGCGATAATATTGAAAGCACACTCGGACACGGGAAATTTATTCTTTTTTACATTTGTGCCGGAATTATTGCAACGCTATGCCAGATTATCATTCAACCCCAGGCCGATACACCCATTATCGGCGCCAGCGGGGCCATATCCGGCATTTTAGGCGCCTATTTAATCCGCTATCCCCGGGCGCGAATCCAGATTTTTATCTGGCTGATCCTGATTATTAAACGGGTTTGGGTACCCGCCGCGTATGTTTTAGGTTTCTGGTTTTTATTACAGATATGCAACGGGCTCGGCGCTCTGACTTTTCAACAACCGGGCGGAGTGGCCTGGTTTGCGCATATTGGTGGATTTTTAGCCGGTATTGCATTATTATTTACCCTGGAACCCTATGAAAGGAAACGAGTATGGAAACAGCTAAACCGGAAGTATTAAAACAACACGCTAAGAAGGCGGCAACATTTTCCCACTCGCCATTTTCCCACTACCCGGTCGGCGCGGCCCTTCTGGCGGTAGACGGGACAATTTTTCACGGTTGCAATATTGAATCCAGCTCCTACGGATTAACTGTCTGTGCTGAACGAAACGCCATTGCGGCAGCCGTTGTAAGCGGTCATAAAGAATTCAAAGCACTGGCCGTTTTTTCCAACAATGGCGCCACACCCTGCGGGGCCTGTCGTCAGGTCATCTGGGATATCTGTGGAGATATACCCATATATATATTCACAAAGGACGGCCAATCCGAAATCTATCGTTCCAAAGATTTGTTGCCGGCGCCCTTTGATGATACCAAACTTCAAAAAGAAAGCAACCCATGAAACAGTCAATCCTAATCGGAATCGCCGGAGGAACCGGATCTGGAAAAACGTCGATGGCAAAGAATATTGTGCGCGATTTTAATCCGGACCATGTCGTGATTATCGAACAGGATTCCTATTATTTCGATCTGAAAGATATCCCCCTGGACGCACGACACCATCACAATTTTGATCATCCGGAGGCTTATGATTTTAATCTGATGAAAAAACAGATCCGCGATCTTATTAATGGAGAAACCACTGAGATCCCCATCTATGATTACAAAGGCCACACCCGCAGCCCCGAAGTACACCGGGTTACGGGCCATAAAATCATCGTTCTTGAGGGAATTATGGTGCTTTACGATCCCGAACTGCGTGATTTGATGGATATGAAAATTTATATTCACACGGACCCCGATATCCGGTTTATCAGACGTTTATCCCGTGATATTAAATATCGCGGCCGTTCGGTAGAATCCGTCATTCACCAGTATCTGGATACCGTACGCCCTATGCACGAACAGTTTATTGAGCCGACCAAGCAATATGCCGATATCATCATACCCGAGGGCGGACATAATACGGTTGCCGTCGATCTGTTTAAAACTAAAGTAACGTCGCTGTTAAAACATCTGGCAAAATAAAATGTCTACTCGGTACATGTATATCGTCAACATATAACATCAAAACAGGACTAGGAATTTATATGTTTAGCCACACCATGCGTAGTTACCCAATGGGAATTGAAGAAGTCGTCGCTATCACCGGAAAACCTTCCGGCTGGATAGAAGTTGTCTGCGGAAGTATGTTTTCCGGAAAAACCGAAGAGCTGATCCGCCGTCTCAGACGGGCACAAATTGCCAAACAAAAAGTTGCCATCTTTAAGCCGATGATTGACGTCCGGTATAGCGAAGACCATATCGTTTCGCACAATCAGCAGAAAATCCCGTCAATTGCCGTGGAAAAAGCGGAAGACATTCTGGAACATGTCAAAGACGCCCATGTTCTGGGTATCGATGAAGCCCAATTCTTCGACGCATCTCTCGTATTGGTCTGCAGACAACTGGCAGAATCCGGAAGACGAGTGATAGTCGCCGGTCTCGATAAGGACTACCGCGGAGAGCCCTTTGAACCAATCCCTCAGTTGCTTTGCGAAGCAGAATATATTACTAAAACTCTCGCTATCTGTATGCAATGCGGGAACCCCGCCAGTTATACTCAGCGGATTTCAAAATCCCACAAGCGGGTTCTGTTGGGGGCCACCGATTCGTATGAGGCGCGCTGCCGCAGCTGTTTCGAAGCGCCGAAAGAATAAACCACCAAATTGAGAATTATTTAAAGGAATCCAACATGCGTTTTATCGGAATACTCGGAATTATTACATTGCTCGGGATCGCTTTTCTGATGTCGAACAACCGGAAAAAGATTAATCTGCGAACGGTGATCTGGGGCATCACATTACAGCTGCTTTTTGCCGCCATAATCCTGGGCGCACCGCTCTTGTCATATTTCGCGATGTTACTGTTTGTCGATCTGATTATTTTATATCTTTTCAACGATGAAATAATCAGCGGCGCAGTTAGAGAAAACCAGTATTTAACCGCCGGGATTATCATTCTGTCCACATTTCTGGCTGGCGTCGTTTTTTACTTTTTAAACAATTTAAATATCCTGACAATAGTATGGTGGGCCTTATTGCTGATCATTATCATCAAGGCCGCCTTAAAAATTTCCCGCTATCAAAAATATCTGGTTGC
>JAHJGX010000225.1 GCA_018824205.1 bacterium
ACTTCCTTTCTGGAAGGTATGAATAACAAGATCAAGGTCATTAAAAGAGTTGCCTTTGGCTTTAGGGATAGTGAATATTTTTTCTTAAAGATAAGGGCGTCTTTTGCTTAGCTCCATACTAATGTCGGAAGAACCATAAATTTTAATAAATCCCATAATTCCTCATATTCAGGCGAATGCATAACTAATCCTTCAGTCGAAACATTGAAGAATGACTGAGTAAGTACCATCGATACAATTACAACAAAACTAAATAATATTTCATATGAAAACCGCATAACACTCGAAAATAGACATTGAGATATAATACATAGTACTCCAAAAAAAATAATACTTTTTACAAGTACATTGAGACTTGACCAGTTAACAGAATAACTTGAAAATATTTGAAATCCAATAAATGATAAAAATGCCATTAAAATACATATTTGAGATATAAGAAAAATTGATGGCTCTTTATTTGTCATACCTATTAATTTAAACCATGTCATTAATCTATCTCCACCACGAGAATAATAAGAATAAATGTTTGAAAATTGGCTGATTAGAAAACCGATAGTAATATAAAACGACCAAGGCATTGACTGAGTATTTACTATTGATTTAAGTGCTTTAATAAACATTTTCTTGGTACCCCCTTTTTACTGCCTAGGGCAAGTGTCACCTACGCCGAAATTGATTTCGCCAATATTCAAACATCTACTAATTTCGGTCAAACAGGACACCTGTTTCGGAATTATTCGGACAGTTTGTGATTGTTCTGTTTTCACTTTTTGAAATTACTCCAAAGTGTCCGAATTGGAAAGTGAATTTTCAATTTTAAAATAAAACAGGCTGCAACTCTATCCGGCTTATTTTTTCAAAGCGGCTTTAATAATTATTCCCGGTTTGAAATGAGTCTTCCTCCGTGGAGGAACGTAAACAATCTCGTTTGTCCGTGGGTTGCGGGCTTTTGATTTCGCCTTGGTGGGTTTAACTTCAAAGACTCCAAAACCACGGATCTCGATACGTAAATTCTTTTTATCTTCACAAAGCATTTCACGCAATGTGATAAAAGCCTCATCGACGATCTTAAAAGTTGTGGAAAACGTATGACCTGAGCGTTTTGCCGTAATTTCTACAACATCTTTCTTCGTATAAGTTCGGGTGCGCATGAATTGTCTCCTGTTATAATTTCTTGAACCCTGGATTGATGACAACGTCTCGTTGTATCAATTTTTATTTGTTATACGTCATTAATGTAGTGCAAATAACTTCGTCCAAGTTTTGTTATACCAAAGGCTTCATATGGTTTGATTAGTGAAGTTCGAATAGCGAAATCAAAAAGTAATCCTTTAGCAATTAAATCCTGAACTTCTGTTATATAAATACTTCGTTTAATATTAAATGTTCTATGAGAATTGGGATTAATAGTCCCACTTTGTAATGCAATCTTTTTCTTTCTGATTAGTTTAGGTATACTTTTTAATCTTTCTTTTAATGTATTCATTTGTTTAGAATTATATTCCATATGCATAGTATTAATTTCATTTGTTATTTTTTCTCTCTCCTCTTCCATCTCAAGAATCTGAATTCTATACTTTAATACATTGTCACTTAAAGAGCCAAAAGTAGATAATATTTTAAATTGAACACCTGAGATATTATTGGTAATATTAATAAATCTCATTACTTCGTCTGTTTCATTATGAGAAGATTTTAACTGTTCGAATAGGATTTTTTTAAATACATCTATTTTATGATGAGCAGATGTTCTTGATACTGAAATGATAATTTCTTCAAATACATCTCCAACATTCTCAACATTTAACAAGTTTAAATCTTTTTCAGATTCAGTTATACTTTTAACATACTCACTAAATTCTTCAATAAACCTATTTACTCTTTCCTGTTTTATTCTTGATCTTGCTTCAAAAGCAACTTCATTTAAAAATGTGCCAGCAAATGGAATCGCTCCAATTAATCCTTTTAATGTTGAGAGTCCATATTCTTTTCTTGATAGTGTTCTATCAATATCATTATTCACTATATTTGTCACCTTAATTTAGATACGTATAACGGGCAAGCATGAAGTACGCAAGTCGGAGCGCAAACCAACCGTCGCTAAGACAATAGTCTGGATAGTCTCAAATCTATCATTTGTCGAATAACTCATGTCGTTACTTCCCCGATTGTCATATACTTTTACTCAATTTTTGCACCCTTGGAGCGATTACAATTTTCACACAATAACTCAATATTACGCGCTGTATTGCTTCCTCCTTTAGATATAGGAATAATATGGTCATACTCAAGATTTTCCCTTGAGCCACAATTCACACATTTACCACTATCCCTTTTCCAGACAATTATTCTTACTGACTCCGGTATGTTTGGTCGCTGATATTTTGTATCGTCTGAGTATTCATGCTTGTTTTTCAATCTTTCAAATTTTCTACGTTCCTGATCAAAATTTTCCATGATAAGTA
>JAHJGX010000024.1 GCA_018824205.1 bacterium
CAGCTCCCCGATATCTGTCGGGGTGACCGCCGAAAGAGTAGGATAGGTAGTTTAAGACCGTCTGCAAGCAGGTAAATCTCTAGTTATTAAAAATATTGGTTGTTTTTAATCTAAAAGTAACAATTGTTAGAGTTTGTTCATTATTTTTTGTAAACGCATTTATAATTTCACCTTTTACTCCATTGGGTAATACTTCATTATGGTCAATAATTGAAGCTGATAAATTTCCAATTCTTAATACAACTCATACTTCACCAGTCGCCCGTCAAGAGCGCCGTTAACCAGCGGAATTTTAAACGATGGTTTCAGACCGACATTCTTGATATATTCCCGATCACCAAAGTAGATATAGGCCGTTGAATTCCGGCAGCGTTGTTTCAGAAAATCACCCAATTCCCGGTAAAACAGCCCCATATCCTTCTCTTTTCCCATACGAATACCATAGGGCGGATTGCTTACGATAATACTGTCATTGATTGCTTCGATATCCCGGTAATCACCGGCTCTGATTTGAATGTTCCGGCCACTGGTAAAATTCTTACTGTTTTTAATTATATCCTCGATCGCATACCGAGAGACATCGCTGCCGGACAGTAGTCCTTTAGGTAATTGACGGATAGTTTTATCAGCAGAATTCCGGACTTTATTCCACAGTTGCTTATTATAATCCGGTAAAAATTCAAAACCGAATCGCTTGCGGAAATACCCGGCAGGAATTTTACAATAAGCCATCAACGCTTCAAGTAGTAATGTTCCCGAACCGCACATAGGATCGATCAATGGTTTTTCGCCATGCCAATCGGTCAGACGGATAATCGCAGCTGCCAGCGTTTCCTGCATGGGCGCCGAACCGGCCTGAGACCGATATCCCCTTCGGTGCAATGACCCGCCGGACGTATCAACACTGATAACAGCGCGATTCTGTTCTATGTGTAAGTTCAGCCAAATATCCGGGTTCAGTTTCTCAATATTCGGCCGGTCTCCGGTTTGTTCTTTAAAATAATCGACGATAGCATCTTTAAGCCGTAATGCGGCATATTTGGAGTGTGTGATTTTACTGTGTGATACCGACGCGAAAACGGCAAAGGTGTTTTTGATGTTAAACAGTGTATCCCAGGGAATCTGCATTGCCGTTTTATATAAATAATCAGCGCTATGACAATCAAATGTCAAGAGTGGCGCCACTACCCGGGTAATCAGCCGGGACTGATAATTTATTCTGTATACGGCTTCATTATCTGCATTAAAATACAGACCGCGATAGACATTCTTTATATCTTCGGCGCCAAGCTCGGCCAGTTCGGATTTTCCGAAGTCTTCCATGCCGTTGGCAATCTGTGCAAAGAAACGCCGGGATAGACTATATTCAAAATCTTTCATACGCTATGCTTCATAAATTCAAACCTGGCTTACAGCATCTGCCATAAACCAGGTTTATTGTTTTCTTCGGGATAATCCCAAAGTCTATTAAACATTTTAACGGCCCATACTTTTACCTGTAGATTTCAAATCGTTACAGGCCTGAACAACCCGGTCTGCCATACCTTTACGTCCTGCTTTTAGCCAGGCGCGCGGGTCATACAGTTTTTTCACGCCGACTTCTCCATCAACTTTTAACACTTTGTCATAATTTACAAGCATATGATTAACAACCGGCCGTGTAAAAGCATACTGAGTATCGGTATCGACATTCATTTTGATTACACCGTAATTCAATGTCTCATGAATATCTTCAATAGTTGAGCCGGAGCCACCATGGAATACAAGAAAGAAACGGGCATCCTTTCCATACTTTTCCATAACCGCATCCTGGCCGTCTTTCAAAATAGAAGGTTTGAGAACCACATTCCCAGGCTTATAAACACCATGGACATTGCCAAAGGTTGCTGCAAACATGTATTTAGCGCCTTGAACTTTGCTCAGCGCTTCATAAACTGAAAGCATATCTGCCGGAGTGGTATATAATTTTTCTTTTCCCACGTTTTCCGTATTGACGCCATCCTCTTCACCGCCGACAACGCCGGCCTCCACCTCGAGTATGATCTCATTTTTGGCACAGATCTTCATCAATTCGACCGCATTCGTCATATTCTCTTTCAGCGGTACCGCACTGCCGTCGTACATGTGACTGTTGAACAGATTCGGAAGACCAGCCGCCCGACGACGGGCTGTTTCTTCAATCAGAGGTTTCAAAAATGAATCGATTTTATCGGTTTGACAATGATCGGTATGCAGGGCAATATTGATATCATATTTTTCGGCGACACGGTGGGCCTGTTCAGCCAACACGATCGATCCAAGCACCATATCTTTCAGATTACCCGATGCGTGTGCTCCTCCTCCGGTAGATACCTGAATGATACCATCACTATTCGCGGCAGCAAATCCCTCAATCGCAGCATTCATGGTGTCGGTTGTGGTAATATTGATAGCCGGGTATGCGTAGGCTTCTTTATGTGCTTTTTCGAGCATTGCCACATATTTCTTATAATTGACAACTGGCATTTTTGGCTCCTTTCAAATAAGGTTAATTTCTCTATTTAAAATCTGGGTTAAATATAAATCCCTTTCACAAGGAATAAAAGATATTATCGACGTAATCATGTCCAGGATTTGCGGTTTATTTGTTCAACCTGTATATTGATTATTAGCAATTATTATGGAGGTCAAAATGCCACAACAAAAACGAATTTTAGCATTTTTAAAGGAAAATAATGTGCAGTTTAGCATCTCCCAGCATCCCAAAGCATATACAGCCCAGAGAGTGGCTGCGACGGCTCACATTCCTGGAAAAATACTGGCAAAAACTATCGTTGTAATAATCGATGGTAAAATGGCGTTGGCAGCCCTGCCAGCAAATGACCGAATTTCCTTCGAAGAATTTTCCCGTCAGCTGCATGCAAAAAAAGTCAAGCTTGCAACAGAAGAAGAGTTTCGCAAATCATTTCCCGATTGTGAAACCGGCGCCATGCCCCCTTTCGGCAATCTCTATGAAATGGATACGTATGTGGCTTCGGATTTAGCTCATAACGATGAAATAGCGTTTAATGCCTGTAACCACATTGATGTTATCGAAATGAAATTTGAGGATTATAACCGCTTAGCCAGCCCAGTCGTCGTGCATTTCGAAATGCATTAGACCTATTATTTCAGAACCATTTTTTGCGTTTGAAAAATACAAGCATGATGATTCCAATTGATCCCATTACGGTCAGCGCCAGAGGATATCCAAACTTCCAGGCCAATTCCGGCATATATTGAAAATTCATACCGTAAATCCCGGCCAGAAATGTCAGTGGAATAAAGATCGTAGCAATAATTGTCAGTACCTTCATGACCTCATTCATCCGGTTGCTGACCGTCGACAGATAAATATCGAGCATGCCGGTAACGATATCACGAAGGTTTTCAACCGTATCGATAATATGAATCGTGTGGTCATAAACATCCCGGAAGAATAGTTTTGAGCTGCTTTTTACCAGATCAGACTCCAGCCGATCAATATTATTCAATATCTCGCGTAACGGCCAAACCGATTTCCGTATAAAGATCAGTTGCCGCTTTAATTGGTGAATGCGTTGCAGGACGGAAGAGTCGGCATTTTTTAATAAAATTCCTTCCAATAGTTCAGTCTCTTCGGCAATGGTTTCCAGAACATAGAAATAATTATCAACGATGGAATCCATTAATGTATAGCATAGATAATCTGAATCTTCTCTTCTGACACGGCCTTTATTTTTTCTTAAGCGTTCTCGAATAGTATCAAATACATCGCCTTTGATTTCCTGAAAGGTTATCAGATAATTCTTGCCGAGTATAAAACTAACCTGTTCACTGTTTATTTCCTTCTTTTTATCATCATAGGTCAGCATTTTAACAATACTGTAGTAATACTCGTCATATTCTTCAAATTTTGGACGATGATCCGTATTGACAATATCCTCCAGAACTAAAGGATGAACATCAAATATTTTCCCAATCTTTTCAATCAGACCCAAATCATTCAGTCCGGTAATATTTATCCAGCTGACCGTATTATCTGCCAGACAGGTCGCCAACTCATCCGGATTCTTGATATCTGTTTCAGTGATGCTATCTGTATTGTAATCAAAAATTTTAATAGTGGATTTAACATGTTTATTGTCGCCAACATATACGAGAGTTCCCGGCGGCAACCCGGGCCGTTTGTACCGTTTTCGCATGATCTTCATTTTTTTATCTCTCCTTCCTGATGTCGAAATATATCTTTAAATCGTTTGAAAAGCGGCAGGTCCTGTACTTCCTTTGGAATCTTTAGCGGATCTACAGACAGTTTATGCTCTTGTTTTACAACATCGTACTTTGAGAACTCTTCTTTCGTGATAATTGTACAGATACAGTTTGAAAGTTCATTTTTATAATTCATGATCGGAAAAGCAACAATATTGACATCAATTGGTTTCTCAAATGACTCTACCATCAACGGACTTTGAAGTGTAATATATTTGGATTTTTGCAGTTCAATCATCACAGTCGAATAATTAAATTTATCAAAAATATTTTCCGCATATTCGTTGATTAAATCCTTCTCACCGATTTCCATCTGTTCAATCAGATATTGGCTGACTTTTATTATCATTCCCTGGGCATCCAATAACAGCATTGGGATTTCCGCCTTATCAAGCAGAAAGTTAACTATATTGGACATGCTGCTGATTTTCAGGGACTTCATCTCATTCAACGAATTCAAATGGGTATTAATTTCAATGATTTTACCGCCTAATCGTCCCAACTTTTTTAATTGTGTACCACTGGAATATTTTCCCTGCCGGGAAAGTTCAATTACCTTTTCAAGTTCTTTAAAAATATTTTTACTTTTTAACAGCATCAATACAAAAATAATTGTCAGAATGATCAGAAGCACGATGACATAATAGATAAAATTCTCGGCAAAATATTTCAGTGACAGTGCGTTTCCGGTTCCAATCTCAGAAAAGGTCACATAGCCGTGAATTCCGATAAAAAGAATAGTCAGCACCGCAAACATGTAGAGCAGATATACGCGGAATTTGGATATTAAAAACATCAAATGTCCTTTAATTTATCGACGTCTTTTTCCCGTCCGACAACCACCAGAATGTCGTCTTTCTGGATAATTGTTGATGGTGCCGGAAAATCAACATTGTTTTCAACAACCGGATTGCCCATTTCATCAATCTTGGTGCTTGTATGTTTGACAGAAATAATATTTACATTAAGTTTTTTTCTCAAATCAAGTGCCATGATAGATTTTCCGATCATGCTTTTCGAGCACATGACTTCCGCCAGAATCTGATTTTGACCGATGTACACCTTATCGATGATGTCCGGAGAGATTAGTTTATTGGCAATCCGTTTTCCTTCTTCAATCTCAATGTTGATTATCTCGGTGGCGCCAACTTGTTTCAATACCTGGCCGTGAATATCGGAAATAGCGCGGGAAATAATATAGGGTACTCCAAGATTTTTCAGTACCGCAGTTGTTAAAATACTGGATTCAATATTTTGACCAATTCCGACTACAGCCACGTCGATATCCTCAATGGGTGCATTTTTCAACGATTGTTCATCGGTACTATCAATCAGAACCGCCTGCGTGACCATATTTTTTACTTTTTCAATCAGTTCTGTTTGAAAGTCAACAGCGATAACCTTCCCCCCTTTTTCAGAAATGACCCGACACACTTCCAGACCAAAGGTTCCCAAACCGAACACTCCAAATACTTTTTCTTTGGCCATCTATTCCTCCTTACTTCGGGATTACCCGATTAAAATATTACCTTCCGGATATTTTACTCTGACGAGTACCGGATTTTGCGACAATGCGATGATCAGCGTCATCGGTCCCAGGCGGCCAATAAACATCAGGATTATGATTGTGATCTTACTCATGATGCATAAACTGCCTGTAATTCCAGTCGAAAGTCCAACCGTCCCGAATGCAGAGACCACTTCAAATAATATATGTTCAAATGGAAAGGGCTCCAGCAAACTTAAAATGAATGTCCCGGCAAATACAACACCCAACGCCAGAAACACGATAAGGAATGATTTATTGATGATACTTTTTGATAAAAAGTTATTCAGCATCGTCGTCTCTTTACGATTATACAAAACCGATTTTAAATAGGCAAAGATCACCGAAACCGTATTGACTTTGATGCCGCCTGCCGTCGATCCCGATGCGCCACCAATAAACATAAACAGGATCATAATCAGCAGAGTAGGAACTCTCAAAGCCGCAAAATTGATTGTATTAAATCCGGCCGTCCGTAATGTCACCGATTGAAAGAAAGCTGCGAGATACTGGGTTTTTAAATCGTGCTGAACAAGATTCCCTTTATGCTCAATTCCATAAACAAATAGCATTCCGCTGAAAATCAGGATCACTGTCATAATTAAAACAACCTTAGTGTTCAGTGTCAGCTGGGATTTTCGGATACGACGGCTGAATATATTGGTTTCAACATTTGTCTTAAAATTTTCAATCAGGTTAAAAATGACGGGAAAACTGATTCCACCGGTAATAATTAACCCGGCGACGGTAAAATTCATGGCGACGTCACTTTTAAAGGATTCCAGACTATCACTGAACAGCGCAAATCCGGCGTTGCAAAAAGCTGAGACTGCATGGAATACTGAATAGAAAACTGCCTGTGCCGAATCGCCGTAGAGGTCGTTAAAATTTCCATATAGAATCAATGCGCCCACCAGTTCAATCCCGAAGGTAATGAAGATGATCTTCATTAAAGATGTTGAAATCTTCTGCATGTCCTGTTCATTAAGCAAATAGGATAGCGCTATTTTTTCTTCGATGGATATCCGTTTCCCGATGACAAATGCGCCAAAATAGGACAATATCATGATTCCAAGGCCACCAATCTGGATTAGAATCATAATGGTGATTTTGCCAAACAGTGAAAATTTTGTGGCGGTGTCAACGACGATCAACCCGGTAACACAAACCGCAGATGTCGCTGTAAAAAGGGAATTAATAAAACCGAGCCGGGAATTATCTGCGGTAGAAATCGAAAGCATTAAAAATATTGTGCCAAGCAAAATAATAATAATAAAACTGAAAGCAATCGTCTGGGCCGGATGACTAGATACGGATTTTATGTACGCATTCAGTCGCTTTACACGGCCCAGTATTTTCAGAATGTTAAAAGCATTTCGAATTAAAATGATATTGGTTGATAATCGACTTACATCAGCAGAGCCCAATATATAGCGCATGTAACGGGTATAGATAAACAGAGTTAAAATGACGGCAAGCAGCAGCAGATCAAACAGATTATTTCGAATATAACTGATTTTTCTTTCGGCTCTGCTGATTCGAATAGCTGTTTCGCTAACAAAAAGAATTATGATAAAATAATCGAGAATATTGGTGATCCAGAAAATGGCTCTGGTTTGATGAATACCATACTCCAGAAACAGTGACAGCACGCTTAAGAACAGTACCAATAATACGATCTGGTCGATCATATTTCGTTTGGCTGGCACGGATTGTATAGTCGGGTTCATGTATATATCACACAATAATTGTGGTATCCTTCCAATATAATAGGAAGGCATTGTATGGAAACTGACGGTTTATTTTAATTTATAGTTCTTTAAGCCCCATAAAACTTCTGCTGAGGTCACTTTAATTATACCGGTTACCGGAACGGCAAACAGCATTCCAACTGCTCCTGCCAGGTTTCCCCCGATAATCACAACTACAACAACCGTTAATGGATGCATATTGACACTTTTTGAGACAACCATCGGAGAAACAAACGAATTATCTATCACCTGGACCAACACGAATGTGATGACAATCCAGAGCAATACAATGCCAAGATTTGGAGGATTACTGATAATTGTAATTAATAATGCCGGGACGGCTCCGACAATCGGTCCAAGATAGGGAATCAGGTTTGCCACTCCGGCAATCATACCAATAAAAACAAATTGTGAAACCGGATTGTCAAACACCAAGTTAATAATAAACAAGCCAAGGACCGATAAACAGCCCACGATAAACGCGTCGGTTGCCTGCCCCTGTATGTATTTACTGACCTGATTACCCACTTTCTGAAGAATATTCAGCGACATCTCAAAATATTTATTAGGAATATGTGCAATCAGGCTGCGTTTAAATATGCGCATATCCTTGATAATAAAAAATGTCAGAAACGGTACAATCGCTACCGAAGCCAGAAAAGAACCAACACTTTTAAAAAACTCCGCCATATTACTGAGTAATTTCAATCCGAACTCGTTTACCTTGCTAGTAACATTCCGGGCCAGTTCTGCGTTGTTGAAATTAACGGCAAAAAATTCTTCAACACGTTTATTAATATCGGTGATGACGTCGGATTGCAGTTTTGAGGTCAACGATTCAACCGCGCTGATGATTCCAGGAATTATCAGACTCACAGTAAATGCGATAGCGCCCAAAATCAACAACATTGTGATCACTATCGCCAACCCGCGATTGATGCCCCTGCTTTCCATGAAATCAACCGCAGGATTCAGTAACATCGCAAGCAGCAGTGCAATCACAAACATAACCACGACAGACTTTACAAAAGGGAATATCACAATCAATGCTGCGATCCCAAAAATCGCCAGGAACACACGCCAGAACAGCTTTAGAATTTGACTATATAACTGATATGAATAATTATCCATATGGATACCCTTATTTCTTTTTTAATACGGCCAGCTGCTCATTGGTACGACGTAAGCGCTCACCGATTATTTTTGCCAGGGAGAATAAAATTTTTATTCCGAGTTTCGATTTACGATATAATAAATCCAAAAAATCTGGACGAAAAAATCCCAGAATATCACTATCATCATCAGCAATTGCCGACGCCGACCGGGGTGCTTCGTCCAGCAGAGCCAGATCACCAAAAAATGCACCGTCTTTCAATACCGCCAGCGTAGTAGTATTCCCCGCTTCATCTTCTTCAACAATATTCACAAGTCCTTTGATGATAATATACATGCCCAATCCCGGATCACCCATACGAAATATCGGTTCACCCTTTTTATATTCCCGGCGATGAATGATTTTTTCTATCTCATTCATTTCTCTTGGATTCAACTCCGAAAATATCGGAACATTTTTCAAGGCTTTGAAAATATCGTCGGCAGTCTTGCTCTTTCTGGACTCTACTGCTTCCCATATTGGATTACTCA
Source organism: bacterium (assembly GCA_018824205.1). Classification (GTDB taxonomy): domain Bacteria; phylum Fidelibacterota; class UBA2242; order UBA2242; family UBA2242; genus B118-G9. The sequence continues at coordinate 9,211 of JAHJGX010000024.1, forward strand.
TAATGGCACTCTCTCTTTTTTAACAAACCTAATATGTCTTGAATAAATTTACAATTGTTTTTGTACAAATAAATAAAATTATTGATGTCCCTGTTTATTATCTTGAAATTAGGAGGGTCAATTACTATTTTGATGAAAATTATGAATCAAATAACATTTTCTAGATATATTTCCTTAATCTTCTTCATATCCGCGCTGCTGATCAGCACGTATTCTCAAGAAGAGATTGACAAGAAAATTATCTATAAATCTGAAGAACTACAGAAAATCCGTAACGAAATTGCCAACCATAAAGCACAGCTGGAAAAAGCCAAATCAAAAGAGCATACTATTTTATCCAAACTCGAGGAAACCGAGAGAGAAATCAGTTTGACTTCGAAACTGATCAATCAATTAAATCGTGAACAAAGGCAAAAGGAACAGCAGATCGAACAAACCCGCCAATCCATTGAACGGCTTTCCGGGAATCTCGAAACATTAAAGAAAAATTTTGCCCGACGGTTAATTCATATTTATAAACAGGGTGATTTTAATGACTGGGAGCTTATCCTGACGTCCCAATCCTTAAACCAGGCGATTTACCGATATAAATACATGCGCACAATCTCTGAAATCGATAAAAAATCTGCTGCAAACATCCGGCTGAACATAACAGCAATCAGTGGTAAAAAAGAACAGCTGATTACCGAGTTGGAAGATCAGCAAAACATTATCGCCGAGAAAACCAATCATCAACGCTCCATGACCACACAAAATAAACAACGTGATCGTCAGTTAAAGGCGGCAAAACAGGACCGGAATAATCTTCTCGCGCAGATTAAAGATGAAGAAAAAGCGGCAAAAGAAATTTTAAATTTAATTGGAAATCTCGAAAAAGAACGGGAAACAATTCAGCGTGAACTGGAGCGGCAGCGTCAGATGGCAGGCGTTCGTACCGTGAATCCCTTTCTTGACAGTCGCGGCAATCTGTCCTGGCCGGTCACGGGACAGATAGTTTCAAAGTTCGGAATACACAAACATCCGATCCTAAAAACCATCACCGAAAATTCCGGAATTGATATTAAAGTCAGTAAAGGCACACCCGTCCGCGCTGTTCTCGACGGTGTTGTAACTACAATTACCTATATTCGCGGTTTTGGTAATACAATCATTATTGACCACGGTTCGGGATTTTACACTGTATATTCCCACATTGATAATGTTACCGTTTTTGAAAAGGAGTATATTACGCGCAATACGATTATCGCCGAAGTCAGCGATTCCGGCACCTTAAGCGGCGCTTTACTGCATTTTGAAATCTGGAGCAATCGTACAAAACTTAATCCTGAAGAATGGCTGGCAAACCGATCATGACACTTTTTCCACTGATAAATCAAAAAAAGAACCTGGATTTTTTATTCAACGTTATTAAAAACAAGCGCATTGGAAATGCCTATCTTTTTTACGGACCCGAGGGCAGCGGTTCGGAAGGATTTGCCCTTGAATTTGCTGCCATGTTGAATTGTCATTCAGAGGCCAGAACTCCATGCGGTTCCTGCAGTTCATGTAAAAAAATGCGCTGTCTCGAACACAGCAATCTGGAAATGGTCTACCCTATTCCTATCCGTAAAGACCAGGGTTCCGACTCCGACCCATTTAAAAAGTTTTCAAATGCCGAGATTGAGGAAATTCAGGAAATCATTCAGAAAAAGGCTCAAAATCCCTATTCAAAAATCGCAGTTCCGAAAGCCAAACATATACCGATCAACTTTATTCGTGAAATCAAACGGAAAACATACCTGCGCTCCCAGGAGTCAGGATGGAAGGTCATCGTCATTTTCGATGCTCATCTGCTGACAGAACCGGCAGCGAATGCATTCCTCAAAATACTCGAAGAACCACCGGAAAAATCAACGTTTATTCTTTCAACTTCCAATATCAATGCAATATTGCCTACGATTGTTTCCCGTTGTCAACCGCTGTTTTTTCCAGCGTTATCGCCCAATCATCTGCGTGATTACCTGTTGAATAAAAATGTACCGGAAAACCATATTAACCTGATTATCCGACTCAGTGCCGGTGATGTCAATCAGGCACTAAATCTCGTTGATACCGATATTGAAACATTTGAATCCATGACGCTGGATATTATGCGCGCTGTTGCCGTTTGGAATGTGAAAAATATTTACGACTATGTGGAATCTCTGTCTGCAATTTATCGTGAAGACAGTACGCAGTTTATTCAAATTTTACTTTCCGTTTCCTTCTGGTTCAGGGATGCAATTCTGCTAAAATCTCAAACGGATCCTGAAGAGTTAGTGCATTCAAATCTGCAGGATGAAATCGGTAAATTTGTAAATGCGTTTCCCGATTTTGATCCCCATTTCGCCCTGTCTTCCGTCGAGAATTGTATTGATTTCATAAACCGCAATGTCTATATTAACGTCGCTTTATTAAACATGTTTTTTAATCTTTTTCAATCACTTAATTCAAGAAAGAAACTATAAATGTCCGGAGATGATAAACTAGTAAAAATAAAATTTCAAGGTTGTCGCAGAGAGTTATTCCGCAATAATATGGATTTCCCCATCGAAAACGATGATGCAATAATCGTTGATGCAGAACGTGGTGAAGATATTGGTATTGCTATCACCTATCCTGAACAAAAATCCGTATCGGAGTCAGATAAGGATAAGCTGACAATTCTTCGAAAAGCAAATCCCCACGACCTCGAAAAGTACAATGAAAATAAATTACGCCAGAAAATCGCCCATGAGTTTTGTCGGCAGCGGATCGAAGAACTCCAATTGCCAATGAAACTGATCGATGTTGAATACCGGCTTGATCGGAAAAAGGTCATTTTCCTTTTCACTGCCGACGACCGGATTGATTTCAGGGAACTGGTAAAAATTCTTGCGGCGGAATATAAGACCCGTATTGAAATGCGTCAGATCAGCACCCGGGAAGAAAACCGGAGAATTGGTGGTATCGGACCTTGCGGAGAACCGATTTGTTGTCATCAGTTCATTGATGATTTTGAACCAATCAGCACACAGCTCGTCAAAGAACAAAATCTTCCAATGAATCCGACTAAAATCTCCGGCTTGTGTGGAAAATTAAAATGCTGCTTTCGCTATGAACACGATTTCTACAAGGAGTTTCTCGATAAGTACCCTTCTTATGGTACAAAAGTTTCTTTTCAGGAACAATCGGGAACCATTGAAAAAATTGATATATTTCAGCGCACGATTACAATAAAGTTTGAAAGCGACGAAATCAAAGAATTCCCGCTAAAAGAATTTGATAATAATTATAAAGTACTAAGTCAGACCAACTAACCGATTCCGAATATGAATTCAAAAAAGACATTTTATGTAACTACTCCAATCTATTATGTCAATGGCATGCCCCACATCGGGCATGCATACACAACGATTCTGGCCGATGTTCTGGCCCGTTTTCATCGCGCTCAGGGTGATGATGTATTCTTCCTGACCGGTGTTGATGAGCATGGCCAGAAAATCCAGCAAGCCGCCGAAGAAGCCGGGATTGATCCTCAGGAACAGTGCAACCGTATGGCGCTCCACTTTCAGAATGCCTGGGAAAAGCTGGAAATTTCCCATGATTTTTTCATGCGTACAACCGCAGACTTTCATAAAAAAGCCGTTCAGGATGTACTGCAGGATTTGTGGGACAAGGGCGAGATTTATGAACACGAATACGGCGGTTATTACTGCGTGGGTTGTGAACGGTTTTATACGACCAAGGAATTGGTTGACGGCAAATGCCCACAGCATTTGAAAGAACCGGAATACATAAAAGAAAAAAACTATTTTTTCAGGATGAGCAAATACCAGGACTGGTTGGTGGAATACATCAATGAGAATCCCGGTTTTATACAGCCTGAAACCCGCAAGAACGAGGTTTTAGGCTTTCTGAAGGGTACGCTGGAGGATCTTTGCATTTCGCGCCCTAAATCCCGTCTCAGCTGGGGAATTGAGTTACCATTTGATAAGGATTTCGTGACCTATGTCTGGTTCGACGCTTTATTAAATTATGTTACCGGGATTGGGTATAAACAAGATGAAGAACAGTTTAATAAATGGTGGCCGGCCGATTATCACCTGATCGGCAAAGATATTGTCACGACCCATTGTGTCTACTGGCCGACAATGATGAAAGCGGCTGGCATTCCGATGCCTAAAACGATCTTTGCCCATGGCTGGTGGATGATTGATGAAACCAAAATGTCAAAATCCTTACAGAATATCGTCAAACCGCTCGATTTGATCGACAAATACGGTGTGGATCCGGTACGGTACTATCTGACGAGAGATATGGTACTCGGCCAGGATTCCAACTTCAGTGAAGAGATGTTTATTAAGCGTTATAATTCCGACCTCGCAAATGATTTTGGTAATTTAGCCAGCCGAATTGCCACACTGATTCGGCAAAACTTTGATGGCAAAATTCCGGAAGAACTAAATCCGGGCACTGATGAACGTGAGATTCAGGAAAATGGCGAAAAACTTCCCGTTGAAGTTCGCAATCTTATTGATGAATTGCGCCTGAATGAAGCCATTGAAGCCATTATGGCCTATGTTCGCTCTATTAATCGCTATATGGAGCAGAAAGCTCCCTGGAAATTGGTGAAGAGTGATCTGGAAATGGCCGGAACTGTTCTCTACACAGCTGCCCAGGGTTTTTGCATCGCTGCAAAATTACTCGCACCGGTGATGCCCACTAAAATCAACGAAATACTATCAGCATTCCCAATAGATGGCAAAAATGAATCATGGGGAAGTTTAACGAACGGTGAAAAATTGGGCAAATTTCCAATCCTGTTCCCACGGATACAGCCAGCAACTGATAAACCAGTTCAAGAGAAAAAGATGAAAATTGAAGAAGAAGAAAACCTGAATCTCATTTCAATTGATGAGTTTTTTAAAGCCAAACTGGTAACCGCGAAAGTACTTGAAGCAGAAAAAGTCCAGGGAACAAGTAAATTGCTGAAATTGCAAATTGATACCGGCCTGGATACCCGCCAAATTGTTGCCGGAATTGCCGAACATTATACACCGGAACAACTTATTGGTAAAACCATCGTTGTTGTTGTAAATCTTCAGCCCGCCACCATCAGGGGAATCGAAAGTAATGGAATGTTGCTAGCGGCTAAAAAAGGTAAGCAACTTCAGTTAATTACCACATTCGATGACATTGAACCGGGCGCCCCTGTCGGCTAATCAACCGAAAAGTAATGTATATTGATACCCATTGCCATCTGAATTTCCCGGAATTGTATAAAAACCGGAAAGCAGTGGTTGAACGCGCCGTCACTGCCGGTGTCGGGAAAATCATTACAATTGGCACCGACATTGAATCATCGGTCAAATCAATAGAAATTGCCAAAGAGTTTCCCGAAGTATTCGCGGCTGCAGGCGTTCATCCAACTGACCTGTTGAATGTCACTGACAACTGGCAAAACGAGTTGCTCGATTTACTGAAACATTCCAAAGTTGTTGCTCTTGGTGAAATCGGCCTTGATTATTATTGGGAAACAACTAAACCAGAGGACCAGAGACGCTTTTTTTCCGAACAAATCCAGATTGCCAAATCAATTAAGCTGCCGATGATAATTCACAATCGCCAGGCAGACGATGATATCAAATCGATTCTGCTCAAACAAAATTACTTCAATGGCGTTCTGCATTGCTATTCAAGCGATGATAATTTTGCTCTGGAAATGATAGAACTTGGACTGCAACTCTCTTTCACCGGCAACATCACTTACGGATCAAAGAAACTCCAGCGTGTTTTACAAGCCGTTCCATTAGAACGGATAATGTTGGAAACCGACGCGCCGTTTATCACTCCTGTCCCCCACAAAGGAAAAATCAACGAACCGGCTTACATTCCGTTGATTGCCCAAAATATTGCTAAGCTTAAAGAATTGTCAATAGAGACTGTCGCAAATACCACAACTCAAACCGCTTTAGGGTTTTTCAATATCAATTCATGAAGCCCTACGCCAAAAAACGATTTGGTCAAAATTTTCTGATTGACCCAAATATTTTAAGGAAAATTACCCAATCCATTAATCCTCAAAAAGAGGATATCATTATCGAAATTGGCTCTGGCAAGGGAGCATTGACAAAGTTTCTGGCGGATTCGCAAGCCACTGTTCATGCGATTGAGATTGACGGTGATCTAATCCCAGAACTTGAATCGCAAATTTCCGGTTATCCGAATGTCAATATCCATCACCAGGATGCGTTGACCTTTGATTACACATCTTTAATTCAAAATAGAGAACAGCAACTGCGGATCGCAGGTAATATTCCTTATAATATCAGTTCTCCCCTGCTGTTCACAATGTTCGAAAATGCCACTATAATAAAGGATATCCATTTTCTGGTACAGCGTGAAATCGCCCGCCGTATCTGTGCTTCGCCGAACAGCAAAGAATACAGCATACTCTCCGTTATTACACAATTCTATGGAAATCCAAAAATCGATTTTGATGTTTCACCAAAGGTATTTCGACCAATCCCTGATGTGAATTCGTCAATGTTGTCAATTCCATTAAAACAATCGACACTTGATAATAAATTTAAAACTGATTTCCATCGTACAGTCAGAACGGCATTCAGCAAGCGGCGGAAAACGTTGAAAAACACTCTGATCGGACTGATTCTTGAAAATGCTGAGATCTGTCCGATTGATTTATCACGACGAGCAGAGTCACTGAGCGTTGCGGAATTTATCACACTGACACAATGGTTGTTTGACGAGAAATAAGCGTTATTTTTCCTTGAATTATAAGGTAAAACAAAATAACTTTACCCGCTTTCTGAAAAGGGCCCCTAGCTCAACGGTTAGAGCGCCGGACTCATAATCCGTCGGTTCGGGGTTCAAATCCCCGGGGGCCCACAACACCTTACCCGTCGGTAAACGGCGGGTATTTTGTTTTTATAGCCACACTTCCAAAAACTCCAAAACGTGTATATTTATGTATATTTTGTCATCTGAAACCGGATACGGAACTGGATACGGAATTGTACGGGTTTGTAATTGGGGTGCGCCTGTTTTTTTTAACGAGAAAAACTTTCAACGAAATCCGACCTCCATAGCCCTATTAAGACCGGGGTAGGGTCTTTTATATATCAAGTACACCCATTCCAATTCAATTTTTCTCAACGAAAATCCCGTTTGAGTTGTAAAATTGTCGATAATATTCACAATGAAACGGTTAAATATTTTTTAGAACAATTTTCCCTCTTTATTATTAACTATATTAAAACGCTTGATTTATATAAATGGTTCTTCCGAGAAATGTGTGGAAAAGTTGAAAAAATGAATAATTTAGAGTATGGAAGATAAAGCATTATACACTCAGATACTTGGAATACAGCCGCCCTGGGAGATTATGGATATTGATCTGGATATGAAGCAAGTTC
>JAHJGX010000025.1 GCA_018824205.1 bacterium
TGGTACTTTCTGACCAACTTCAACATTCGGTGCTCCGCAGACCACATTCATGGTTCCGGAACCGGTTTCCACACGACATATTTTAAGACTGTCTGCATTCGGATGGGGAATTACTTCCAATATTTCTGCGATTATGACGCCGTTAATTTGATCAACCGGATTTTTCTTTATGGTTGATTCAAGACCCAGAAAGGTCAGTTTTTCTTCCAGCTCCAGCGGACTGAATGGAATATCTGTGTACTTCTCCAACCATTTTGTATTTACTATCATAGTCTAACCGTATATACTCAGTGTTTTACAACACGTCAGAAATTAAAACTGCTCCAAAAAGCGGATATCTCCCTCATAGAGCAGTCGGATGTCATCGATCCCATACTTCAGTAGCGCAATGCGTTCAGGGCCCATTCCAAACGCATAGCCGGTATATTTTTCCGGATCGATCCCGCAGGCTTTAAAAACATTGGGATCAACCATACCGCACCCCATGATTTCAAGCCAGCCGGTATGTTTGCAGAGTCTGCATCCGGAACCGCCGCAGATAATACAGGATACATCCACCTCTGCGCTTGGTTCCGTGAATGGAAAAAAACTGGGCCGGAAACGCAATTTCACATCTTTACCAAAGAACTTTTTGGCAAACATTTCAATAGTCACTTTTAATTCGGCAAAGGTCACATTTTCATCGACATAGAGACCTTCCACCTGGTGAAACACACAGTAGCTGCGCGGATTGATCGCCTCATTGCGATAAACCCGACCGGGCGCCAGTATCCGGATTGGAGGTTTCTGTTTCATCATCGTTCGTATCTGAATCGGTGATGTATGCGTCCGAAGCAGAATATTGTCCTCAATAAAAAAGGTATCCTGCATATCTCTGGCCGGGTGATTTGGTGGAAAATTCAACGCTTGAAAATTATTGAAATCTGTCTCAACTTCCGGACCGAACTCCGTCCCAAATCCCATTTCCCGAAAGATATCACAGATCCGGTTCATTGTCTGGGTTACCGGATGCAAGTGTCCCGGCTTAAATGGAAATCCGGGCAATGTGTGATCAAATCCGGAATCGACATGATCCGAACCGGAGAGTTTATCTGTTATTATCTGAATACCCTCTTCAGCCGATTTTTTCAGAGTATTTAAATCCTTACCAACATCGCGTTTTTCATTCGGACCAAGCGTTCCAAAATCACGAAAGAGGGCAGGTATAATTCCCTTTTTGCCGATATATTTTAAGCGTAAGTCTTCAACTGACTGAAATGTTTTCTGGACATTCGAGAGATCCTTCTTTAACTGATTGTGGACCTCATTAATGCGTTCCAGAAGGCTCATGGTTTAAGCCTTGGCCATTTCAACCAGTTTTTCAAATCCTTCCGGATCTTTTACAGCGATATCTGCCAGTGCTTTACGATCGAGGTTTACGCCTTTGATCTTTAAGCTGTGAATAAACTTGCTGTAGGATAAATCGTAGGGACGCACAGCTGCATTAATACGGGCAATCCAAAGACCGCGGAATGAACGTTTTTTCACACGCCGGTCACGATATGCATATTGGAGTGCTTTTTCAACAGCATCTTTGGCATTTACATACAATTTGCTCCGGGAACCACGATATCCCTTCGCCATTTTAATCAACTTACGGTGTTTTCTATGGTGGGGTACAGAACTATTAGCTCTTGGCATAATTCAACTCCTAACTTACAATCATTTTCTTAATTCGCTTTTCATCTGCCGCGGCAGCAATACCGGTCTGTCCCAAATTCCGTTTTCTTTTGGACGATTTTTTGGTCAGAATATGAGCAAAATATGCTTTATTCCGTTTGACTTTTCCCGATCCGGTAAGTTTAAATCGCTTTGCAGCGGATCGTCTTGTTTTCATTTTTGGCATTTCGTTCTTATCTCCTATTTTGCAGTCAGAAACGTTACAATTGTACGCCCTTCAAAAGAAGGCGTTTTTTCAACTACACAAATGTCAGACAGCGTATCGAGGATCTTCTTAATCAGTTCCTCTCCGACATCTTTATGCGCCAGCTCGCGCCCACGAAACATCAGTGTGATTTTAACCTTATATCCATCACTGATAAACTTTCGAATGTGATCAACCTTCATGTTCAGGTCGTGTTCACCAATCCGGGGCCGGAAGCGAACTTCTTTAAGTTTGATTACGTGCTGCTTTTTCTTATTCTCACGATCCTTCATCTGCTGTTGATACTTAAATTTACCAAAATCCAGTATTTTGCAAACCGGCGGATTTGCATCTGGTGATATTTCGACGAGGTCTAGGCCAAACTCGTCGGCTAAAGCTAGTGCTTCTCGGGGTGACACTATTCCAACCTGCTTACCGTCAGGATCAATGAGTCGCACGGATTGTGTGCGAATCTGTTCATTGATGCGTAGTTTTTTTTCTATGATCTTATCTCCTCTATTGTTTGACTATCTCTGTCTCTAATATCGTAATCGCTTCATCCCATGTACACACAACTTTGTCATTGGACTTGCGACGTCGAATAGATACTTTCTTATCCTGTGCTTCACGCTCTCCGATGATAAACATATAGGGAGTCTTCATTAACTCGGCTTCCCTGATCTTGGCGCCCATTGTATCACTTTTCCGATTAAGTTCAACGCGAATCGACCGTTTCTTCAATCGTTGATAAAACTCTTCGGCGACTTCATTCTGGTTTTCGGAAATCGGAATCACTATTGCTTGAACCGGCGCCAGCCAGACCGGAAAATCGCCCACCGTGTTTTCAATCAGCACACCGACAAATCTCTCAAGCGATCCCATAATGGCTCTGTGAATCATGTAAGGCCGCTTTTTGGCATTATCGCTGGAAATATACTCCATATTAAATCTTTCTGAAAGATTAAAATCAAACTGTATGGTCGTACATTGCCAGCTGCGATTCAGAGCATCCCGGATTTTTATGTCAATTTTCGGTCCATAAAA
>JAHJGX010000226.1 GCA_018824205.1 bacterium
ATTATTACTTGGAATTATTATTAATACGAACCCAGGTGGCGAAAGAGTTAGAAATTTGATATTTGTAATTATATTGATCCTATCGGTGAGACGTTGTGTCATTACCATACACTTACGTGCAGGAAAGTGCCATTAAAACTTACCCAAAAGTTTCTCTTCCGGACGACGCTCAGGAACATACTGGTCTTCGATTTCTCTGTCATTCCACTTCCTGGATACATATAGGCCACAGAAACATTTGCCATATTCCTTTACATCGGTTTCACGATATGTGCAGGGGCAAATGATATCCTTGTCCCAGTCCCGGTCATTGGACGCCAGACGGCAGGGACAGGCCATATAACCATAGCGTCCTTTATTGATCAATAGGGATTCAAGCAGACGGAATGTATGCTCGGTAAACCGATTAAAATAATACCCCTTCGGTTCCTGGGTTTTACGCATCATTTGATAGAGTTCATCGGTTGTCATAAGCCTAATGCCTCTTTATATCGTTCCGGTTTATAGCCTTTAATGACTGTGTCGCCAATGAATATTGTGGGAAATGAGACCATGCCGACTTTTTCTTTGATTTCTTTTAGAACGGAAAACTTTTTTCCTTCTTCCAGTAGATCAACATCCACACAGTCATATTCGATATTTTTATCAGCAAACCAGGCTTTTGCATTTTGACAATAAATGCAGGTACTGAGTGCGTACATCTTGATTTTCTTATCCATATACTGTCTCCATTTCAATGAGTAAAGGATAACAGAATTTATGATCAATGGCAACACAATTTCCCTCTGCTAAACCCGAAACATGTAATATTTTGTGGAATCATAAAAAATGGCTCACCTTACAAGAGCAAGGCAGTGAAAGAGAAAAAGAATTATATCCCCAATTAAAATTGATCAAATTATTAAGATGATACCCCGCAGCTTGATAGGGTTGGGAGTATCATTTAAAAAAATCCTGCATATAGGATTTCTGCAACCAAAACATTCCTTTTGTATCAATTGGTACAGACGCTAATTTATGGGGGTAGAAAATTTGAAAATGGGAGAATACTATGTCTGAATATACATATGATTTGATCGTTATCGGCGCCGGCCCCGGTGGCTATGTAGCTGCAATCCGGGCGTCCCAACTTGGTTTGAAGACAGCTGTAATCGAAAAAGACAATCCCGGCGGCGTCTGCCTGAACTGGGGCTGCATACCGTCAAAATCTCTGATTAGCCAGGCGCAGAAATATTCCTATCTGGATGATCTGAAGAAAATGGGTGTGGAGTTTAATACGGATAATTTTGTCTATGCCAATGTCTATAAGAAATCCCGAATAGCCGCGACAAAATTATCAAAAGGCGTGGAATTCTTACTCAAGAAAAATGAAATAGAATTGATCAAAGGAACCGGAAAAATTACAGGACCTAATCAAGTGACAGTGAATGGTGAATCGCATTATTCAGCGGAAAATATTGTGATCGCGACGGGTTCACGTCCGAGAGTAATCAAGGGCTTTGAGTTTGATGAAGAGGATATTCTGTCATCTACCGGTGCGCTAAGTCTGGAAACTTTGCCGAAAAGTATTTTAATTCTGGGCGCTGGTGCTATCGGAGTTGAATTTGCCTATATACTGAATGCCTTTGGTGTCGAGGTGCATCTGGTTGAAATGATGGAGCAGATTTTACCGCTGGAAGATACTGAGACTGCTGCTGTTGTTGCCAAATCCTTCAAACGGAAAAAGATTAAAATGTACTCATCCACTCTGGCCGAACGCTATGAAAAGACCGGAGATGGCTATACGGTATTTCTGAAAGAAGGAGAAACCGAAAGCAATATAACAGTTGAAAAAATTCTTGTTGCGGTTGGCCGGACACCGAATTCCGAAGACCTCGGACTGGAAGAATTGGCAATCAAAACAGAACGCGGATTTATTGAAGTTGGTGATTATTATCAGACGAGTGTTCCGTCGGTTTTTGCCATTGGTGATGTAATCAATTCACCGTTGCTGGCGCATGTGGCTTCTAAAGAAGGTGAAATTGCAGTGGAATTTATGGCCGGGCATCAGCCGGAAGCGAAAATCGATCCCATGACCATTCCGGGCGCGACTTATTGTGAACCACAGGTTGCCAGTTTCGGATTAACCGAAAAGAAAGCAGCAGAGCAGGGTATAACTTTTAGCAAATATGTATTTCCCTATCGTGGCGCCGGTAAATCAGTGGCGATAGATGAATCGGAAGGCCTGGTCAAGATTCTGTTTAATCCCGAGACTAAAGAGATACTTGGGGCGCATATCGTTGGCAAGGATGCCACGGAGTTGATTCATGAAATTCTGTTGGCCAAAAAAGCCGAACTGCTGCCCGCGGATATTGCTAAAACTATCCACGCACATCCAACATTGTCGGAAGCAGTTATGGAAGCCGCCCGGGGTATCGAAGGCTGGGCAATCCACGTTTAGCCGGTTCGATTGAGTTGAATTAATTTCAATATTCTGTGAAAAACACTGATTGAGTGTTTCCCATCTGCATTGTATATTTCAGCAATGACACAATTGAAGGAAATTCTATGAAAATTCTGGTGACGGGCGGAGCAGGATATATCGGAAGCCATACCTGCGTGCAACTCCTTGAAAACGGGATGGATGTTGTTGTGATCGACAACCTGTCTAACAGCAGCGAAGAATCGCTGAAAAGAGTACAGGAAATCACTGGAAGATCGTTGGAATTTCATAAGATTGATTTACTCGAAAGAGCCTGGCTGGATGCACTGTTTCGTGATCATCAGTTCGATGCCGTGATTCATTTTGCCGGTTTGAAAGCAGTCGGTGAATCCGTGCAAATTCCCTTGAAGTATTACCGCAATAATATAACCGGTACAATTAATCTCTGTGAAGCAATGGCAAACCATGATGTAAAGACAATCGTTTTCAGTTCGTCGGCGACTGTTTATGGTGAACCGGAACAGGTCCCAATAACAGAAGAGTTTCCAACGTCCGCATATAATCCCTATGGAAGAACCAAACTGTTTATCGAAGAGATATTGAAGGATCTTTACGTTTCTGATAAAAGATGGAATATTGTTCTCCTGCGCTACTTCAATCCTGTTGGTGCCCATAAAAGCGGTAAAATCGGTGAAGATCCCAAAGGAATCCCCAACAACCTGATGCCCTTTATCAGTCAGGTGGCAGTGGGGAAGCTGAAGGAACTTTCAGTATTTGGGAATGATTATCCGACTTCCGACGGAACAGGTGTTCGGGATTACATTCATGTGGTCGATCTTGCCAATGGTCATGTCAAGGCATTGGAAAAATTGGTTGGTAAAACCGGTGTTCACACTTATAACCTTGGAACGGGAAGAGGGTATAGTGTGCTGGAAATAATAAAGGCGTTTGAAAAAGCGTCAGGGCGAAAAATCAACTATAATATTACCGATCGCAGGCCTGGTGACATCGCCGAATGTTATGCTGATTCTGATAAAGCACACCGGGAATTAAACTGGAAAACAGAACGCGGAATTGACGAGATGTGTACAGATACGTGGCACTGGCAATCCATGCACCCAAAGGGCTACGAATAAATCCATATTTTGTCAAAATTGACAAACCGCTCACATATCGAATACATTGGAAAAATATCATCAATCAAATCCACAGAGATTAACTCTCAAGATAATTATCATTCCTTTTAACTTGTTGCTTGAATTTGTGGGTCCCCGGGGATTTGAACCCCGACGGATTATGAGTCCTACGTGCTCCCGTCGTGAAAAAACAAAGTGTATCCTGTTATTATCCAGTTTTTATATGTCTTAAACTGTTTTCAGGCTTCAATTTTTTATCCAGTAATTTCCCCGTTTGTGAGCTGTGAGTTGAAGGGTTGGTATGAATCCAGCGACTTCGGGGCTTCAGATGACAAAATATACATAAATATACATGTTTTGGATTTTATTTAGATAGGGGGGAAGGGATTCTTTAAAAACAAAAATACCCGCCATTATCGACGGGTAAAGGGGTGTGCCGAAGGCCGGACTTGAACCGGCACGTAGAAATTCTACGAGGGATTTTAAGTCCCTTGCGTCTCGTCGTGAAATACAAATGGTATCCTGTCAGTATCCGGTTTTCGGCATCTTCTGTGTTTCAAGCTGGAAATATTTTCTGCGGTTTGAGAATTCTTCAAGCTCTGATAGAAACATAAAAATTATCGTTAGAGACTCAATATTTGCCCAATAAATCAAAATAAAATGTCACACTTTATCTCGCCTATTATTAAACCTTAATTGAAAATATTTCACTAAAATTGAGTGCTATTGCGGGATTATGAACACCTATTGCAATCAAACAAACACTCTCTTATATTTAACCTTGTAAAGTCCCAAATACTTTGACGACATACAATGGGAAGAAAAAAAGACAAGGATCTAAATCTATCGGACTTCCAATTTAATGAAGCAGGAGACGTTGTAAAATGCCCGTCCGCTAAATGTCAAGAAAAATTGGACACGTTTAGAGTTATCATTTGATTTTCCTTTTTCTCGGGTTTGTTAATCCATACTTCAATTGGTTGACCTGACACTTTCGGTTTGCCATTTCTAAACCGCTCTGGAAAGCGTCTATA
>JAHJGX010000026.1 GCA_018824205.1 bacterium
CCACATTGCCTGTTTCCAACTCATTTTGTTTAGTGACAAATTCATGAACCTTGCTTAAACGCTTCGCCGCAAAATAGAAATCCTGAATACTATTGGCTTCATAAGCTCCATAGCTGTCTGGTGTCTGGTTACATGCCAGAACATTAATAAAATCAGTCGGATAACCGCGGGAAGCATACAGATTACTGTGCAGACGCTCTGCCGGTTCATAATGTGTAAAAAAATACCAGTTCTTCTCCTTATCAAATTTACTGATCTGCAACGCACCCTGTTCTGATTTAAATACTAATGGATATAGATTAAAATCATATTCCACTTTACCGGTATTCTTAATCGTCATATCTATAATCGCAGTGCCGGAGCTATATACCATAAAAGTTTCCTGAACCTGCAATCCTTCGAAAGGTTCATATTCCAGAATTGCCATATCTGGAAATGAAACAATTACCTCAGGCTTTTTTATAAAATCTCTCGTTTTGCTGACTATAATATTGTTTACCTTCCATATAACCGTAAATTCACCGGCAAACTGGCTATTGTAGCAAATCGGATTATCGGGTGTAAAATAATCCATGAAGTATGCCTTGTCAGCAAAAAACCGTGAGCGTTCCATCGAAGCGGCATAAGTTGTAAATAAAGGATCGTCTCCTTTTGCGTTTATATTAAGATACTTATCTGAAACAGTAAACTGTCCGAACGTATCAAAACCAATTAAAAGAAAAATAATTGTTAAAAAAATGAGTGCGAGTTTGTTGCTCATAATTAAACCTTATACAGCAGAAATAAACAGATTTGGGTTATTTTTTCTCTCCTAACTGCATTACATCCATCATCATGCGGTTAATTATACCAGCCCAGATATAGGTTTTGTGATAGCCTGCCCATTGGTCATCGGGGCTGTAGAATTCCCACAGGTTATGATCTTTCTTTAATTGTGCGATCATGTTAGCGGCGACGCGGTCAACCAGTTCTTTTGCGAGATCGTCATATCCGTATTGAATCAAACCGTCAACAATGAAAAAATCCCACTCAACCCAAACCGGACCATTCCAGTAACCTTGGGGATTATAGTACGGATCGTCAGCCGACAAACTCGGCACACCGTATTTCCGCCAGAACTTATTCGGATCGGTCAATTTGACAACTAATTTTTCAGCGCGTTCTTTGCTTACAATTCCCGCCCAAAGCGGCAGAAACCCGATGATCTCCTCGCGTTTCAGATCGTTTTTTTTCTTAAAAGTAAAATCATGATCCTTTTTATCTACATGGTAATAAAGGCCGCTCGATTCGTCCCACATGGTTGCATTAACCTTTTGCCCGCGACTCTGTGCATCTTTTCGCCATTTTTCAGATTCTTCCCGATAACCCAATTCTTCGGCCATATCGGCAAGCGAATTTGCCTCTTTAGCCAGCATACAGTTGAGATCCAGCCCTTCGAAATTGGACGGCCAGTCAACTTCATCCCAAACAGCGACAAGCCCGTCACGCACGCATTCCAGAACCGCATGTGCGCCCCATTCACACAAACCGTCATTATCACTATCTCTATTACTTATGTAGTAATTGTAGAATATTTTACTGGATTGATACATTTCTTCTAAAAATTCCTTGTCTTTTGTGATCTTATATACCTCCCAGTTCTGCCAGGCATACCAGGGCGCCGAGCTCGTGAGTTGATTATTATGTTCGATAATTTCATCAAGAAAAGAGCCGGTTCGGTAATTGATATAACCGCTTTCATACTGTCGTTCGCTGTACACTCGCTGGGAATTCATAGCGCTTACCGGGTCCATAAAGGCATAAGCCATCATTGTCAGGCTTTCATGAAATACCTGTCCGCCATGTCCCCAGCCCCAGACAGGTTCGCGAGAGAAGACGTAGTAATTGTAACTGCTTTTTCCTTCGGGAGGCAACATTACCTGGCGCATCAGATTGAAGGCGCTCCAATAGAGCATTTCCTTATCCGGATCTTCAAAAGACAATTTCGGGATATTCTTAAATAATTCTTCATTTACCGTCAGATACTTATTCAAATCTTCGTCTAAAACATCTTTTGCTCTTTTAATCAATTCCGGTTGAGAAACATTTGGTCTGGCAACTGCCCTTACAATACGAAGATGTTCAGTTGCACCGGGTTTTAATTCTATTTTTGTGGGCATCGCTATAACCCGGCAAAAATCCTTGACATCATTTTTTAATTGATCGGGATAGCGGATATCGGTCAGGAAGTCACTGCCGGCGATATTATTGATTTCCGTTGTCGGCATACTCATGCGCCCGTCGTGAGCGACTGCGGTCACAACGTAACCGTAGACTTCGTTGTCCTGAATGTTTTTATCCGTGAAAAAGCGTTGTGTAAGATTTTCAGCAATCCGTTCATAATAACCGTTTTTACGATAATCCCGGCGATAAACATTAAACTTCGCATTCGGATCATTATGCTTCCAGAAAAGACGTATTTCGGTGCCGCTTCCCCAAATATCTTTATCCATATCTGAAGGCGCAGCCAGAAGAGAAATTTCTTTAAATACAATATCCTTACGCATGGAATGTTCATCGGATAAATTGCGAATAGTATCTGTTATTGTGGAATATTCACCGGATTCACGACATAAAATTGAAATTGTATAAATGTCGCCATTTTTTAGTTTACCAAAGTTTCCCAACTCTATACCATAGTAACCATAGGTATTAATATTGGCATCGGTACTTCCCCAGCGCGGCGCAGTGCCTGTTAATATTTTCGAAGGATCATTGTTAAGCATAACCATAATCTGTGGTTTCGGCTCCCAATGCTTGCAACGTCCACCATCTTCATGAGACATACTGCCCCATACAACATAAACCGGTTCTTTCTTTATATTGATTTCATGAGGAATTTCAACATTTCTCCATTTATAACTACGATAGCTGGTCATGCGTTCTGCTTCGCGTGATAACAACAGGACATCATTCACCGGAGTTACATAAGGAACTTTATGTCCGAGGGTCCAACTATCCGGTAATTCTTCATGATCAAAAGTTACGGCGTTATCATCAGCATGAAATTGTACATTATTAAAAGTGCGGTAATTATTCTGAATGAATGGAATTACCTGAAAATCCAATTTCTTCTTGCCTGTGTTTTTCAAAACAATATCATGTACTGCCACATGCGAACTATAAACCAGAAAAGTCGCATCAACCTGCAAATTTTTATAAGGAGCATAATGATATTTCACCATATCGGGATAAGATACTGTTATAACCGGCTGTTGATATAAATCTTTGGATTCGTAAACATAATCCGCGCCTGTTTTAAAAGCCAGGCACAGATCGCCGCCGGTGTCGGTTGTAAAATCTATACCGCGGCTGGAATCGTAAAAGAGAAAGTGATAACCCTCATCAAGCGTAAACTCAGAGCGTTCCATTGCTGCCGCATATGTGGTAAATAATGGTGAATCTTTCGTTGCGGATAAATTTGACAGGTATGATATATTATCCTGTGGAAAAAGCATATTTGATAATCCCCAAAATAGCACAATAATTAGAATTTTGACTCTCTTCATGTTTCCATTCCCTTTTTATTAAATTTTAAATCAAAGTATTCAAATCAATTTTCCCCATAGTAGAAAAAAATTGTTCCTTAGAAAAATATTAGAATCTTTGTTGTTTAATTGCTGAATATCACTCCTAAAAACTATCATTTATTTGATTAAAATTATCTTCACAGATTGGTAGGTCAAAAATATTCCCAGCCCGATAATTACTGTTGCACCAAAAATTGGTATCATTTGTAACCGTTTGTCTTCAAACCGTTTTTTCAATAAATAAGATGTCTTGACAACAATAATGCCAAGGATAACCAAGGTAAAAGCTAATCCAAGACTGAAAACCAAAATGATAATAATCCCGAAAGCGATTTTATGAAGAGATATGGCTAATAGTAATATGACAATAGCCTTTGGACAGGGAACAATACCACCGGAAATACCCAAAATAATATTACTCCAGATGGAAAGGTTTGGATTATACTGATTGTGGATATGACGCTCATTTTCATGCCTGGATGAACCCTGATGCGGATACTGCCGTATATTTGTAAGATGGATATGCTTTTCTGAATCTTGGCGTTTGAGTTCGTGCTCGCATATATTGTTCTGGGAGTGTTTTTCATTTCCTGTTGTAAACATTTGTGCTTTATATCGAGAAATAAAGAGCCAGAGTCCAATGAAAAAAATGGCTATTCCTGAGAATAATCCGAACCACTTACTAATGGTCTCCGGTAAAAAGAAGTCTGCCAGGAAAAGTGCAAGAAGTCCAACAACGAATACGCTAAAAACATGTGCTATAGTCAATGAAAATGTCAGGGTGATTGCATCACTGATACGCCCTCTTGAACCGATAAGATATGCCGCCATTAAGGATTTACCATGTCCCGGACCTAATGCATGGATTGCGCCTAATATGAATGCAACTATCAATACAAGAATTATTAAAGTTAGACTCAACTGTTCATAATACAGAACCTCTTTTAATAAATCTTTGTTCATTTCGGAGCCGGGGGGGTTTTTAATTTGATTCGAATTTTGGGGTAATCTGAATTATTTATACGAAGGATTGTCTCATCGTAGAAAACACCAAATATATAGACCGTTTTTTTATCTTTTTTAATTCGTCCGGGATACGTTGAAATAAATTGAAGCGGTTCAGATGCAAAAACCGTTAATTGCAGATAATGTCCAATCGCACTCTCCTGTTCGTTGTTAAATTCCACTCTTTCCTTCGCCATTTTTATAAAATGGTTTCCCTCCTGAAAAAGTAACTTAGGATCGATCACTAATTCATGTTCTCCCTGTTCGATTTTTAAATCATTTACAACGAAAAGCGCTCCAACCCTGAACGGTGCAAGAAGAGAATCGGTTAAAAGAGTAGAAGCAAATATGTCTACCAAATTAATGGTAAATTGGTCTTTACCTATGAGCAATGGCAGGTTTTGAAGCGTTTTATTGATTGATATTTTATATTCTGTAAAGAAATTACTAACTTCTTCTTTGGTCAAAATAGTATCCGAATTTACATCGATCATATTGCGGATATGTGGTGCAATCTGTCCAAAGTACTCTGATTCATATTGTATCGTGATATACTCAGGATAAATATCGATACGTATATTATCTTTCATTTCTTCCATTGTTTCAGAAAATTTATAGCCGTGGGATTCCGCTTGATTTAGGGGTAGTATAAATAATAAAAGAAATAGAATTAAAAAACGCATAATAATAAATTTAGGATAAAATACTATTTTAGTAGCAAAACTTTCTGTGTTTCTGAAAATTTGTGAATTGTAAGTCGAATTAGATATAATCCAGTTGATAAAGGAAGACCCTGTCTATTTGTACCACTCCAGATAATTGAGTGACTTCCTGCTTCATATCTTGTGTTTCTGCTTTCCATTGACCAAACCTCTACTCCCAGAATGTCATAAATCTTAAGATTAACCTTCGCTGGTTCTGGCAAATCAAAGCATATTGTTGTAGTTGCATTAAATGGATTGGGATAAATAGGATGTAGAGTAAAATTTTCAGGAATTACTATTTGTTCAACATACGGTAAATCTTCTCCATAAAGCGCTCGAACTAATTCTGATGCCTCTGACTCCGGATAATCTTTCACGACCCGTGAAAAGTTCTGCATTGTCTTAGCCTGAAGCATTAAAGCGTCTGAAGATTTTCCTAATCCACAGTTCAATTCCGTAATCATTATTTCATAGATCGTACCTTGCTCAAATATCGCCCAGGCTGCCTCTTCGTTTTTCCTCCTGTCGGAAGTGTAAATCTTAACAACTTCTTCGGAACGGGATAGCGCCTCGTCAAAATCACGCTCACCGGCAAAAATCGTAACCGAATAATCATAAGCGGTTATTCCAGCCAGTTTGTAAGAGTATCTTGTGTGAAGATCATCTAAATTTGCAATAAGTTCATTAATATCATTCAATCTTTTATAATTTCTTACTATACCGCTTATTGAAGGGTAAATAATTGAATTATCAGGTGCCGTATTAATAATATTGTTAAAAACTTCAATTGCCTCAACATACAAACTATCTACTTCAAGGCTATAGGCCTCTATAAGTAATAAAGTTAAAATATCCGGGGTCTTGCTTGAGGTCGGTTTAGGTAATGGAAAACAAAATTCCTCCGCTTTGGGCACTACCCAAATATTGCCATAATTATGCATGGAACCCCACCAGTTTACCTGAGCCAGAATTGCATTTGAACTATTATTATAGACATCATAACTGCCTGAAAGCCTGTTGAAGTAATTAAAACCTCCACATAAAATATAGCGTGGATCCCCACTCATAGTACCAAGATTTGCCGATGAATTTGAACTAATATAAACTCCATACTGTGAATTATTTTCTATAACATTATTCACTTCCGGAGGATAAGTATCAGGGCGGTAACGTGCAGTGGATAAATTGGGATCACCTATGTTTTCACTTCCTATACCTTGATTATTATTATCTCTAATAATATTCTCGCATAAATTACCTGTAGAACGATTTAAAATAACCCCATTTTCATTTTCTATAAATTCATTGTTATTAATATTTAGTCCATCTGAATAACCAATACAAGCGCCAAACCAATTATTATTTATAAATTTACTGTTGCTAATTTCAATATTATCAGATTGATTAATATAAGTTCCGAATGAATTTTCCTCAAAATGAGAATTTTTAATACTTCCAGAAGCATAACTTGAATAAACCCCACAATGAGCTCCATAGACATAAACATGATCAAGATTAAAACTCCCATTGCTATTAACCCAAATACCTTCCCAATAAACATAATCATGGTTATCTGGATCCGAGCGGGTTAAAACAATCGGATTATCAGAAGTTCCCTGAGCATCCAATGTACCATTTACTGTTAATTTAATATAAGGATTGAAATAGACGATAGTGCCAGGGAGTATAGTGAGGGTCGCGCCTTGTTTTATAGTAATATTTTCGTGAAATATCACCTCTCCTGACAATGTGCCCCCGTAGTTTTCCAAAGTATATTTCAGAGCTTTATAGGCGTTGATTCTTCCATATCCATAGTAAACTGTAAAATCCTCATCCATACCTGCTACTTTATCTGCTGTACTACGAATTACGTTGCGTACCTGAACCCAAGAAATGTTGGGATTTATAGATCTTATAAGAGCTGCCAAACCAGCAACGTGAGGCGCTGATGCTGAAGTACCAGTAAATTCGTCTATATAACCATTGTTTAAAGTTGTAGTAGGAACGTGAGATGGAGCGACCACGTCTAGTTCAGGTCCATAGTTACTATAAGGACGGCGGACATCATTTTCGTCAGTGGCTCCCACAGCGATTGTGTTTGCATATTTTGCGGGAAAAGTTATATCTCTATTGAAATTGTGAGAACATGCAACCAGAATGCAATCATAATCATTCACAGCTTCATTAACTACATCTTCATACCAATCATAAAAGTTATACCAGCCCCAACTCATATTCATTACGTCTGCCCCATTTTCTGAAGCGTATGTAATGCACTCTGCTGTGGCAGACGCAAAAACAAAAAGATCAGGAATATTAAATAATACTTTAAGAATCATTAAACTTACCCCAGGTTTAGTTTTCCATCCACCAGCGATACCAGCTATCCCTGTATAGACGCCGTTTTCGCAGTTATGAGTTTGAGCCCCGGCTATTCCAGCAACTGCCGTTCCATGATAGTTAGTACTTATTGGTGAATTGTCGTCATCTGCAAAGTCCCAACCGTAGAAATCGTCAATAAATACGTTCTCATCATCGTCTTCAAAAAGGTCATTTGTATATCCAGGTTCACCCGGCTGTAAGCCTTGAGAATCTTCATCAATTAATCCATCCCCATCATCATCTACCCCGGCCACACCCGGATAGCCATCGCTGTTTCCATCACCCGGGAGTTCATCACTGTTGTTCCATATATTGTTGTCTAAATCCTCATGATCATATTCTGTGCCACTATCTATAATAGCTAAAATAACTGAATTGTCACCAGATGATAAGTCCCACGCAAGTTCCATCCGGAGTTTTGTGTCATCCAAATTCCATTGCTCCGGGAAGTAAGGGTCTTGAGGTGTTGCAGCATAGGTACCGAGTGCATCAAATTCTACATACTCAAACACGGCACTTTGAAAAAGTGTTTGCACTACATTAAACGGATCTACGTTGGGGGCAATTTCAAGAACATAATAATCCCCCAAAAGTCGCCTTGATATAACATTTACTCCAGAAATACCGAGGTTCTTGAAATCCGATGTTACAGGTTTTTCCCTACTTGCTAATCTGACAATTAACCTGTCAGGCACTATTATGTCACCTTTTATGCCCGATGAATAATTAAACCATTTTGAATCTTTAAAACGATATTCACGATTCCCTATTTGAAATACTTGAGCGTTGGCTATCATGTTAGAGATCAACAATGATAAAATCACTATAATAGCCTTCTTGGCTATTTTTCCATTTGAATAATTTGTGGATTTCATCATTTCCTCCTCATTTCTTAGTTTTTTTATCATTTGTAGACAAATACTCCCGACGGTAAGGGCCCTGATCTTGTTCCGATATACAGAGCATTCTCTTCCGAATCATAAATCATAAATATTACCTCACCGTCATTTGGACTTTTTAAATCTATCCAGCTTACTCCACCATCTTCTGTTTCCATTATGGTGGATCCTGCCGTGGAACTCGCCGCGGTGAATAAGTGTCCGGATTGTGTCTCATCTTCTACTAAATATCGAAAGTAAGCAGCTGAGTCGGGTAATTGTAAAACGATCCAACTATTTCCGCCATCGGTAGTTTTAATTAGTTCCCCCATGAGCAAACCCACATATACAACATCTGAATCATACGGATCAAAAGCGATGCTATAGACAGCATTGTCTACCGTAACTATCGTATCAAGGTAAACATAATCCCAGGTAACCCCACTATTCGTTGAAAAGAGAAGTATAGGGCTACAAAATACCGATACCCCTCCAAGCCATAGTATGTTAGTGTCCTGGCTATGACACCTGAAAGCGTGTGTCCACATAATTGGTACAGGAGCGTCAATTGGCGTAATCGCTTCCCACGTTTCACCAAAATTATTAGTGTGGACTATCTTAGTACCGGCAGCAAATAGATCGTAGGGTGTTTGAAGAAAAATTGCCGGATGTTCAAAATACGTTTCATCATCCCGGGGTGGGGGGAAATGAAACTCCAATCCGCTATCGGAAGCAAACCAGGTGTTCCCTCCATCTTCTGTTTTAAAAATGCCGTGGGCAGTACCACTATCCGGGAAGAAGGCAACTAACATTACATCAGGGTTTTCTGAATTAACAAGAACGTCCATTACTCCACGATAATCTCCAAGAGTCGTATCTGCCATCCCCAAATATTCCCAATCCGAATACTCTGATTTAATGTCTTTTCTCCACAGACCGTCTGAACCAGCACAGACATAGAGATAAGGCTCATAAAGTCTAAGTCGTAGGGCAAGTTTGTCCTCAAACCCAAGAGATTGCCATGTTACTTTCTTGACAAGGATCACATTTTTTTCAAGCGCTGTGTCCTCTGTAGTAACCACAAAGTTCTCCTCAACGAAAGGATAAAATTCATCTTTTTCAGCACAAATCGTAAAAGTTTCCTGAAACAGCATTTTTGATTTTAGGAGGGATTTGCGGGATGATGTCAATGTACTTCCGATTGTTCCTTCGCCCCCATCCAAGAGCAACATCTTTCTGGCTTCGGCAAATTGCTCTGTTTCGAGACGGTAAAAATAAATCCCGGCCGCAACACCCTTACCATTGCTGTTGGTACCATCCCAGCACACCCGGGAAAGCCCTGCCGGATAAAAACCATCGGCAATTACCTTTATAATCTGCCCTCTGAGATTAAAAACAGTTAATTTTAGATGTAAGACTTGTGGCAATTTAAATTCAATGATAGTACCAGGATTAAAAGGATTGGGGTAATTTTGATACAATTGAAACCTTTTAGGGATTAGGGGAGGTTTTTTTTCCACATCGGTCTGAGTTAAAACCAATTGGATAGAATAATCGCCGATGGTATCTGTTTGAGTTGATGTGGTATCTCCGTTGGCTTGTGAAATAAAACTGACCCTTGCCCAGGAAATCCCGATGCCGGCTGTATCGGTTATTGTACCATAAACCTGTACAATATGGTTTTGGGGAAAACCGGTTTGCGCAAAAAAAAGTCCCATTACCAAAAGGACTTTCACGTAAAACTCCCAGCTTTTGCTTTTTAAATTAGTAATCTTCATTTCTACCCTTTCAAAGGTTTAATCGGAGAATTCCCTTAGGCTTGTCTCTATGTTACTTTTAGAAAAAAAGAGTTTAAGAAACATTGGTGTCTCATATAAAAATATCACCGATAATATACCCCGATGCTTGCGCCTGGGAGGTTCATTAACCAGTCCTTTTAATAACCATTCACGTTATTTTAATAGAATCATTTTTTTAATTAAATTTGTTCCTTCTGATGTGCTCAACCTGTAAAAATAGATTCCGCTTGGCACCTGCTCACCTGCATCATTTTTTCCACTCCAGGTCACATTATAAGTACCAGGTTGTATATAGTCATTTTTTAAAGTACGAATATGTTGCCCTACAATATTGTAAACAGCCAGATCTAGAGTACCTGATTTAGAGATATAAAATTCAATTCTCGTTTTAGAGTTAAATGGATTGGGATAATTTTGTTCAAGCCAGAAATCTCTCGGTAAATTATTTTTGTCATCAATTTTGTCATCTATTGACATTAACTGCTCGGTTCTTTCAACCGCTCCTTCATAATCAACAAAATAGTACCACCAATTATTCAATATACCATCGGTAACTCCGGCATATCGCGGTAAGTGATTGAACCACCATCTCATATATCCCAGATGTGTACATCCCCACTCCGAACAGTTAATATTACGGGTTTGATCCAGCAAAATTGGATAGCGCTTCCAGTTGTCTGCATAGGTAATAATATACCGGGTATTACTATAGTCATAATCACTCTGTCCGTTGGGTGGGAAGTGAATATTGCCGATATGAGCCTGACCCGGCACATCTTTATCAAACCTTGTGAAAAGTTCCCAATTGTTAGGTTCCGGATTATGACAATCCCACCTTCCATAAACATGCCGTATAGCGCTTTCAACCCGATGACCCACACTGTGTACCGCACAATCAAGCCCGCGCTCATAATTCCAACCCATCACTGATAGTAATTTTTCCAAATTAGGATTATCTAACGGGGGAGAATTCCACCAGAAAGCGCCAGGCCCCACTAATTGCGATTCATACATACCTGCAAATGGATGAGCATAAACCCATACTTCGTCAATCGCACCACTGTTTCGTTTGGTATCCAGATCATAATAATCTATCATTTCATTGTAATCGAAGTAAACCTTGCCCTGAGATTCAGCTAAATTTTGAAGGGTGCCGGAAGTATCTCTGCCATATAATTTTCCGGGGGTAAGGTAATAATACGCTAACGTATCAATACTCATCAATTCTCCCTCAAGGCGGGTAAAGATCCCCTCGTCGTCATGGATTTCTACAATTTGAAATTGTACGACTTCATCACTCATCATGCTAAATTCTTCAATTAATTGATTAGTATAAACCATTGGATCTGTCCATCCCCAAACTTGATGAATCTTTTGCATGTTAGTAGAGTCAATGACCGGGTTCTGTAACACAAGGGCAACCTTCAGATAAAGAGTTTCGTCATTAACCGATTCAAAGTCAGGCACAACATTAACAATAGTAGTGCCGGATAGGGCTGTTATGGTAGCAGTAATAGCTGCTGTTCCTAAAGAGTATGTGTGAATTTTTCCCATTTCACTAACATCAGCGACGGGTTTATTCGAAGAAGACCAATGAACTATATCAGGAAAATTGTAAGGATAACCAACTCCATTTTCATCAAGAATCTCTACTTTTAATTGCAATGATGTATTGGGCACCAATTTTAGAGGACTGGGTAAAATTGATAATGAAATAAAATTTACTATTGCCTGGAGTTCCCATTCTCCGAAGTGAACACCAATATTATTCAAATTATTTTCTGTTAGCCGGATATATTTTGCAGTTACCGGTATAAATTCTGAAGAATCCCAGTTAAAAAATAAATTGTCTTGATTGTCAACTAACGATTGATAAGATCCTGATTCTCCATTGAGATCGTCTAATGAATTCGCAATTTCTAAAGACCACTGTCCATCATTCCAGAAAAACACCTTGCATTTTGAGAATTTTACTTCGTCGTGAAATTGCAATGTAACGCTGGCGGTACTATCATCCTGGACGCCGGCTTCAGTGTATGGATTTCCGTCAAAGATATTTTCGACAGTATTTATAGTCAATGACGGTTCAGACATTGCTGTAATTTCCCCATCGTCTAAACCGGATAGGATATCAATAGGTATAGACACTAATACTTGTGCATTTAGTCTAAAATTACAGTAAAACAAGGTTGTAACAACAAAAATAAAGCAATTAGTTTTCACAATTGTACCCTCGAGAAACCGATTTATATTAATTTTTTATTTCAGCAAGACCATTTTCTTGGTTAGAGAAATTTCATTCGACATACTTAATCGGTAAAAATAGATTCCATTAGGTACATGAACTCCGTTATCATTTTTTCCATCCCAGACAACCTGGTAATTACCAGGTTGGGTATAGCTATTTACTAATGTTTGAACACGCTCTCCAATTATATTATATACAGTCAGTTCCAGGAGTCCATCTTTATCAGTTTGATAATCGATTTTTGTTTGAGGATTAAACGGGTTAGGGTAATTTTGTGAAAGACTGAATTGTTTAAGCGCTAAATTCTTATTGTCATCTTCACGATCAATATCTACTTGACCACTATCTAATGTAAAATAAGCGAAATTATATTGATCAAGAGTAGTCGCCCACTGGTTCGGATCATTGTTGACTTTGGAATAATTAATATTCAAACCGATCATATTGCCCGGCTGTAGGGTCAATCCGGCATAATCTCTTCTCGGTATGGCCATTTCGATTTGGATAACCGGAAAATCTAAAACAAGTTTACAATTCACCTTGCTTGGTGAAATTACCCTGCGATTAAAATGTTCTTGATACTTAGGGTCATCATCCCACATTCCATCCGGAGCTCCACCGAGAGATTCATTATACGCCTGGACAGCCGGGTCTGCATCCCAGGACCGAAACGACATAAACGCTCCGGTTGATGGATTGATTTTTATTCTTGTATTTCCACTTGAGTGAAACCAACCATCGGCATGAAAATCAAAAGTAATCTCCGGAATACCTATGTCATCTAAATAAAGCGCCAAATATAAATAATCATTATCATAGCACAAATACAATTTGGGCGAATATCCTATTTGAGTATAACTTACAGTGTTATTAGTAAGAGGCCACTCATCTTCAATATTGCCATCTATAATCGGTGTAAAACGTTTGATTGTTGTCTTAACAGGAAATCTAACATATTGGTCCAGGCTATCTATAATACCATCATTGTCTGTATCAGGATTATTTGGATCACTACCCTCATAAATTCCATCAAGCGCCTCTTGTCGGTCTGTATATCCATCGAAATCTGTATCTCTTAATACGGAGTTGCTTTTAAATCTCAATTCATCTAATGCTACCAATGGTTCATTATCCGGGAAAGCATCATTATCAGCATCTACCGACTCGTAAATATCACCCCAATTGCTTAGTAAATCCTTATAGGCATTAAATGTCCGAAACATTTTTGCCTGAAAGTCATAATGTTCCCCACAAGTAACAGGAAATTTATACGGTTCGTCTCCGTGATACATCTCAGGATGCCCATTGGCATCATAAAGTGCATCAATAGCATGTTGAACTTCATGTA
>JAHJGX010000227.1 GCA_018824205.1 bacterium
CCCTTTATGTGCAGAGCAGGAAATCATTGCCCAGGAGGTCGCGAGATTAACCTCGATCATTGATGAATCTGAACAAACCATTGATGCTGAACTCAAGCGCTCCCAATCCCTGCGCCAATCCATCCTGAAGCGGGCGTTCGAGGGGAAGTTGGTGCCGCAGGATCCGGCAGACGAGCCAGCGAGTGTGTTGCTGGAGAGGATCAAGAAAGAAAAGCGAAATGGACAATGAATATTAACACACACATTGCACATTAACAGAGGATATGTTAATATGCAAATTAAAGTTATTCTCAAAATCGTTTAACGTTTTATTTGCAATAATGGTCACAATATGATACTAAATGCGTTTGACATGCAAAAGAGACACAAGAAAATGAGTTTATAGTTGCAATACCAATCATTATATGTTAGGTTATGCGCGTAACAACTCATGTTAACATAATGAATAAAGAATATCAGTACCTGCAACAATTCATTGATGATCGCCAAAGTCGCGGCCGATATACCTTCAGCCTTGAAGAACTGCGTTCCGAATTCAAGGTCAGTGACGTAGCATTGGAACGTGCAATCGGCAGATATATCCGTAAAAATCGCATTGTCTCGATCCACAAAGGTTTTTATGCTCTTGTCCCGTTGGAATACCGCTCCATGGGGATCTTGCCACCTGAACAGTTTATTGATGATCTTATGGCCTATCTGCAAAAGCCCTATTACATGGGTTTGCTCACCGCAGCGGCACTCCACGGTGCGGCCCATCAGCGTCCCCAGGAATCCTATGTAGTAACTGTCAGCAATATGCGTCCCCTATACAAAAAGGGCGTCAAGGTCAATTTCGTTCTTAAATCTTCTATTCCGGCAAATGCTTTGATTGATAAAAAAACACTGACTGGCTATCTGAAGGTTTCTAATCCGGTACTGACAGCATATGACCTGCTTTTGTATTTATATAAAGTCGGTGGTCTTAGCCGTACCGCGGAAATCCTGTCAGAATTGGTCGAAGTTATCAAACCGGAAGACTGGGGGATTCTGTCTGAGATAGATGTAAAGGTAGCACCGTTGCAGCGCTTGGGATATATTCTGGAAATTACTCTGGAACAAACTGCCCTGGCAGATAGTCTTTACCAGGTCATTCAAAACCAGATTCGGTATCGCGTCCCCCTCAATCCACGTAAAGTCAAGACCGGTTTCCCGGTCAATAATCGGTGGAAAGTTATTGAAAATTACCAGATAGAAGCGGAAATATGATCCCTCAAATCATTATATCGGAATGGATGTCTGTTGCTCCCTGGCAAAAAGTTGAAATGATCGAACAGGACCTGATCATTAGCCGGGCGGTGGTTGACATTTTTAATGATCCGCTTTTGCGTCAGAAAGTGGCATTTCGTGGAGGAACGGCGCTTCATAAACTTTATTTTCAGCCGGCAGCTCGTTATTCTGAAGATATTGACCTGGTCCAGGTATCTGCAGAGTCAGTTGGCGAGACCATTGATCGTTTTCGGCAGGTGCTGAATTACCTGGGAGAACCTGCCCGGAGTCAAAAACATCGCAACACGACATTGATCTACCGCTTTGAATCAGAAACTCCGCCGACTGTGCCACTGAGATTGAAGATTGAAATCAATTGTCGTGAACATTTCACGGTATTCGGCTACCAAACTGTTCCATATAAAGTTGAATCCCGTTGGTTTTCCGGCCAAAGCAATTTGGTAACCTATTCCATTGAAGAACTGCTGGGCTCAAAGATGCGGGCGCTATATCAGCGTAAAAAAGGTCGTGATCTGTTCGATCTCTGGTACAGCATAAGCCATCGGACGATTAATGTGGAGCATGTGTTACAGGCGTTTGACGTTTTTATCAGACACAATGAGTTAACAATTCAGAAAGAAGAATACATTGATAACATTCATGATAAGATTTCCGATTCTGATTTCCGAAGCGATATTGCGGGTCTGATTCGTCCCGGTATCGAGTATGATCTCGAACAGTCTTTTGATTATTTGAATAAGAACCTCTTTTTAAAAATGAACCCACAAATAGGATTAGTATAATGACCGACGCGGCAGGCAAAGGCAGTATCATCATCTATCAGCCGGAGAACAATATTCCGGCACTAGAAGTACGATTAGACGAGGAAACCGTCTGGCTATCACTTAATCAGATATCCACATTGTTTGGGAGAGATAAGTCAGTAATTTCCCGACATATCCGAAATATTTATACCAGCGGTGAACTTAGCCGTGATTCAGTTGTTGCAAATTTTGCAACAACTGCTTCGGATGGTAAAACCTATCAGGTTGATTACTTTAATCTGGATCTGATTATCTCTGTCGGTTACAGGGTGAATTCCAAGATGGGCACTCAATTCCGCATCTGGGCGACCAATATTTTAAAGCAGCATATTATCCAGGGTTATACGATTAATGAAAAGCGGTTGCAGGAAGCCCGCGATAATTTCAGGAAGTTAAAAGAGAGTGTCGATGTCTTTCAGCGGGTTGTGGAAAATAGAACCCTGACCGATGCTGAAGCCAAGGGGATTGTCCAGGTGATCCGGGACTATGCCCACGCTCTGGATACGCTTGACGGTTATGACCGTCAGAGTTTGACAATCGAAAACGTCAATCGGGATGAACACTTTACCCTTGATTATGATAACGCCAGATCCGCCCTGCAAGAATTGATCAAAGCAGAATCTCAAAAACCGGGACGCGGTGATCTCTATGGCAAAGAGCGCGGGAATATCCTGCAGGGGATTATTGCATCTGTTTATCAAACCATTGGAGGTAAAGATGCTTACCCCAGTATTGAAGAAAAGGCGGCTCACCTGCTCTATTTTTTAATAAAGAACCATCCCTTTGTCGATGGCAATAAACGGGTTGCCGGGGCAATGTTTCTCTGGTTTCTGGAACAGAACCGCTGGCTTTATCATTCTGATGGCAGCAAACGAATTGCTGACAATGCCCTGACAGCGCTCTGTCTGATGGTTGCGCAAAGCGATCCGAAAGAAAAGGACCTGATTGTAAAAGTGATTATAAACCTGATCAATAAGGATAATTAATATAATGACCGATGCGGCAACCTTAGTATCAAAACTCTGGAATTATTGTAATGTGCTCCGTGATGATGGGGTCAGTTATGGGGATTATGTCGAGCAATTGACCTACCTCCTGTTTCTGAAAATGGATGATGAGCGGAGCAAACCGCCCTACAATAAAGAATCCCAAATACCGGCTGAACACAATTGGGAAAGCCTGCGAAATAAAGAAGGTGATGAACTGGAATTGCATTACCGGCATCTACTGGAAAGCCTGGGAAAAGAATCCGGACTGATCGGGGTCATCTTCCGTAAGTCTCAAAATAAGATCCAGGACCCAGCGAAACTACGCCGTATCATCAAAATGATCGATGATGAAATCTGGATGGGGCTGGATGTTGATGTCAAAAGTGAAACCTATGAAGGTCTGCTGCAGAAGAACGCTGAAGATGTAAAAAGCGGTGCCGGTCAGTATTTTACACCCCGACCACTGATTGACGCGATTGTGGAAGTAATGCGCCCGGAACCGGGAATCCAGATTATGGACCCGGCTTGTGGTACTGGCGGATTTCTCATCTCTGCCCATAATTACATTGCCCATCAGTTTCAACTGGATAAAGAGCAGAAACAGCACTTACGAAAGATTGCGGTATCTGGTATTGAAATCGCTGACAGTGTCGCCCGGCTCTGTGTGATGAATCTGTATCTGCACGGCATTGGCGGTGAAGAAAGCCCGATCGAAGTGAAAGATTCCCTGGAGTCATTGGGCAATGATCGCTATGATATGGTGCTTACCAATCCACCGTTTGGTAAAAAGAGCAGTGTTACAATTGTCAATGGTGGTGGGAAGGCATCCCGGGAAGCGATTTCTTATGAACGCCAGGACTTCTGGGCAACCACCTCCAATAAGCAGGTGAACTTTGTCCAGCATATTAAATCCCTGTTGAAGATCAACGGTAGAGCCGCTGTTGTGGTTCCGGATAATGTGCTGTTTGAAGGCGGAGCCGGTGAAACCGTTCGTCGGAAATTGCTGCAGGAATATGATGTCCATACTCTGTTGCGATTGCCGACTGGCGTTTTCTACGCCCAGGGTGTAAAAGCGAACGTGATCTTTTTTGACCGCAAGCCTGCTAGTGAAAAGGTCTGGACTGAAAAACTCTGGATTTACGATCTGCGGACAAATAAACACTTCACCTTGAAGACCAATCCGTTAAAACATACCGACCTAGAAGATTTCATTAAATGTTATAATCCCGAGAACCGGCATGATCGCCAGGAATCCGAACGGTTTAAATCGTTTACATACGATGAACTGATTCAGCGGGATAAGATCAGCCTGGATATCTTCTGGCTGAGGGATGAAAGCCTGGAAGATATGGATAACCTGCCCGATCCTGATGTGCTGGCGGCTGAGATTGCTGATAATCTTGAAGCAGCCCTGGAGCAGTTTCGGGGGATAGTGGAAGAGATTTAAACAGATAAATGATAGAAAGATAAGCTAGTGAATTTAACTGAAATAATTGAAAACCTGCCAGAAAAACCAATAGTAAATATCAAGAGATTAAAAGAAAATAATATATACAATTTATATTATGATGAAGAACACAAAGAGTATAAGACTGTTATCATCGATGATTCGCCAAATATTAATGATAAATCTCAATTACTTGATATCCAGGTAGAATTAAATAGATTGAAATATGCACAAATAAAACAGAGGATTTTGGAAAAAAGTAGAGATGTGTCAAGGGTCGCGAAAAAATGTACCAAAAATGGTC
>JAHJGX010000228.1 GCA_018824205.1 bacterium
AAATGTTGCTGAAGTGATTGATGGCTACAAGGAACAGACGGAAATTGTTCGCAATAATGGTGTCCCGGCGCTGTTTATGTTCTTACAAAAACAGTCCGATGCTAACACGGTTCAGACCGCTTCCGCAGTACTGAAAGAACTCCCTAAAATTGCCAAAGATATTGGGCAAGGTGTAGAATTCAATATGATCTGGGATCAGTCGGAATTTATAAAAAAATCCTTAAGTAATTTGACAAATACAGCTATCCAGGCATTTTTCCTGGCATTTTTTGTTTTACTGTTTTTTTTACGACATGTTCGCAGCAGCCTGATTGCTGCAATATCGATTCCTGTTTCGATTATTATTACATTTTTCGTCATGAGTCAGATTGGTTTAACATTAAATATTATATCAATGGCAGGGCTGGCGCTGGCGGTGGGAATGCTCATCGATAACTCTATTGTTGTGCTGGAAAATATTTTTCGACACCGTGATATGGAGAAGGATATCAAAACTGCTTCCGATGATGGTACGACCGAAGTAGGTGTTGCTATCATTGCATCGACATTGACGACGCTGGCGATTTTTGTTCCGATTTTCTTTGTACCCGGAATTGCAGGTGTAATGTTCAAAGATATGGTCGTGGCAATTGTCACCTCACTAACAGTATCATTGCTCGTTGCGTTGACTCTTATTCCATTATTGACGTCCAGATTACTTGTGAATAAGCAGAAACAAAGCCGTTGGAAATTGCTGCAAAAAATCGATGATGATATCGGAAATTTTCTGAATAATATGGAAAGAAGATATGTTCAAATACTAAACTGGTCATTAGGACATAAGAAAATTGTCCTGATTGTGATCGTTGTCCTGTTTATTTCTACATTTTTTATATTTTCAAAAGTTGGTGGTGAGTTTATGCCAAAAACTGACCAGTCGTTTATTCAGTTGACCATTCAACGGGAAACTCGGGCATCACTCACAACGACGGATAAAACATTTAAGCAAATCGAGGATATTCTTTTTGAAGAAATACCGGAAGCGACAAATGTACAGATCAGTTTCGGAATTGGTGAAGGTTGGGCCGCAATGTTTGGCACCGGGTCGAATCGTGGTGAAATAAATGTCAGTATTCCCGATGTCAAAGACCGTGAAAGAAGCAGCTTTGAAATTGAAGATAATTTAAGAAAACGGTTTCGTAATTTGCCCGGCACTAAGGTAACAATGCAATCGGGCTCTCCGTTTGGCAGCGGAGGTGATATCGTCATCAAAATCTTTGGTTTTGACCGAAAGATTGCCACGACACTGGGTGATAACCTGGAAGCTGTCATGGAAAAAATTGAAGGTGTCGTTGATGTCACCAAGAGTTACAGCCAACCGAAACCAGAGTACCAGATTCGGATTGATCGTGATCGTGTTTCCGCTTTAGGCTTGTCTGTTTTTCAGGTAGCAACAACCATTGAAACTGCGGTTAAAGGAAAACTGGCAACTAAATTTCGTGAAAGCGGTGAAGAGTATGATGTTATCGTCCAGTTAGATGAAAAATATCGTCAATCAAAAACCGATCTGGAAAATATTTTTATAACTTCAGTCACTGGTATCCAGGTACCACTGAAAAATGTCGCTTCTATTATTTCTGGTGAAGCCGCATCCCAAATTGACCGTGAAGATCAGGAGAGAATGGTCAGTGTATCATGTTCTGTTGCCGACAGGGATTTACAATCTGTCCTGGACGATGTTCAGGATGAACTCAAGAAAATGAATTTTCCGCCTAATTTTCGCTGGGAAGTTGGTGGCGCTGCAGAAGACATGCAGGAATCCTTCATGTATCTTGGGCTGGCAATTCTGATAGCATTGGTTCTGGTTTATATGGTTATGGCTTCACAGTTTGAATCACTGCTGGATCCGTTTATTATTATATTCACGGTCCCACTGGCAATTATCGGGGCAATCTGGGGACTTTTCCTGACGGGTACAACCCTGAGTGTTACTTCATTAATCGGGATGGTTTTACTCGTTGGAATTGTTGTTAATAACGGAATTGTGTTAATTGACTATATCAACCAGCTGCGTGAAAAACATGGACATGATCTCTGGGTCGCGATTTTGATAGGAGGGAAGCGTCGTATGCGTCCTATTTTAATGACGGCGTTGACCACTATTCTGGCGATGTTTCCGATTGCCCTGGAGCTCGGGTCAGGCGCGGAACTCTGGGTTGGAATGGCCAGAGCTGTCATTGGCGGATTGACAACCGCAACAGTTCTGACACTGGTTGTGATACCGATTATCTATCTGTTTTTCGAGCAGATATCTCTGAAACGTGCTATGAAGAAACATAAAATTGAAATGAAACCGATCGGAATGCCGGAGGATTTTGACATTTCGACTATTGAATAGTATTAACTGAAAAAAATAGAAGCCTCCTGAATATTGTTAAATCAGGAGGTTTTTTTTATTCTGAGAATTTCTTCAATTCACCTTTGACAAAGGTCATCATTACATTGAAATCATTATCAAATACCACGACATCCGCGTCTTTTCCGGGGATCAGCGAACCGGTCACATTTTGACGGTTAATGACGTTGGCCGGATTAATGCTTGCCATTCTGATAGCGTCGTGCAGCGGGATACCCATCTCATACAAATTCTGTACACCTTTTATCATTGTAAGCGCAGAACCCGCAATCGTCCCATCGGATTTCAGTTTGAAAAGTCCCTTGTCAAGAACAACTTCTTCATCATTCGCTATTAAAGTTCCACTTTTTAAACCTGTCGGTTTTAAAGCATCCGTCACTAATACGACCTTATGAACTGGTTTTACACGCAGTAAAAGTTCCATAATTGCTTTATGAACATGAAAACCGTCCGCAATCACTTCGCAGGAAACATTGGCGTGGATCATGATCGCGCCGACGACACCCGGGTCCCGGTGGTGTAATCTGCGCATTGCATTGAAGAAGTGTGTTGAATGCAAAATCCCGGCCTGGAATCCTTCCAGCATATTTTCATAAGTTGCATTGGAATGTCCAGCGGAGACCACAATGCCGCTTTTTCCGGCAAGAATTGCCAATTCATGCATGTTTTTTAATTCAGGAGCGACAGTCATTATTGAGATATGCCCTTGAGATACATCCAGAAATTTTTTCATAAGATTAATATCGACGCTTCTCATGTATTTTCCGGTCAATACACCCGGTTTGTCCGGTGAGATGAAGGGACCTTCCAGATGCATACCATAAATCTTTGCGCCGGGTTCTTTTCCAATCGCCGCAACAACCGCTTTGATCGATTCAAGAAAATTATCATCGGGCTGCGGATAAAGCGTCGGACAAAAGCCAGTTACGCCATATTCAAGCAGTGCTTTTGACATTTCCAAAATTGAATCCGGATTTCCGTCAGCCGTATCGAATCCGTGCAGGCCATGAATGTGCGTATCGATAAAACCGGCTGCAATATTTGCCCCATTCAAATAAAATAATTGAGCATCACGAGGAATTTGCCGTTTTTTAAAGCGTTCGTTGGAAATGACATCCTCAATCTTGCCGTCGGCAATCATCACCGTACTTTTTTGTAAAACGGTGATACCTGTATAAACGGTCGCATTATGTAAGCAAATCAAACTCATTATTTAACCTCATTTTTCATACCAGTAATTTGACAAATATTCAGACCAAAAAAAAGTAATAAAACTATTCATTATCGTCTACAAATTGCTACTATTTCAGTCCAATATCCATTATATTGTTGGTAATTATATGGAGGTCGTGATGAAAAATGTTTTAATCAGCGCTTTGATTTCCGTCATTTTTGTACCGGTTCTGGTGAACGCCCATTGTGAAATCCCCTGTGGTATTTACGGTGACGAAATGCGTTTTGACATGATTACTGAACATATCGCCACGATTGAAAAATCCATGACCATGATTACCAAATTATCAGCGGAAAAAGAGATCGATTATAATCAGTTAATTCGTTGGGTAGATAATAAAGAAACCCACGCCGACCACATTCAGGAAATCGTGACTCAGTATTTTCTGACCCAACGGGTGAAGCCGGTCGATAAAACTGACAAAGTAAAGTTGGAAAACTATCAACAACAGTTGGAATTATGTCATCATTTGCTACTTTTATCAATGAAAACAAAACAAAGTACAGATAACGAAATCATACACAAACTGGAATCCACAATGGATAATTTTTGGAAAACCTATTTTGGTCCAGATATAGAGAGACATTCACATTAGACATCAAAGGAAAATTCGTGATGAAATTCAGTAAACCGCTTGTTATAGTTCTATTCGTTTGTTTTCTCATCAGCTGCAGTTCGTTGTATTACCTTGAAATCGTTGATTACAACATCCAGGGGACATCACCAAAATATTCATCAAAACCGGCGATACAGTCCTTTCGGTCACAGCTTAACAGCATTATTAACGCTCCTCATTTTCAGACAGCCATTATCGGCATTCATATTGAAGATTATAAAACTCAGGAAGTCCTGTATTCTTTAAATGCCTATACGTTATTGATGCCTGCCAGCAATATGAAACTATTTACAACATCCTCAGCTTTGGCGCTCCTGGGACCTGATTATCGTTATAAAACATCCTTGTATTACGACGGCAACATCAAAAATAGTGTTTTGAATGGCAATCTGATCGTAAAAGGATCAGGCGACCCGACCATTTCCGGAAGGCATAATGGCGGTAATCGGCTGGAACTGTTTCAGAACTGGACAGAAACACTAAAATCCATGGGAATTCATAAAATTAACGGCAATATCATCGGCGATGATAATCTTTTTGATGATTCCGGGCTGGGATATAGCTGGGCCTGGGATGATCTGTCCTATTATTACGCCGCTCAGACCAGTGCGTTGTCATTTAATGATAATTGTGTTGACGTCTTCATCATTCCCGGTGATTCCGTTGGCCGCACTCCATATCTTTTTACTGAACCTGACATGAATTATCTTGAAATAAAAAATGAGATTATTACTGTTCCAACTGATTCATCGACGTATATCGATTTCTTTCGGACTCCCGGAACAGAATCGGTCACGATATTTGGCACAGTTAAAGCGGGAAAAGATACAATCGAAGAATGGGTAACAGTGGATAATCCGACAAATTACACATTGTCGGCATTTAAATATTCATTAGAACAAAATGGCATAAGTGTTAATAATATCAGTGACATAGACGAATTACCTCTAATGGTTCCTGATTATGAAAAATATACTCTGGTCGCAACACATACTTCGATTCCACTGTCGGAAATTATTCGTACCGTGAACAAAGTAAGCCAGAATTTCTATGCAGAGCAGCTTCAGAAAACCCTGGGTGTTGAATTTTTCAACGAAGGAAGCACAAAAAAGGGTGTGGAAGCTGAGAAGCAGTGGTTCACCCGGATCGGTCTGAATCCTGATGATATATTTATTGTAGATGGCTCTGGTTTATCACGTCATAATCTCGTCACAGCGAATCAGATTGTTACCATATTACGCGGCATCCGGAATAATCCCAATTACCAGGTATTTTATGATTCTCTACCGATTGGCGGAGTCGATGGTACACTGCAACACCGTTTAAACGGCTCAAACGCCGCTGGACACGTTTTTGCTAAAACCGGATATGTTGGCCGGGTCCGGGCGCTTTCAGGCTTTGTGCAGGCTGTTAAGGGCCATGAATACATATTTTCAATCCTGGTTAATCACTACCCAGTACCGACGAGTGTTGTAAATAATATGCAGGACCAGATTGTCACTCTTTTGTATAATCTGGATTATTAATGCCTAAATTTCCCGAATCCGTTCTTCAAAAAGTCAGAAATGCACCGGTCGATCCCGGTTGTTATATCTTTAAAGACGAACAAAATAAAATCATTTACGTCGGTAAAGCCAAGCATCTTCAAAATCGGGTTAGATCGTACTTTAACTCCGATAAATCCCAGAGTCCAAAAACACAAAGTTTGGTCAAACGGGTCAGGAATATTGAATTTATCATGACACATTCCGAGATAGAAGCGTTGATTCTGGAAAACACATTAATCAAGGAAGAAAAACCGCGGTATAACGTGCTTCTTCGTGATGATAAAACTTTTCCTTACGTCCGGATTACCCCTGAATCTTTCCCACGTGTTTTTATCACCCGAAAATTGCTTAATGACGGTTCCCGGTATTTCGGTCCCTATACCGACTCACGGACTATTCGGGAAATACTTAGAATCATTAAAAAGGTTTTTACTGTTCGTAATTGTAATTACCGGCTTAATCCCGAAACAGTTGCCTCCAAAAAGGTAAAACTCTGTCTGCAATATCACATCCATAATTGTGAAGGCCCTTGCCAGCAACTTATTTCCGAAAGTGAATATGTTCGAATGATTAAACAGGTTAATGCCTTTCTGAGCGGAAAATCAACAGATGTGATTGCATTCATTCAGCAAAGAATGGAAAACGCATCGCAAGATTTACGGTTTGAAATTGCTGCCCGGTTACGGGACAACCTGAAACTGTTGAATAACTATTTTCATAAACAATCAGTGGAATTCACGGATTTCAAAGACCGGGATTTTATCAGTTTAATAGTTGAAGAAGATATAGGTTTAGTAGTTGTTTTACGGGTCCGGCGAGGAAAAATGCTCAGCAAGGACACAATTATTCTAGATCAGGCAACGAACACTGAATTGAACGAGATCATGCAAACTTTTATTCAGCAATACTACGATCAATCCCAATTAATTCCTCCGGAAATTAACGTTAATGTTTATCCGTCCGAAAAGGATCTCCTTGAGAAGTGGCTTTCCAATTTGCAAAATAAATCAGTCAAAATAACGCGCCCGGCAAAAGAGGAAAAACTTGATCTGCTGCGTCTTGCGGAGAAAAATGCGACTGTACAATTGCAGGATGTCATCAACAAAAAATCCAATCGGCCGAATTTTATCCCAAAATCTCTCAAACAGTTACAGATCGATTTAAATTTGGAAGAATTACCGCGGCGGATAGAAGCCTTTGACATTTCCAATATCCAGGGAAAATACGCAGTCGGCTCGCTTGTCACATTCAATAACGCCAGTCCGCAAAAGAGTGAGTATCGTCGTTTTCGAATTAAAACCGTGAAGGGCATAAACGATTTCGCAATGATGCAGGAGATAGTTCGACGACGCTACACTCGTCAGATAAATGAGCAGAAATCACTGCCGGATTTAATTATCATCGATGGAGGAAAAGGGCAACTCACTGCTGCAAAATCGGTTGTAAAAGATCTCAATCTTAATTCCATTCCAATAATTGGTTTGGCCAAAAAACTTGAAGAAGTATTTCTGCCGAATGAGTCGGAAGCACTATTATTGGCGCGGAATAGTATTTCCTTGATTCTTTTGCAGCGCATCAGGGATGAAGCTCACCGCTTTGCCATTACCTATCATCGCAACCTGCGCAGTAAAAACAGCCTGGGCTCAATGCTTGATCAGATTCAAGGCCTGGGTACTGCCAAGAAAAAAGCCCTGTGGGCATATTTTGAGACGATGAAAAATATGCGCTCTGCGTCCGTTGAAGAACTCTGCCAGGTAGAAGGAATTGGACCAAAACTCGCACAGACTATTTGGGATTTTGTGCATCACGGATAGCTGTATATTTTTCAATTTGTTGCTGTATTTCTGCCAAAAGATTATGAAATTAGCGTGCGTTTATTGAGCACAAGTAAGCATTGATAAAATCATTGGAGTTTTAATGAATAAGATTCAGGAACCGGAAGTTACTCTGGAACTAGCTATTGAACATGGTTTAAATAAGGAGGAATGGGATCGGATACTGGAAATTTTAGGCCGAAAACCAAACTATACTGAGCTCGGTGTTTTTTCCGTCATGTGGAGTGAGCATTGCAGCTATAAAAATTCAATCGCTATGCTGAAAACCCTGCCCCGAACCGGTAAACGATTACTGGTAGAGGCCGGTGCAGAAAATGCCGGGCTTGTCGATATCGGAGATGGCCTGGCAGTGGCATTCAAAATTGAAAGCCATAATCACCCATCGGCAATCGAACCCTTTCAGGGGGCAGCTACTGGCGTAGGCGGAATTCTACGCGACATTTTCACCATGGGCGCCCGGCCGATAGCGTCGCTCAATTCCTTGCGTTTTGGCCCCTTATCGATTCCTAGAAATCGCTATCTCTTTGATGAAGTTGTCAAAGGTATTGCTCATTATGGTAACAGTATGGGCGTTCCAACAGTGGCTGGAGAGGTGTACTTCGATGAATGTTATACCGGTAACCCGCTGGTGAATGCCATGACTATCGGAATTGTCAAGCATGACCGGGTTGTAAGTGCTGTTTCCAAAGGCAAAGGCAACACGGTTATGATTGTCGGTTCATCAACGGGTCGTGACGGCATCCACGGGGCGACATTTGCATCTGTAGAACTGAGTGAGGAATCTGAAGAAAAACGCTCATCCGTGCAGGTTGGAGATCCGTTTACCGAGAAGCTTCTACTTGAAGCAACACTTGAACTGGCCCGTAAAGATTATCTCATTGGTGTTCAGGACATGGGTGCTGCCGGCATTGCTTGTTCGACCTCGGAAATGTCCGCAAAGGGAAAAAGCGGAATGGTACTGGATCTCAGCAAAGTTCCCATGCGTGAGCCTGGAATGACCTCCTATGAAATCATGCTTTCGGAATCCCAGGAGCGAATGCTGGTCGTTATCCGGCGTGGTTTTGAAAAAGAGGTTATAGAGATTTTCAATA
The DNA here is from genome assembly GCA_018824205.1 of bacterium. GTDB lineage: Bacteria > Fidelibacterota > UBA2242 > UBA2242 > UBA2242 > B118-G9. Next base: position 8,719 of record JAHJGX010000228.1, read on the forward strand.
AATGGGACTTGAATTGTGTCGAAATCGGTTCCGTTACCGACACCGGCAATCTTGATCTCTTTATGAATGGAAAACAGTTTGGCTCCATTCCTGCCTGGCATCTGGTCCTGGGTGGCGGCGCACCGGTATATCAGCGTGAGACAAAAGAGCCTGATTATTTAAAAGAATTACATGCCGTTGATCTGAAAGAAATCCCTGAACCGAATAATTATAACGATGCGCTGAAAAAAATTATGGCATCTCACACAATTGCAGATAAATCATGGGTTTATCATCAGTATGATCATACTGTCCGAACAAATACGGTGATTCCGCCTGGAGGTTCCGCAGCTGTTATCCGGATTAAAGGAACCAAAAAAGCGATTGCAATCAAAACCGATGGAAACGGACGGTACACGTACCTTAATCCCTATCGTGGAGGCGCTATTGCCGTAGCCGAATCCGCCAGAAATGTAGTATGCACCGGCGCAAAACCGATTGCGATAACGAATTGTTTAAATTTCGGTAATCCCTACGATCCTGAAATCTATTATCAGTTCAAACAGGCAATTCTTGGAATGGGTGACGCCTGCCGGACATTTAATACACCAGTAACGGGCGGAAATGTCAGTTTTTATAACGAGTCACCCGACGGTGCGATCTATCCAACACCCGTTGTCGGTATGGTCGGCCTCATCGAAAACCTGGACCATGTAACAACATCCTATTTCAAGAACGACGGCAATTTTATTATGATGTTGGGTACTCTGAAGGGTGAATTGGGCGGCAGCGAATATTTGAAAGTTGTCCATAATTTGGTTGCCGGTGACACACCGACGATTGATCTGCCTTTTGAAAAACGGGTTCACAAGGCCTGCCTGGAAGCCATTCGCAACGGAATAGTCAATTCGGCCACTGATATTTCTGACGGTGGTTTAGCGGTCGCGATCGCGGAATCCTGTATCAATAATCCGGAAAAACCGATGGGCGCTTCAATTTATATTTCCCGCAAACTAAGAGACGATGAAATCTTTTTCGGCGAAACTCAATCGGTGATTATTCTATCTATTTCAGAAAACCATTTGCTGGATATGGAACGAATTGCCGCAAGGAATATTGTACCCTGTTTTACAATTGGCCGGGTTAAAAACAATAATCGACTGAAAATGAATGAATCGATCGATATTTCACTTGATGACCTTAAAGAGGTATATACGAATGCGATTCCTGATATAATGAGAGTTACTGTATAAAAATCCGCTTATGATAAAAATTAATAACGTATTTTTTGATGAAATAATTAATGCACGCCATTGGCTTCATGAAAATCCTGAATTGTCCTATGAAGAGTATGCTACCACAAAATATATCAGAGAGAAGATTCAGGCATGGAATCTTGAGTTAAAGCCCTTCAGTTCTCTTAAAACCGGCGGCTATGTAGATGTGGGAACAGGGGAGAAGCCAGTTCTCGGATTTCGTGCGGATATTGACGCACTTCCGATTATTGAAAATGCCGGGCATTCGATCAAATCAAAAAACCTCGGCGTCATGCATGCCTGCGGTCACGATTTCCATGCAACTATCGGCCTGGGATTGGCGAAATACTTTGCACAGCACCCGGATGAGTTGAATGGTAAACTGAGAATCTTATTTCAGCCTGCTGAAGAGACATATCCCGACGGGGCTTCGTACATTCATAAAGAACCGCTTTTTGAAAATATGATTGGGATTTTTGCCGTTCATGTCGATCTTCGGTTCAAAACCGGCGGGATTGCCATCAAACAGGGGACAGCCTGTGCTTCTTCAACACTTCTTAAATTGAAATTTATCGGCCCCGGCGGACATACATCAAGACCCCATGCCACGGTTGATCTGATTCGTGTAACATCACTGTATATCAGTCAGTTAAATGGATATCTTAAAACAATTATTGATAGCCGGGATGACTTCACCCTGGTTTTCGGAAGCATTCACGGCGGCCAATATCATAATATCATTCCCCCGGAAGTTTCCCTTATCGGTACTCTCAGAAATTTCGATAATAAAGTGCTGAAAGTGCTTCTTGAAGGCATTCGGGAATTCAGTCTGAATTTTGCGACTTTATATAAATGTCAAATTGAATTCGATATTCCAAACAGTACGCCGGCGATCATTAATGACCCTAAAATGTATTCCGCCCTTGTGCAGTTCAGTAAAGAAAATGGATATGGTGCGCGACTTGTTGAAATGGAAAAACCGTCCATGGGGGCTGACGATTTTGCCTATTATCTAAAAAAAGTTCCGGGACTGTACTTTCAGGTTGGCGCAGAAGGCAGTGGCAGCTCACATAGCAGCGACTTTATACTGACCGATGATCTAATCGAACCGGCTCTAGATTTTATTGTCAATTTTGTCAAATTCTTGATAAATAAACCTCATCACAACTAACCCATATTTCGATGAATATTGTTGTTACTGATTCAGGTTTTGGCGGTTTAGGAATAGCGGCCGGATTATACGAATCGTTAAAATCACTATTTTTTCCGGAACCAATCACTATTATTTTTGTAAATGGCCTTCCCGACGAAAATTACGGTTATAATTCGATTGCGGATCTGAAATTAAAAACCAATATTTTTAATAATCTTCTCGTCAACATTAACCAGAAACTGAATCCTGATCTGATCGTCATTGCCTGCAATACATTAAGCGTATTACTGGAAAAAACGGACATTTATCCGCAAATTAAAGATAATGTTATTGATATTATTGAATTTGGAACGGAGAAAGTAGTTCATTGCCACAAATCCGCATCCAATGCATTATTGGCTATTTTAGGGACACAAACAACGATTGATTCAGAAGTTCACAGGAAATATTTCCAAAATTCCCCGGATATTTTCAGTAATGTTTTAACTATTCCATGCACAGAATTAGTAACAGCAGTTGAAGATGATTCTGAGAGCAATACAACAAAATCCATTATTCATCGTTGTTTAAAAGAAATTGAAACGATATTGTCTCAAGGTGATTATTCGAAATTGTTTTTGATTTTAGCCTGTACGCATTTTCCTTACGTTGAACACATTTTCAGACACTACCTGAAAAAATCAAACGTTCCTTATGAAATTATTAATCCGAATTATTTCATGATTGAATCCATTAAATCAACGGTAAAAGATCACTTCATGGTGTTTTCGGATACACAGGAGAAGGTTAACATCTCGGTTATTAGTAAGACAATTATTACTGACCAAAAAATAAGATCCATAGCATCGTTGATTCAAAACATTTCAGAAGAAACAATTAAAGCGCTGCAGGACTACAGACATATACCTGATTTCTTTCAAACAGGAATTGTATCAAATACAAAGAACAACTGCAATGACCCAAGTAATTAAATACAATGAGTATAACCCGCATAACGTTACACATAAGATATATTATGTAAACTTTTAAATCTATTTCAAAGGGCGACCCACTTAACCTGTATCGCCCCTCTCTTTTTAACTGTTATCTGATTACAAAACTGACGATCTTATTTTTAACGACAAACTGCTTTAGTATTTGCTTGCCTTCCAGGAATCGTTTTACATTTTCAATATCTTTTGCCGCAGAAATACAATCATCATCATTGGAATCTCTTTCGATCTCAAAATTTCCACGAACTTTTCCATTGATCTGCACGGCCATTTTTACATTATCCTCTTTCAGATACTTTTCATCCCAGTCCGGCCATTCTATATAGGATAATTCTTTGTGATTGCCCAGTCTTTCCCAGATTTCTTCCGTGATATGCGGTGCATACGGATTTAGTAACTGAATAAATACTTTCAGCGCAGGCAATGGTTTCACATCAAGTTTGACAATTTCATTGATAAAAATCATAAACTGTGAGATTGCCGTATTAAAATGCAAATTTTCAGTATCTTCGGACGCTTTGTGAATTGTTTTATTTAATAATACTAATACCGGTTGGTCAGGTTTGACATCCAGAATATCACTGTTTATTTCACCATTCTCGTCAAAAAACAAATTCCAGACCCGATTCAAAAATCGGTAAATCCCATCAATGCTTGATGTGTTCCAGGGCTTTGTCCGGGTTAGTGGTCCCATAAACATTTCGTACATTCTGAACGTATCGGCACCGAATTTGTCAATAACTTCATCGGGATTAATGACATTTCCCCGGGATTTGCTCATCTTTTCACCGTCTTCACCAAGAATCATCCCCTGATTGACTAATTTCTTGAACGGTTCTGACGTGCTGACAAAACCGAGATCGTACAGGACTTTATGCCAGAAACGTGCATACAGCAGATGCAGAACGGCATGTTCAGCGCCACCGATATATAAATCCACCGGCATCCAGTATTTCTCTTTTTTCTGGTCCCAGGCTGACTGATCGTTATCGGGATCGATGTACCTCAAATAATACCAGCAGGATCCGGCCCATTGCGGCATGGTATTGGTTTCGTGTGAGTACTTCTCCCCTGTTTTGGAATCTCTGAAATCAATCCATTCAGCGACGTTGGCCAGTGGCGATTCACCGGTACCACTGGGTTCATATTTTTCGACTTCAGGCAGTACTAATGGTAACTCGCTTTCATCAATTAAAAGCACATCCCCATCTTCATTAAATTTCAAAGGAAACGGTTCGCCCCAGTACCGCTGTCTTGAGAATACCCAGTCCCTTAATTTGAATTGAATTGTTGCATTCCCAATCTTACGTTCATCCAGCCAGGGGATAATTTTCTTTATCGCTGCTTCAACGTTTAAACCATTGATAATTCCAGAGTTAATCAGGATTCCATCACCGGTCCAGGCTTCTTTTGTAATATCGCCACCGGAAATCACCTCTATAATATCCAAACCGAATTCTCTGGCGAATTCCCAGTCGCGCTGATCGTGGCCGGGAACTGCCATAATGGCCCCGGTTCCATAACTCATCAACACATAATCCGACGTCCATACGGGAATTTCCTTATTATTCACCGGGTTAATTGCATAAAAACCAGTAAATACACCGGTTTTTTCTTTTGCGAGTTCGGTCCTGTCCAGATCACTTTTAGTGCTTGCTTTCTTCATATATAAATCAACGTCATTTCGATAAGACTCCGTAACCAGTTCTTCAAGAATCGGATGCTCAGGAGCCACGACCATATAAGTTGCGCCAAAAAGCGTATCCGGCCGCGTTGTAAAGACTTTCAGCGACTTATCCGATCCAACGATCTTAAATACAACATCAGCGCCCTCTGAGCGTCCAATCCAGTTCCGTTGCATATCTTTGATACTGTCCGGAAACTCAAGCAGATCAAGATCCTGTAAAAGGCGCTCTGCATAGGCAGTAATTTTTAATATCCACTGCCGCATCGGCTTCCGGACAACCGGGTGGCCCCCACGTTCGGACTTACCGTCGATGACCTCTTCATTCGCTAAAACGGTTTTTAATTCAGGACACCAGTTTACCGGGACTTCGGCCCGATAAACGAGTCCTTTTTTATACAACTGTAAAAATATCCATTGGGTCCAGCGGTAATATTTCGGATCTGTTGTATTAACTTCTCTGTCCCAGTCATAGGAAAAACCAAAGGATTTAATCTGTCGTCGGAATGTATCGATGTTCTTTTCGGTTGTGATTTTCGGATGAGTTCCCGTCTGTAACGCATAATTCTCCGCCGGCAGACCAAAGGCGTCCCACCCCATCGGGTGAAGTACATTAAATCCTTTTTTACGTTTATAGCGGGCAACAATATCAGTAGCTATGTAACCTTCCGGATGTCCGACGTGCAGCCCGACTCCTGATGGATATGGAAACATATCCAGAATATAATATTTCGGTTTATCGGAATAATCTTCCGCCTTGAATGTCTTTTCTTCTTCCCAGTGTTTCTGCCATTTCTCCTCGATTTCCCTGAACGGATAACTCATGCTCAAAACTTCCTTACGTCGCTAAATATAACCAAACATAAAATATAAATATTAATATAATATCCTGAAATGGATGGTTCCCGGAATATTTTTTATTTCAGTCATTACTACATTGTCATATTCCCGACTGATATCTGTAATTACGTACCCAATATGCTCGTTGGTTTTCAGATATTGTCCAACAATATTGATGGAATGTGCGGCCAATATATTATTCACCTTTGCGAGAATGCCCGGTACATTCAAATGTAAATGGATCAGGCGGTGCGCGTTCCTAATTTCCGGCAATTGCAGATTTGGAAAGTTAACGCTTAATGCTGTACCACCATTATAAACAAAATCAATGATTTTACCCGTTACAAATTCAGCGATATTCTGCTGAGCTTCTTCAGTGCTTCCACCGATGTGCGGTGTAATAATAACATTTGGCAATTGCTGTAACACCGAGCGGAATCGTTCATAATTATGTTTCGGTTCATAGGGAAACACATCCACGGCAGCGCCGCGAATATTCCCGTTTTTTATATTCTCCACTAAAGCATCTATATCGACGACAAATCCCCGGCTGAGGTTCAGAAAAACTGACCCTCGCTTCATCAATCCGAATTGATCAGCGCCAATCAGTCCGCGGTTTTCCGGCCGGCCGTCAACGTGAACCGTGACGATATCAGCCTTGGCTAATAAATTTTCCATTGAATCACATTTACGGGCATTACCGAGGGCTAATTTTTCGTCCAGATCATAGTAATAAACCTTCATCCCAACCGCTTCAGCCACTACTGACAGCTGTGCTCCGATATTTCCATATCCGATAATCCCAAGCTTCTTGCCCCTGATCTCAAACGTCCCGCTGGCACTTTTGTCCCAGATTCCCTGATGAAGTTTGGCGCTTCGGTCAAATACTCCTCTGATCAGCATGATTATTTCGCCCAGCACCAATTCAACAACACTGCGGGTATTGCTGTATGGAGCATTAAAAACAATGACTCCTCGTTTCGAACACGCTTCGACATCAATCTGATTGGTACCGATGCAATATGCCCCGATCGCCAATAAATGTTCCGCACAATCCAGCACCTTCTCAGAAACTTGCGTTTTAGAACGAATTCCGAGGACGGCAACATCTTTAATTTGTTTACACAATTCTTCTTCGTCAAAACTGCCGGCCGCTGTTCGGACGATGATTCCTTCGTCTTCATAAATCCTGGCAGCGTCAGGGTGAATATTTTCCAGTAATAGTACGTTTATTTTTTTGGTATTCATGGCATTATCTGCAATATTTTTCGTTAGAGTAGCATGATATTTTTTTGACGACAGGCCTCAATCATATCCATTGGCCAGATACTCGCTTGTACTTCGCCAATATGGCATTTCCTCAGGTATAGCATACACAGGCGAGATTGTCCGATTCCACCGCCAATTGATAGCGGTAATTCATTATTTAATATTCCTTTATGAAAAGGAAATTCCTTTTTGTAATCTTCATTTTTCAGTGTTAATTGTTTCAGCAAAGCGTTTTTATCAACCCGGATACCCATAGAAGACAATTCAATGGCACTATTCATGAGCGGATACCAAATTAAAATATCACCATTCAATCCGTGATAGCCATTTTCGGTTTCCGTAATCCAATCGTCGTAATCGGTCGCTCGGGCATCGTGAGGCATTCCATTTTTCAAATCCGCTCCGATACCAATTATGAATACCGCTCCCTTCTCCTCGCCGATTCGGTTTTCTCTTTCACGGGGAGATAAATCAGGATATAATTCTTCCAGCTCTTCGCTATGAATAAACGTTATGTTTTCCGGTAATAATTCACGGGGCAGTTGCGGATATTTGCGGCAAACCTGCCGTTCCACTTTTTTCAAGACCGTATAGATTTTTTTCACGATATACTTCAGGACAGACAACTTGCGCTCATTCTCAGCAATGATCCGCTCCCAATCCCATTGATCGACATAAACCGAATGTAAATTTTCGAGCGCGGTTTCGTCGGGACGGATGGCATTCATATCGGTATAAAGTCCCTCACCGCTGATAAAGCCATAATCCTTCAGCGCCTGCCGCTTCCATTTCGCCAGCGACTGAACAACTTCAGCCTGTTCGTTTATACAGGAAATATCAAACTGGACCGGACGCTCGGTCCCGGACAGATAATCGTTAATACCACTGCTTTTTGTTACAAAAATCGGCGCAGAAACACGATGTAAGTTCAGTTCAGCAGAAAATTTATCCTGAAACAGGCTCTTAATAAACTTAATAGCCTCTTCGGTTTCCCGCAAATCCAGGAAAGGGTGATAATCATCGGGTAAATACAATTGTCCATTAGTAAATCGACTGTTTTTCATAATAAATTCATTGTTTTCTAAATAGTAATTACTGAAAAAGCTAAGTCGAAATATATCTAAATAAAATGAATTATTAAACCGAAACTTTTTTTATAAAACATCAGTTTTTATCCGGAGCGAAAAAAATTACAATACTGTTTTAAAAACTGGTCGGTTTCCGTGATAATATCCTGATAATTTTCAATTATTTGTCTCTTGGCCGAATGAATATATTCAAGTAAATGATCGGGCATGTCAGTTGGTAACTCATCCTCATCCAGAATTATCGGCAAATCATCGGATCGATATAAAACATCAACGACAATATCCCGCCATTCAAATTCCGAATCATTCAGAACAATCTGATCGGCAATATTAAAATAATTCCCGATATTTTTTTTATTATGATACCAGCGATATAGTGTATACGGCCGGTAAATCCAGTAAAATGCAAAGGTAATCGACGATTGAGGTAAGATTAACCCGGATACATTGTATTGTTTTTCCAGGATATATTTCAATATTCCAAATGATTGATTATTATAAATTAACTCACAGTTATATACTCTGATATCACCATTCAGTAAATACTTTTTTTCGAGTATTTTTTTCATTATCAAAAAAATCAGAAAAAGAGGTGCTCAATGAGAATCTTTAGACCAATTCCTATCAGAACTAACCCGCCAAATATTTCAACCCGTTTTTCAAAATAGCATCCCAGTTTATGACCAATCAGCAGACCGATCGACGATATGAAAAAAGTAATAATTCCGATAATCAAAACCGGAGTAATGATACGTATCTGGAGAAATGCAAAGGTAACTCCGACTGCCAGTGCGTCAATACTCGTTGCAATCGACAACATCAGCAGGGTTTTTATGTCGGTTGGATCAACAACTGTTTCGCACTCATCAGCCATAATTGCGTTATAAATCATCCTGATTCCGATAAAACTGAGTAAAATAAACGCGATCCAGTGGTCGAATGTTTCAATATAGATACTGAAAAAACGGCCAATACTCCACCCGATTACCGGCATTACAGCCTGAAAGGCTCCAAAGAAAGCGGCTATTTTCAGTGCATTCCAGCGTTTTGGTGATGGAACAGTAAACCCACAGGAAATGGAAACTGCAAACGCATCCATTGCAAGACCAACCGCTATTACAAATACTGACAGAATATCCAACAGCTAATCCTCGTCCGGTTCTTCAATCAGCTTGCTCGGTAGAGGTTTTTTCAGATTTCCCTCTTTTTCAAGGTCCACTCTGGCGATTTTTTCAAATTTGCTTGAAATTTTTCGTGTCGATGTATGAATATCTTTCACATCTTTCTGGACCGTATCGATATGGGTGGACAGTTTATCCCAGCGGCTTTGATAACGGCTGAAATCCTCAGCCAACTTGATAATTTCCTGCTGAATGATATCGGCATATTTCCGACGCTCAATATCGTTCATTACATTCTGTAGTGTACTGAGCACAGCCATAAATGTTGTCGGCGACGTGACCCACAATTTTCGTCGTTGAGCATACTGAATCAGATCAGAATGATAAGCATTCAACTCCGCAAAAATCGCTTCAGCCGGTAAAAACATAACAGCATGAGCGGCCGTTTCACCGGGAATGATGTATTTATCAGCAATATCGTCAATCTGCTTTTTCACATCCATCTTAAACATCTTCTCAGCCTGTTTGCGCTCATCATTCGGCAACAATTTATCCGTCATACGCTTATAATTCTCAAGAGGAAACTTAGAATCAATGGAAATATTTCCGGTTGGTTCCGGCGCAAAGAGCATCGCATCAACTGTTTTACCATTGCTCAGAGTATACTGTGTTTGGTAGACTTTATCATTTTTTTCACCGAATACGGCATAGAGAATCTGATTTAGCTGCACTTCACCGAAGATACCTCGGCTCTTTTTATCGGTCAGAATATCCTGCAGAGAAACGACATTGGTTGACAGACTGTCAATCTTCTTTTGGGCCTCGTCAATTTTTGTCAAACGCTCAATCACATTATTAAAGGTTTCATTCGTCTTTTTGAACCCTTCACTCAGGTTTTCCTGGACTTTATTATTAATCGCATCCAGCTTTTTCTCGACATTCGTTGTTAATTTTTCAAAATCGCCGGACAAACTTTTCTGAAACAGTTCTTTGAATGTGGTCAAATCCGTCGAGGTTTTCAGACTTGATTCCGCCAAGGATTTTGTAATGTCTGTTCTAAAAACACCAAATTTTTCAACCAATTCCTGAATCTGGGACATAATCCGTTGAGTGAAGTTGGTAAACTGCTCCTGAATAGATTCAGCAATTTTCGACTTCAGAAGTTCCGGAAACAGATCCAGCTTCGATTCAAACGCAACAATTTTATCTTTTTGCTCTTTGATTTCCGTTGCAAGATTAGCGTCGGTACTTTTCCGAATTTTCATGATAATCAGGATCTGTAGAATCAAAATCAGAAGACCGATAACCAATATGACTATTCCACTCATTATTATTTTCCTTTAAACATTTTTCATTACATGTGTAAAATAATCATTTTTTTCATTAAACCATAAAGTATCCGACAGTAAGCCATTTAAAGTTATTTATGAAATCCAATGCCAATTACGCTAATAATTTACTTTAAGTGTAAATACTTATTTATTAAATAGATACTATACTGTTATTCCAAAGAATCTCGAATCCAATTCGAATATTTCAATTCAATACCAACAATATCGACAGAAATTATTTCAGGAACTTCATAAGGATGTAAGGCCTTGATTCTTTGTTCGAGTTTTGAGTAAAGGGATTTTTTAGTTTTTACAAGACATAAAAATTCATTGCTTTGTTCGATTTTACCCTGCCAGCGGTAAATACTGGAAACCGGCCCAATGATTTGAACACAGGCCGCCAGTTTCTCTTCAACCAACGTCTTAGCAATCTCTTCCGCTAGATTTTTATCATCAATTGTGAATTGGACCTGGATGTATTTTGTTGCAGGCATAATATCTTCTAGAAATTTAGCGACGCACCGATTATGAACTTACTGCCACCATAAATATTGTCTTTACCGGCAACTAAAGTCCCGTATCCCCCATCAAGAGTAATATTTATTGCATCCAAGGGCCGAAAACTGAAGATCAAATCCGCAAATAAACCTCCGGCACTATCTTGAACGGGATCGTAGCTGTCCCCACGTTCATCAACAAGAATCGTAGACGTCGAAACAGCCGCATATCCAATACTTGCCGTAACATTGAGTTTTGACTGGTTCACTGAAGCGGCCTGCAGACCGGCTTTAGTAACGACGTAAAGTTCTTGCTCTTCCCAACTACCATAATCAATATTTTGTGGAGTCAAAATTAAAAACATACTTTGTACACCAGCAAGAAGACCAATTACTCCAAAATCCGGTAGTTTCAGGACATTATAAATTGCACTGACACCAAACAGAGGTCCTGCTGTTCCATCGTATATATCTTTTCTATCCTGATTTGCTAATCCGTAGACGCCCATCTCCGACCGCAACATAATAGTCGGAATTTTATATTTTGAAACAGGTTTTTGGGCCAGTTGGACGGTTTTTTGAAGAGTGGTTGCCGGTGCGGTTGATTGTATTTCTCTACTCTCCTCCTTTTCCGTATCCGGTACTTGATTGGTTACAACCTGTTCGGGAATTACGGCTGTTCCGACTGATTCACTTCTATCACTTGTTTCAAAACCGCTTAACTTACCCGAAACGGCTTTCATCCCGTATTTCAGTAAATCTTCCATCCGGCCTTCATGGTCATAGGTTGCGGTCCCCAGGAATTCACCGGTTTCGACACTGACCAGGCGCACGGCAACAGAATACATTGTTCCGAATTTGCTGACACTTCCGCCCACCATCTGATCAACGCCCAGCATTTGTCCGATTTCAACCATGCATTCAGTGGATGTACATTCCGATAACTGAAATCCTTGTTCATTCATTATTTCGCCCATTAATTCGCGCTCAATGACGCGATACTTCCCGGTTTGAAACAGTTCATGGCGTAATCGGTCAGAGAGAATGCTTGCTTCCATTTTAGACAGACCTTTGCCCTCAAGTTCAAGGACGGCAATTGAGGTCTGGGCAAAAAGCGACGGAGCAATGAGCAATATTGATAGAAATTTGGGCTCTTCTGGAATAAGTGTGGACTATGTCTAAATAATCTGATATACTTCTCCTCTAAAAATGATTAAGGAGGAGATTCATGAGAGAGAAAGAGATACTAAAAAAGATGGTAGCCATACCTCAATACAGCGTAAAGGATA
>JAHJGX010000229.1 GCA_018824205.1 bacterium
TCAAAAGCAAGGGGCTATAGCAGTTCTAAGAATTTCAAAATAATTGCATATTTAGTAACTGGTAAATTGGATTTCGGGAAAATCAATCCTGCCTATGGAACGTTTAAATGATATCTACCCACTCTAAACGAGAAGGAACCTATTATAAGGAGGTGTCTTGCCCATGGTGCGCACCCAGATAAACCGTTGACGCTTGCCGAAGTCGCCCAAGTTCTCTGGTCGGCGCAGGGAATTACCGACTCGAAAAGAGGTTTTAGAACAGCGCCTTCCGCAGGTGCGCTCTTCCCGCTTGAGGCTTATGTAGTAATTGGTAATGTTGAGGGGCTTGCAGAAGGCGTATATAAATATAAGCCCGACGAACATGAACTTGTAAAGGGCAGGGGAGGAGACGTGCGAGATAAGTTGGCTGTTGCCGCTCTCGAACAGGCCTGCGTTAGAGCAGGCGCTATTGCTATTGTATTTTCCGCGGTTTATGAGCGAACAACCCGAAAATACGGCGACAGGGGCGTCAGATATGTGCACATGGAAGCCGGGCATGCCGCTCAAAATGTATGTTTACAGGCAGTCTCCCTGAATCTCGGCACAGTGGTTGTTGGAGCTTTCAAAGATGATGAAGTAAGCAAAATTCTAAATCTATCGGATGAAGAGCACCCGTTGTACATATTGCCTGTTGGGAAAATTTAAAAATAGAGATGTTGGTTCAATCAACAATCATCAATCTCCTCCGGAGGAGTCCGGGACAATCGTCACTCAGCATACCCGCCGATTAAAATTTCATATAAATGCCGAAGATATAGGGCTGGAAATGTATCCCAAATCGTAGCCAGTCGGTGACAGCATAAATGAAACCAACGTCGAAATGAACCGGGGAAACATAGTGTTTTTCAGGTTTTTGCATGGTTAAATTTTCCTGGAAAATCCCAAAAAGTCCATCCGCCCGATTCCACCATTCCACATAGTAAGGGTCATAATATATTTCGTAATTCAATATGAGATTCTTCCGCATATCGATACCACCGGCGTAATAAGCCTTGTACATTAGCTCATCTTTGTCCGGATGTTTGCTGATGACGGCGCCCAGGGTATGGGAAATTCGGCCGGTATTTCCTTTTCGTGCTTTGGAAAATGTATAAGCGGCAAAGACTTCGTAATAGGGATTGTATTCCGGTTCACCAGTATTGACCCAGGGATCATCAATTTCATTATATTCGGTATTAAACCGCATTTCTTCGTCTTCAACCTTTATTTTAGTGCCAATTTTATTATAGGCGCCATAATATACCATTGTATCACCACCCGTTGAAGTCCATTGGCCCATTGATTCATCCCAATGACCTTTTTCGAACAGATATTCCTTTTCGATCCATTCGTATTTATCGGGATTGTTACGGGTGTGAACATGGCCTCCGACGGCGAAAACATGTTCCTTTTCCAGAGTGCCGAAACGAAACAGTTGGAGTTTTGGTCGAATGTTAAAATTTCCAACAATATAACCGGACCACTTTGATGTAATCTGAAACTTATCAGTGATTCCAAAACCCCAGGACAATCCACTGACGTAGAGTGTGCCTTTATCCAGAGTATAACCGGTTGGATCATAAAATACATCAATCTGACGTTCGTTACTCTGGGCAAATTTGTCGGTGATAGCGGCAATTTTACGACCCTTATCCTGAAGTCCGTATTCAATGATTACAATATCGGTGTTATTGATTTTAAGAAGTCCATATTCTGATAAAAGATCCGTGGTTTTATCATTTTTCGATAGAATCCGGCCTTTTAGTTTATCCCCGGACTTAAGTTCGATAGACACAACTTCCTCTAGAATATTTTCCTGGTTGACGGTCAGTTTGCCATATTTTGTTTCAACGATTACGTCGCCGGTTTGAGCGTTTGTTTCAATAATTGTTCCGGTGATTTTATCACCGTTCTTTAAATAAATTATCTGATCATCGGAAGATAAATCTTCCGCGAAAAGGAAAGCGGAAAAGAGAATCAGAAAGGATGCAATGATAATTTGATTTTTGTTCATTTCCCACCTCGTTTAATGACTATAATGTATTAATTTTTGAATGTCCAGTCAATACCAAATACTTTCAGGCGGTTCCGGTAAAGAACTCCAGGCAATACTGAAAATGCCCGGCCTTTGGCATTGTACACGGAATAGAAAATATGAAATGGTCCAATCCGTGCTCCGGCTATCCCGCCGACGCTGAGCCTCTCATTGGTATAGTAAAATATATCGGTTTGAGCCTGAGTCCGCAACTGTTCAAACCAGACAACTGAATTGGAGCCGGTTAGATAGTACATATCGCCGGATAAATATATATGCAGATTGTCTTTAAAAAGAAACAGGTCTTTTGTAATTCGTGACCAGCCCTGGAATAATAAATTTGAATCATCTTTGGTCGATGGTGAAAAAATTGTCCGTCCCTTCAGTGTAAACCGCCAGGGAAGATCGAAATAGAATTCTTCTGTCAGATATAATTGCTTCAGTGACCTTTTTTGTAACGTATAACTGCTTGATTCAATTATACTTTTTGATGGAATTAGAAAATCAGCAGAACTAAAATCCAACCGTGATTGAATGTGGTTATTCCCGAATTGATACCGGAATCCGATACTTTGCCGGAATGCTGAAAAACCGTCGGCATCGGGTCTGTCGCTTGTTATTCCTCCGATATCGGTGTAATAACTCAGGGGATAAGCGACATACTCAAGCGCTGATCGGAGATCAAGGAATAGTTTTTTAGACAGCAAATAGTGAGCAGTCAGGTCCGCAGTTGGATTTGAATTCGTTGATCCAAACCGGAGACAATAATCAAAACGGGTTCCTTCCGCTGAATATGCAATGGACTGTTTGAATTGTGTCCGTTTTTTATAGTTAGGTTGCTTTAAGTAAACGCTTTCCAACAAGGGCAGTATTTCCAGGGAAATCATTCCGTTAGCGGCATTGAAATCCCATCTCAGCCGTCCCGAATATTGAAATGCTTCTGCCGAATAAACGTATACCGAGCTGTCGTTTGTGGTATTATACATAAAGTTCGTAAGCTGTATTCCGGTTTTCAACGATCCGTTGCTGTTTGACCGTGTACCCGATATATAAAAATTTGTCCGGTACTCTTTCATACGCCCGGCATGAGTCCAGTTTAAAAATGTCTCGCCGTTAGCAACTCCCCGAACGGATGGGGTAGTCAATCCCGGAAAGTATTTCTGGTAACTGCTGCCAATATCGAATTGCCATGGTCCGGATAGTTTTTGGACATCCAGGAAAAAATTCTGAATAACGCTCTCTTTTAAATTGTACAGATCGGGGCCCAGAAGTCCGTAAGCCCCATCGTAGCCAAGTTTTTCACCATATAGACGCCAGTAAATATTTTCCGCAATATTTCCCGCCAGAATTGCAGAGAAGTTATTAAAACCATAGTCTCCCCGATAATAATCAAAACGGGAGAGATTGGTTCCGGAATCGGCAAATACCGGTGTCAGCGAAATCCGGTCGGTAAACGGATCAATTCCTACACTTTGTTGACGGGGATTAATCCAGGACATTGGTATGGAACCGTAGAGCGGATCACTCAAAGTAAAATCATTGAATTTGATTTGAACGCTGTATTCCGGTAATCCGTAGCTGCTGAGGCTGCCGTTTAAACCCCAGTCATCGAACGATGCAACGACTAAATTGCTTTCCAATAATAGTAATTCGGCAGCATTGATTGGCTGATAGGCACTGGAATCGGATTCCGCCGCATGTGGAACGATAGATAAAAAACTGATGATTATCAGTATATGTAAAAAAGGCTTAGTGGGCATCGGATTTTTCAATTGATGTATTTATGGGTAAAAATTCTGAGAAAAAGGGAATAGCGCGGTAAACCTGCTGGGCAGCTATCGGGACCAATAAAATAAACACCAACGTGTTACCGATTAAATGAACGATGCTGAATGCCAGTCCGGCGATAATTGTACCGACGACTTCCCGGAATGAAAATCCCGCTGAAACCGGAAAGGCAGCGGAGACTAGTATGTCATAAAACAGAGTCAACAGCAGGCCAATTCCTCCCATAATAATAGCACTTATTATTCCCCGTTTACATCTGAGAACATAATTGCGCGTTAATGCTCCCGAGAAACTCACAATTGCCATGGCGATTAGCTGGGCAATCAGCATGGGCGGGAAAAGCAGACCGGATCCCATCGGATTGAGGGCCGAGAACAGAAATTCCCCAACAACGCCAATGATGATTCCTCGTTTAAATCCCATTAAAACACCGGACATGAATACCATTGCGGTTAAAAGTTCAACATTAGGCACGAACGCCAGCGCGTACCCGACTCCTAACAGGAGAGCGATAAATATTCCACTGAAAGCGATTAGGCGTGAGTTCTGTCGGTCCATAGATTTTCAAATTCCTGATAACGTTACGTTATATTACAAAATTTGACATTAATATTGAATAAAAGGTTTCAGATTGTTTATAAGGATTAATATTGACGCTGCGGGTTTATTCAGTATCTTTTCCCTTGAACAGAGGCCGGTGGAAGTAGTTGTTTTTATTGGTCCAGTCTCCCTCCGTCGTATCGGATTCGATTTCCCGCTTCATCTGGTTGATGCGTGTATCGATTTCATCAATAAAATAAACAAGCAACGCTTCGGGGAACATCGGTTCTTTCGGTGATTGCCATTCCAATTTTCCCTGATGAGAGAGAATGATGTGTTCCATTTTAAGTTTGAGCAGATCAGGAAATCCGTCAATTTTAGCAATGGCGTCAAGTAAAATATCTCTGCCAATTACAATGTGCCCGACGAAATTTCCGCTGTCGGTGTAGCTTGTTGCGAGACCGGGCGCCAGTTCTTTGAGTTTACCAATGTCGTGTAACAGTACGCCGCTGACAATCAGGTCGCGGTCCAGTTCGGAATAATTCCGGCAAATGCCTTCCGCGATATTCAGCATGGAATGGGTGTGCTCCAGCAATCCGCCCCGGAACGCATGATGCAGAATCATTGATGCGGGGTGAGTTTTAAGGACATTTTCATGTTCATTATAAACTGATTGGACCAGTTGCCGAATATATAGGTTTTGGATTGAACTGATGCCGGTTTGAATATTTGTCCACATCTGCTGAATATCTTTTTTGGTGGATGGGATCAGGTCATCATAATCAAAGCCAAAATCCCGGTCCTGTTCGGGAATCGCCCGGCGAATGCTTTCAATTTTCAACTGAAGTTCATTGTTGAAAGAACTGACGTAGGCCTTTACTGCTACCGGATCGCCTTTTTCGAATTTTGGAGAAACTGAATCAACATTATCCCAGATTTTTGCATTGATCGTTCCCGATTTGTCCATTAAAGTCAAATCAAGGTATTCCTTTTCCGCTTTAGTTTTACGAATATCTTTTGAAAAGACCACAAAGAATGCGGAAACGGTCATATTTTCCTGAAAATCGCTGATGAATTTTCGTTCCATTTTTTCCTCTATGTTAACCATTGAATTATAGGGATAATTTGGAAAATTGTCTATTGTTTTTATTGTTTTCATGTCATTCTGAGGGAGGAACGACCGAAGAATCCCCAATGACAAGAGAGATTTGCCTGGAATTGGTCGTTTAAGGCTGGGAGATTCTTCACTCACTCTGTTCGTTCAGAATGACAAAAATAAACCGTCCGATTGAAGCGCCAATCGGACGGTAGTTAAGTAATCGGATAAATGTGTTTAAACCGTGTATTCTTGCTCTTTACAAACGATATTCATGGTTTCCAGTTCATCCAGAACCGGATTGTAAATATCGGGGAGAACCGGAGCATGCACACCGGTAACGGTGATTTTACCTTGCAGAATTAAGCGGGTGGCAATTGCTGCTGGCAGGCTCACAGTGCGGGCCATGGATGAATCGCCATGAGGAATACCAAAATCAACCAGTGTGGATGTAATTCGTTTTTTCCCGTCCGGCCATTCCGCTAAGAAATCGTGATAGAGGACGATCATATCCCGTTCACCCTTTTTGTAGGGCATTTTTTTCAGAAAACGGGCTGTCATGATGTCCAGGTAGGTGGGTTCATCGGGCAGTTTATCGTTACTGAAAAATCCCAGCCATTCCAAGCGGTCCAGTACGTCTTCACTGGCATCGTCACCCAGGAATGCTTTTGTCGCTTCCCGGGTGTTGACGCCTTCCGGTGCATTTACCAGACGGCGGGTCAGGTCATCATATCTTAATCCAAGCAAATCGTTACGTTCAGTGTCATCAAGAACACCCAAACGGGCGATGCAGATCAACGTATTGCACCAACCGAAATTCCGGATGGTGCCGCGAAACATGGTCTTCACATGTTTGAGGCCATAAGTTTCGATGTAGGGCAGAGAGTTGCGGTTTGGATAGGTTTCAAATTCCGGTTCGCCTTCAATATTAAGCGGCCAGTGGTTTCGGAACAGATTTTTTCCTTCAATCTCAATAATTTTACTGTCTTTCAAATATTTTGCATCATTACGTCCTGCCATTAAAACGCCCCGTGGACTCCAGCTGAATTTATACCCATAGGGATTGTCATTGGCTTCCGGAGCCGGCAGACCACCGCAATAGGAGCGGAAGCTGAGAACTTTCCCGCCACTGTTTTCAACATTATGAATAATGCGCATGGCGGACATATGATCGATACCGGGATCGACACCGATTTCATTGAGAATCAGAATTCCGGCGTTTTTGGCGTTCTGATCAAGGGCTTTCATAGTTTCACTGATATAGGATGTGGTGACCATGTGTTTTTTGTACTTAATGCAGTATCCGGCAACCTTGACATGATACGTGTACGGTAATAAACTGATTGCCAGGTCACATTTTTTGACCAGTTCTTCCAATTGGGCATCGTTTTTGACATTCAATTCAATCGCATCACCCTGTGGATGTCCGTCGATTAATTTGACCGTTTTACTGACCGTGCGACTGGCTACCGTCACCTTGAATTCCGGAACATTTAACAGATACCTGACCAGTGGTCGTGAAACCAATCCGGCTCCAAGCACCAAGACATTCTTCATAACTCTCTCCCTAAATGATTTAGATTATTACAGTTGGCAAGCATTAAAGATTCTTTATGAATTCGTGCATAAATTGAAAGTCGGGGGTGAATTTTCCATGGTACAAAATCATTGCCCGTTTGAGTTCTGCCGGCAGATTGACTTCATCAAAATCATGATCAAAATCGGTTTTTAATAAGGCCGGGATGAATTCTTTCAGCACTGTGCTGAAAACGGTCGATGACTCTTTCGGCAATTCACAGGGAAGATTATCAACCGCCAGGACGATCGGTCCGTTACCAGCGGTGCCGTATTTTATTTCCTCCGTTTTCGGATTATAAACATAAACCGGATTGCCGGAATCAGTATTCGTCAGGTTGCATTCAATAGAACCACCGATGTCGCAGGTGATATCGCCGATAACCTTCAGCGGAATAACTTCGCCGGAGTTATATTTTCCCCTGAGGTATCTTTTTGTTACCAGCCGCGGGTACATGGTATCCCAGTATATTGCATTGATCAGAACCGAAATATAGGGAAGATATTCTTCAAACTTCGACTTGTATTTCTCAGGATGATCGTAGTAGTCCTGGAGATTGAACTCTGAATTTGAATTCTTCGGTTTTACCAGATGCTCTTCCTTGAAAACGACTTTATACAGATGTTTGTTGGAAAATTTGCCCTTTTTAAAAAATTCCGCCAATTTTTCAGGGTGTATTTCAATGTGGGGGAAAAGATCAAATATCTCCTGGGCGCCGCGGGAGACATTACCATATCCGGTAAATCCAAAAATCAACGGCGTGAGTGCTTCCGGCAGACCATTTTGCGAAAATATTGCTGCCTGTTCCCGATAGGCCGTTTTAATTGATTCCAGACCCGGATAATTCAGGGCCTGTTTCAACTTGCTGAAAACAGTTTTAAAGCCTTCGTTTTCAAGACGACTGCCCAAGGCCCGGAAGGAGTCGATCATTCCAGCGATACCGGCAAAGCGCCCGAAAAACACCAGACGACGCCCGTTATCATCGATGATTTTTTCATAATCGATCAGAGTCGTCTTCAGATCAACCATGCGTTTGAGCAGGGGCATATTATAGGGCTGTCCCTTGATAGTGTGAGAGAAAAAGATATATTTTTTCCCCGGAAGAAAGAAATCGACAGGAATTTCCTTTACCGCAAATACAATATCACATTCCGACAGATCTTCCTGGACAATTGCGCCGGCCTGGCGGAATTCATCATCTGTAAACGCCCGGATAGTGGAAGGCTGGATATAAAAATTTACCGGGAATTGGTTTAATAATGAGCGAATATGCTCTGGTATTAATGGAACCCGGGCTTCGTATTCATTTTTATCTTCACGTCGTATTCCGATGCGCATGATCCCTCGATAATTATTAAGAACTTTAGAAAGTTAAGTCAAATAACATTGAAAGGGAAGGAGTTTTAAGAATATTTTAGGCTGAATATTGAGAAAGTTTTAATATCTATTGTAATCATGTCCTTATCAGGGAATGTTGGACCGAAGAATCTTCCGATAGACGAGAGCGGTTAATCCGAGATAAGAACAATTTTACTTACACTTCATAATTATGGGATTGACACTCAGTTTCGACTTTTTCCGTTTGAATAAGTACCTGAATTTGTGTAAAATCTCCCATAATCCAAGGAGGTGCAAATGGAAAGGATTTTATTTTTAATAGTTGGATTGTGCTTCATTTTTTCCTGCCAGCGGAATGTGAAAGAGTTCGATTACCTGCTGGAACCGCAAATATCTCCTAAACCGGCTCAAAAAATGCTGGTTGTAGAGATTAAAGGCGATCCAAATACGGTTGGAAAAGATGCATTCGGGCAATTATTTAAAACATTTTTCGCGATTAAAAGATATCATAAAAACCTAAAGGTCAATCCGCCCCGGACACGCTGGCCTCTTTCCGTTGATGTGCCTATGGATGAATGGATTGGCGTGTATGCGCTGCCTCTGAATGACGAGGTAGATAATCTGCCCCAATCCCCGAAAGTATCACCAAATGCCCGAATCGATACCTGGTACGGCGGTGATGTTGTAGAAATCCTGCATATTGGCGCTTATGAAGATGAAACGCCGACAATTGATAGACTTAAAACATTTATTGAAGAGCAGGGATATGTAATTTCCAGCGACCATGAAGAGGAATATCTGAAGGGTCCAGGAATGCTTTTTAAAGGCAATCCGAAGAAATATCGTACCGTAATACGCTATGGAATCAGCAGAAATGTAACCGAATAGGATTCTATCTTATCTCAATATATCTATCATAGTATTCGACATAATGGATCAAGTAATAATGAAATATTTCGTTGAAAAATACCGTTCACAAATCAGTTCATTAATAGTTATCTGTCTTTCTGTAATGCTAAATACCGGGCTGATGGCTTTTACAATCAGCGGTCATCTGTCTGATGTGGTGACCGGGAACAATTTATCACAGGTGAATGTGGTCATCATTTCCGATGACTATGCAATCAGAGATACGATTTTGACAAATTCCATCGGAGAATGGGAATACACCAGTAAATTTTCAATGATTGAGCATGGCTCAATTTTACCAAAAGAGTTCAGAGTCAGTCAAAACTATCCCAATCCCTTTAATCCAACCACGAGCATCGATTTCAGTGTCGCTAGTGCCGGGTATGTGGAAATTATGGTGCATAATGTGCTGGGTCAGGAACTGGATTCGAAGCAGAAACTGCTGAATGCCGGGAATTACCGGATTGACTGGAAAAGTACAGGCTCAGCCGGGGTTTATTTCTATACACTTCGTTTCAATGGAAAGTCAATTACCAAAAAAATGATTCAGCTGGATGGTGGAAGCGGAGGCGGTTTATCGGAGATAAGCGGGACTTCGTTTCGGCAACCCTCTGAATTGGCCAAAGTATCGGCATTACCATTAACTATTATCTACGAAAAGTTTGCGTACGTCGGTGATACGGTTTCAGTAGCTGTTACCGGTGGTGAACATTTTGAAATAGCCTTGGAGACGATCCATAATAGCCTGACGCTCATCGACCTGCACAATGATCTTCTGGAACAGATGCTGGACGATCCCAATTATCACTGGATGCCGGAGCACAATTATCACCATACGGATATTCCCCGGCTGATTAAAGGCGGGGTGGATATTCAGTTTTTTGCAGTCTGGGTTAATCCTAATGATACCAGTTATTCAAAAATTCCTTTTCAGATCGCTCAGACAGCCTTGAGTCTTTTTAACCGGGAGCTGAACCTTTATCCGGAATATATTCAGCAGGCGACGACATATGACGAAGCGATTTCGATTAACTACGATGATAAAATCGCGGCCGTTATGTGTGTCGAAGGCGGCCATACGATTGAAAATGATATCGATAATCTCATTGCGCTATACGATGCCGGAATGCGTTATTTGACCATTACCTGGAACAACAGTACCGACTGGGCAGTATCGGCTCAGGACGATCGTTCAGAAACCGTTGGGCTCAGTGACTTTGGGAACAGGGTCATCCGGACCCTGGATTCGTTAGGAGTCATTATTGATGTTTCTCATGTTGGCATTAAGACAATACAAGATATTCTTACCACAACCACAAACCCGATTATTGCCTCACATTCCGGAGCCAGAGCAGTTAGGAATCATTATCGTAATCTATATGATGATCAGATTCGGGCGATTGCCGATGGTGGAGGCGTAGTTGGTGTGGTGTTTTATCCGCCATTCCTGGTGAATTCCGGGGAGGCTAGTATTGCGAATGTGATTCAGCATATTGACTACATTGTCAATCTTGTGGGCATCGACTTTGTAGCCATCGGTTCGGATTTCGATGGAATAGGCACTAATACGGTCAGGGGTCTCTATGATACGTCAACGTTCCCGGATTTGACGCTGGCACTGCTGGAACATGGCTACTCCAGGGATGATCTGGCGAAGATATTGGGAAAAAATTTCCAGCGGGTCTTTGAGCAAGTCTGCGGGAAACCGCCGGTCAAATACGTTTATCATAAATAAGCATAATTGATAACTGCACCAATGATGGTGCGGTAACTTTTCCCCGGATAAAATAAAAAAGCCCCGTAACAATACGAGGCTTTTTCTGAAAATGGATTCAGGATGTTTTACCAACGTTTGGTTTGGCCACCACCCCTGCTACTACCACCGCCGCTTCCACCGCCGCCATTTCTACGAAATCCGCCTCCACGGTTTTCGCGGGGTTTAGCTTCATTAACGACCAATGAACGGCCGCTTAATTCTTTACCATTTACTTCCTGAATTGCTTTTAGTGCTTCGGTTTTTTCCGGCATTTCGATAAAGCCAAAACCGCGCAGTTCACTAGTATACTGGTCTTTAATTAATTTAACATCGGTCACTGTACCATATTCGGTGAACAGGCCGCGAACTTCTTCTTCAGTTGTGCTTCTGGGCAAATTACCCACGTAGATATTCAACGTTAACTCCTCTGGCTCTTGAGAACCAATCTTTTTTTTAAAAATCCTCGTGAATTCAAAAACAAATTACCAAAAGCACCTTGAAGGATGCTTGTAATGGACAAATATGTTTAATCGAATTCAAATCGTGCAAAGATATGATATAAATCCGGATAAACCAAATAGTATTTTAAAAATAAATGATTTGGATTTGAAAATTTCAGGAAATCGCTCTCGCGGCGTTTTTATCGATCAGAAAAATTAATTGCCCGGATTCGGGTTTAATCAATTGGGATGGACACAGGAAAGGATCACCGGACTGGTTTAATACCTGATTTAAGATTTCTGCTTTTGAATCACCGGATACCATAAATACTACGGTGCGGGCATTGTTAATTGCCATAAAAAAAAGAAATTGAGAGTATTGAGCAAATAAAAACCCTATTGATTAGCACTTTGGCCTAAGCTGGTCTGAGTTTTTCCAGTTTCGAGCGCCAGTCATCCCCGAGTTCAATGGCTTTCCCGTTCTCCCGGTTTATGATAACAAAGGTGACATCGGCATCGGCGATCAGTTTTTCGGTGCCGATAAGATATATCTCATGCCTGAAAGCAGCACTTTTAGATCCGATTTTTATGACATGAGTCCGAATCTCCAGTGTGTCGCCCAGTTCAGCATAACTGCGATAGTTGATATTTGTATTGACCACCACAAAACCAAAACCTTTGTTATGTATTTCGGGAAAATCGAAATATTTTTCCTTAATTGTCCAGCGCGCTTCTTCCAGAAACTCCAGGTAACGGGTGTTGTTGACATGGCCATAAACATCCAGGTGATAACCACGGACTTTGATAGATATTTTTTCCGGCATTCCTGATTCTCCTATAAACAATCGTCTAAAAGTAAACAAATAAATAAAAATAAACCAGAATACTGCTGGTATTGGATATTTTGACAATAGTGATTTAGTTCATTAGTAAATTTCCTTATTGGAAAATTTCAAATGTTTGACTATTTTCTCCCGGTTAAAATGACTTACTATTACAAACATATTATACTTATGTCGGAGAGGGCAGGCGGATGAATGTTGTCAATTCCCAACTCATTAAAGAGCTTAATGAAATCAGGATCTTAAATCTCGTTAAAAGCGGAGGAACTATTTCGCGGGTTGAACTGGCGAAACGGACCAGGATTTCCAAGGTTGCGGTATCGGATATTGTCAATCGTTTAATTGGCGCGGGTTATATCGCTGAGATTGGTAAGGGTGAATCCACAAGGAAGGGTGGGAAACGTCCCACTTTATTAAAACTGCTGCCCAATAACGGTTTCGTTGTCGGTTTGGAAATCCACAGCAGCTATACAAAAATCGGCATTGCGAACCTGTATTCCGAGATTGTCTGTGAAGAAATTGTGCCCTACCAGACGGGTGATACAATCGTTCATGTGTTACCCAAAATTACTGATATGCTTGATACGATGCTTGCACGGAAATCCATTTACCAGAAAAAGCTGATCAGTATTGGCATCGCTGTACCGGGTTTTATCGATTATGAAAAAGGGGAACTGGCCTTTGCAGTGACGATTCACGGCTGGGTTCAGCATCCGCTGGCGTCGGTATTCAGTGAAAAATACAAAGTGCCGGTGATCATTGAAAATGATGTTAATGCGCGTACTTATGGCGAACACCTGCTTGGCGCCGGTCAGGACACCGATAATATGGTTTGTATCTGGCTGGGTGAAGGTCTGGGAGCGGGAATCGTCGTCGATGGTAATCTGATTCGCGGTCGCTATGGGAGTGCCGGTGAATTGGGCTACCTGGAGTTGGGTCATCATCTCGCGAATCCGTCACTAGTTAAAAATCTGTATACAAACCAGCACCGGTTCGGGAGTATTTTACGGGAACAGCATCTTCTGGATACAATCAAATTAAAAATTCAATATGATATGCATCTGGGGCATATTGATGTGGAGAGACTGACACTGGAAGAACTACTCTCTGATGAACATCACGAATATTCATCGATTGTACGGGAAATCCTTGATGAATATGCCATGCTCCTGTCAATTTTATGTACGGATTTAATCAAAACGCTGAATACCAGTAAGATTATTTTATCCGGTAAAGTGATCGAATATTCGGAATATCTTCTGGATAAATGCCGTCAGATAGTCCGCCAGAATATGCATAATATTCCGTTTCAGGCGACGCCCATTGAAGTCGGTACATTGAAAGATGAGGGATGTATTAAAGGTGTGATCGTCATGGCATTACAGGTGATTTTTGAACCATTGCTGAAAACCACAAGTATTAAAAAAGCGTCGATTACTTCCTGATATTACTGAATAATAGGTATAAAAAAGGCTGCCCGAAGACAGCCTTTTTTATTTGATATATTCTGATTTATTTCAGAATAGTCATCTTCTTGAGAGCATGGAAGTTATTTGCTTCTACCCGGTAGAAGTAAACTCCACTTGATAATCTGGAAGCATCAAAGACAAAGTTGTGATATCCCGCCTGCATTTTACCGGCTTGAATAATCGCAACTTCCTGACCAATGATGTTGTAAACAGTCAGTTTAACATCGGCTTGTTCGGGTAATGCCAATTTGATGTTTGTGGTCGGGTTGAACGGATTCGGATAGTTCTGATTGAGAGCGAAAGCAACCGGAATAGTTTCTTTGATGCCTAAATCGGCTACTAACTGCACATTATCAATATTCCAGTTATCACCGCCGGCATTTGGATTCAATGGATCACCGAAGTTATGAACCATGAAACCGATGAAGACATAGTCGGCGTCAACAAACTGTTTCAGATTAATGGTGAATTCCGGAGTTGCGCCGTAACAGTCGGCTTCGGTAATCGTAGAAACCAGAACAAAATCCGCAATGTCATTGTTGCTTAACGTAGATGCATAGATCTTTAATTCCGATCCAAAATCGTTGGCAGATGTATTCAGATCATCCCGGGCATAGAACTTTAAGAGATCCAGCATTTCTTCACCAAGCAGATCGATCGGAGGTGTCACAAGCCAGCAATCAGACTGGGTGTTGTAATTTCCCATATGGGCATTATAAGTTCCGCTTTGCGGTGCATTATTGGATTTATTCCAGGGTTCTGTCGGTGTCCCGGCTGTAACATTCTTTGAGAATACTCGCCAATCTTCCGGTGGGAATACATCTTCGAAACTTTCGTCCAGTACGGTAACCGGTACAATTTCTTTGATAATCGGATAGAAGAAGGTTGAGTCTATACCCAGCAACTGGTAAGTATCATTCGGCGGAGTGCTGTATGAATACTGGCTGGCGATACAAATAACACGGAACATTTCCTGCGGTGGATTACCCCACTCATCCAGTTGGGTATCGTCATCAACACGAAACATAATTGTATCAATACCATCAGTCAGATCCATATTGGTATAGGCACCGGGAGCCGGCCATGTAGAAGGATCGACAAACCAAACGCTGTCGAGTTCGACAAGCAGACCTTCAGTAGATTCACCAATGTCGGCGATTTTAAGCTTCAAGGGCTCCGGCAGAGCGTTGTCAGAGGACAGAAGTACCAAGTCGTTAGAATCGGCAACGATTATTTCGACAACTCCCAGATAACTGGCGATTTCACCTGTGACCTCGATCTCATCACCAAGTTTCAGATATTTTTTGAATTTATCTGTGTAGAGATTGATACCGCCGGTTTCATCCTGGATGTAATAACTGATGGACGGGTAATCTCTAACCGGAGGTACATACTTCAGATTGTAATCCGGTGATGTGATGATTCCCTTGACCTTTACGACTTTGCCGTTCAGATCCGGGTAGAAGTCGCCATCAGCATCAATCCGTGCTCCAGCAATAGTCAGTTCCTTAACCTCATCCGGTACATCAAATGTGTACCTGCCAATACCGTTATTAGTTATCATTACATATGCCGTTACGGTTCCATCCATATTGTCAATCATGTGGACATCGCCGGCTGCATTTGTATTGGCATTATAGATACTGGTAAATCTGGCAGAATCAAATAAAACCGGACTGACTTCACTTTCGGTTATATCGTAGATCTGAACCTGATCACCAAAATCAGCTGCGTTTTTACCAACAACTGCGATCAGTTTTCTGCCACCGGAGTGGTGGAGATAATCAACATTTTGCCATCCAGTGGCAATGATACCAGCATCTGCTGCATTGAGAACTGCTCCACTGGCATCGATATGGGTAGTATTGGTTCCTGAGCCGTTTACCCAGAAACCGCCGTCGCCGATTGCGGCAATACCGCCCCGGGCAAGTCCAGCAGCCACAGAGATGGTATCGGTCAATGTAAAAGCCGCACCATCGGTCGTTGTCCATGTGAAAATGCTAGTACTGGCTGAACCACTGGCATAAATCACTGTATTAACACCAGCTCCGGCAACTTCGATAACATCTCCGGTTCTTTCACTGACAACGCCATCAAAAATATTTGTTGGTACTGCGGTTTCATTGGCCCACTGATAAAGTTTGAAATTACCAGCTGCCAGCGCCAAGTTGCCTAGATAGATAGCACCGTCTTCGGCAACATCGACAATATTCATAGTGTAAGTGCCACCAGTGACGCCGGTCATATCCAGTTTACCGAGGGAGTCGCCGGTTGCGGCATCCAGAATGAAGACATTCGTTCCGCCGGTACGGCTGGGAACCAGCACATGGTTGGTAATCGGATTAAAACTCATACCGCGAGTGAGGTGATCGTTGGCAAAAAATGACAGATCACCGGCTGCGATTTCCCAGTCAAAAGGGGTCAATGGCACAGGAGTCAGATCAATAATGAAATCTGCATTGGCGGGAACGATCCGAAAGAGATTGAATGAATAGTAAACCGGACCGGTTATTGTGTACATATTGCCCTGAGTCGCTTCATAAGCGATAAATACATCATCAACGATACCTTCACCGGAACCATCATCAATTTTCCATTCCGTCGCATCGTTGGTGCAGGTCGCACTATCAACAACGACCAGAACACCTTCCCATTGTTCTTCCTGGTAGGAAGCGGTAGTGAGAAGAGCCGGATCGGGAAGTTCCAGACCGACTTTCATTGTTATATACTGTTCAACATTTGCCAACTCGGTCAGGTTATAATATTCAGCGACTTTACATTTAATAACAATGGAATCACCAACTGTTGGTGTCCGCCCGGAGTCATAAACATAAACGCCGTTCCAGGGACCGGTTTTATCCTGAATGAAATAAGCGCCGGTCTTCGCAGCCGTGACGATACCGGTTGTGGTAACAACCTGGTCTTTGAATTTGGAATCACCATTAGTTGTGCCAGTCGTATCCTGGATTTCAGCAATTGTTGTAATCGCGCCAATTACAGTTGGATGTTCGCCAAGGTAACCGACGATATCTTTTCCATAGGCTTCCCATTCGGAGTTATCGGCATTGGTGCCAGCTGAAGTAGCCCAATCAGTATTACCTGAAGTTACGCTAGCTTTACGGACCAGCGTATGGTCTTTTGTACCTGATACGACACCAGCCACATCCCAACCATCACCGGGATCAAGGAAATTGTATAGACCAATGATATCAAGAACGGTAGTATCAGCGCCGTGTATGTGGACCAAGGCTCTGACATCATCACCATTATAACCGACAATATATCCGGATTCATTATACAGGAACAACTCATCAGCAGCATCTAAGATCGGTTGAACTGCTGCTGAATTGGCAATTACCCATACATCACCTGCCGCTAAAACAGCACCTTCGGGAAAGGTGTGGGCGTCATTATACGGATTACCGTTATAGTTTGTAAAAATCTGAATATTAGACAGGTCAACGTCCGCGTCGGTTCCGTTGTAAATTTCCAGTGCTTTGTTATCGCCACCACCTTCAATATACTCGGAAAAGAAAAGACCAACAGGTGCAGTTGGAGTGACCAAAGTGAAGTTGATGGTGCTGTTGGCAACAATCACATTACCCGCAATATCTTCAACTGTGTTTACCGTCAATACATACTGCAGATCATAGGTCAGCGTGGCAACTGTCAGCGTAACCACGGAATCAACGACAACTGCAGCCGTTGCTGCGCCGATACTGTTGTCAATGCTGTAATTAGCAACTGTTCCAGCCGTGGCAGGATCAACATCTTCATTGAACGTAACAACTACTGTTGTTTGATTCATCGCCTTGATCTTGGAAATCAGCGGTGGATCCGAATCAGGATTTACAATGGTTGGATGTTCACCAAGATAATCAAAGGTATCAACAGGGTAGACTATCCATTCGGAATCATCAACATTGGTTCCGGCCGAAGCTGCCCAATCTGTATTGCCTTTTGTCACACTGGCTTTGCGGACCATTGTGTGTTCTGCTGTCGCGTCAGTTACTCCTGCAACATCCCAGCCTGCAATTGGGTCATCAGCACTGTCAACGACGTAAGGTGCTCCGACTACATCAATAATAATTCCGTTATAAACTAACGCAATAGGATCATCACCATTGAAGTATGTTGTGGTTCCGGTGACATCTGACACATCCAGAATTGCTGCAACGGCTGACGCATTACCAATCACGTAAACATCACCGTTAGTTAGAGTCCCGGACAGTGCAAATGCATTGGTTTCACCTTCGGTCCAATCACCGTCGTTAGATATACGCCAAACAGCAAAATTTGCTAAATCTACCGATTCTCCCGAACCATTATAGATTTCAACAGCTTTATTGTTGCTGCTGCCTTCAATGTATTCTGAAAAGAATACCCTCGGCATAGAAGGATGTTCACCAAGGAATTCAAAAGTATTCTGCGGATAGACTTCCCATTCTGAATCATCGGCATTGGTCCCAGCAGAAGCTGCCCAATCTGTATTGCCGGTGGTAACTGATGTTTTACGGACCATTGTGTGCTCTGCTGTCGCGTCAGTTACTCCTGCAACATCCCAGCCTACAATTGGGTCATCAGCACTGTCAACGACGTAAGGTGCTCCAACTACATCGATAATGATTCCGTTATAAACTAACGCAATAGGATCATCACCATTGAAGTATGTTGTGGTTCCAGTTACATCTGAAACATCCAGAATTGCTGCTACGGCACCCGCATTACCAATCACGTAAACATCACCATCAGCAAGAGTCCCGGACAGTGCAAATGCATTGGTTTCACCTTCTGCCCAATCACCGTCGTTAGATATGCGCCAAACAGCAAAATTTGCTAAATCTACCGATTCTCCCGAACCATTATAGATTTCAACAGCTTTATTGTTGCTGCTGCCTTCAATGTATTCAGAAAAGAAGACATCCGGAGCGGCAGCTGGTGGTGTCAAAACCACACTGCCTTCATCGGCGCCCATGTAGGGATAGGTAGCGTCGCGAGAATCCCCATCAAAATCGGCAGTGACGGCTGCAATCGGTGTTCCAGCCAGGTCGAAATCTCCGAGAGAAGTTCCGGCAAGATGCAGATCGGTCGCACTGGCAAATTCAACTGCTTTGGTAACGGAATTGACATCCAAACTGCTGGCAGTTTGCCAATCACTCAGGCTTGCCTGTGCAACGCCAGTATACAGACCGACTTTGGCATTTGTCATACCTGCGAGGTCAAAATTATTGTAATCACTTTCCACGGGGGTACCGGCAATACAATAACTGGCAAAATCATCTTCTTCGGTCACAAATACATTATTTTTAATAATAGGTGAACCAGCAGCAATACTGATTGCGCGATATAAACTACTGCCTGCTGCAACAATATCATTCAATACAAATGTGTTATGATATGCTTCAACAGCAGATCCACACCGGATTCCAAGAATTTCCGAGGCATTCGCGCCGGCATCAGGAGCCGCAAAACCACGGAAGAAATTATTGGCAATGATAAATGTTCCACCACCGGAGGCCGTGATTGTTCTGATACCATTAGCGGCAAATGTATTTGCTGTTTCATTTACTTTGAAATCATTTCCAAAGATATTGGTAACACCTGCAGCAGCAATTTTATTTCCAATAATAGCAGAACTCAGATAACCAGGGGCTGTTTGATTGATCTCAAATGTATTGTATTCAATCGTAGCAACGTTCGTGTTTCCATTGAGATATACACCTCTGTGACGGGCGATTAGGTCGTTATTACTGACAACAAGATTTTCCATCGTCGCGGTAATTGTCCCACTATATGACACATGAACAGGTGATGCGGCAGAGGTTGATGTCGCCGTAATCGAGCAATTATCAATCGTAAGGTTATCCGGAATATTATTATCTTGAGAATTTACCCAGATACCATAAGATGCCGTAGTCACAGACATAACACAATTCTTGATCGTTACATCGTCACAATCTCCCTTAATCCTGAAACAATATGCATTCGTTCCGGAAGCCGATACAAATGTCAGATCGCGGGTTGTACCATCAACAGTATTGGAACCGTCAATTACAATATTATAGGTCGGAACATATGCCGCACCGGATGTATTTTTAATTCCAATAACCCATGCTCCTGAAGCACCAGTATTATCAGCCGTCTGAGTATAGGTGACGGTTGGTGTAACACCAGTATAGGGTTTAAAGGTAATGCTATAACTAGCAGTATTCACTGCCAGATCAACATTTTCCGGTTCGGTCAGATCGCTGGTAATGTAGAGTAACACATTACCGGTGACGGTACCGGTATTTAATGAATCACAAGCTGCTTTCAGGGTCACAAACTCGGGATTCGTGCTTCCGGGAGCAGTGCCGGCGGCACCGATATAATACGTCCCGGATAAATTCATTGCGGCGGCTGTTGATATCATTCCCAGCATCAGCATTGCCAGAATTGCCACCATTGTAATTAACTTTTTCATACTCTCTCCTCTTTTGTTATAAAATATTTTCAGTTTACTCTCCACAATTATTTTTTATTGCCTCCTTTCAGAATTTCATGTAAAAAAACAGCGGAAGACATTTTGTCCCGCACTAAGTTAATTAGTCTGTCTTATCAATCATATAAGACTATTTATGAAATTTTTAAAAGAATATCAACAAAAATTTATGTGATTTTATTAAAAACTTTTAGCAGGGCTGTTGGTGTATTACTCATCTGCATATATTAATTCAAACAGAAACGAATGTATCCAGCTCATCGGCAATCCGGCGAATCATATTTGTCCGGTCGCGATGGGGCAGGAACGCGCTCTTAAAACCATTAATGATGATTTCCTTAAAATCCAGGATTTTAAAATTGAAATACTGGTGCGCGAGCATGTATTCCTTTGTCAGACAGGTATTCGAAATCAGGCGATTGTCGGTGTTCAGAGTGACCCGCAGACCGTAGTCATAATAGAATTTAAATGGGTGATTTTCATAGGATTTAACGCTGCCTGTATGAATATTACTGGTCATGCAGATTTCCATGGCGATCCGATGGTCGGTAATATAGTTCAGCAGATCGCCGTCTTCTTTCAGACGCACACCATGCCCGATCCGATGCGCTCCGCAATAATGGACCGCCTGGTGAATAGATTCGGGGCCAAAATCTTCGCCGGCATGCAGGGTAGTATTGATGTTGTTGTCAAGGATCAGGTAAAAGGCTTCTTTATGATCTTTAGCCGGAAAATTTTCTTCGACGCCGGCCAGATCGAAACCAACAACACCGCGATTTTTAAATGCCACCGCCAGTTCCGCCAGTTGATAGGACACTTCCGGTGATATACTTCTGATTCCGCAAATGATGATTCCGGTTTTGATTTTAAATTCTTCTTCGGCTTGTTTTAGTCCTTTGATGACAGCATCCACCGATTCCATTGTCGTCATGCCCTGTTTGGTGTGCAGGATAGGGGAATAACGGACTTCCAGGTACAGTACATTTTCTTTGGAACAATCTTCAGCCAATTCGAATGCGGTCCGGGTCAGTGATTCGGGAGTCTGCAGAACTTTAAGGGTAAGATCAAATTTTTTGATATATTCCGGCAGAGTAATACCATTACTTTGCACG
Organism: bacterium; assembly: GCA_018824205.1. Classification (GTDB taxonomy): domain Bacteria; phylum Fidelibacterota; class UBA2242; order UBA2242; family UBA2242; genus B118-G9. The sequence goes on from JAHJGX010000229.1 coordinate 21,401, forward strand.
GTGACCGCTTTGCGCAGCATGTCCGGATCACGGGTGGGCAGATCAACCTTATCTTTCTCAGCCAATTCGAGAATTGTGTTCAGGCGCAACGAACCGTCCAGGTGGCAATGCAATTCAGTTTTGGGTAGCTCACGGATAAACTCTTCGGTAATTTTTACATTCATGGTCAATACTCGATAAATCTTGCAGTTTTTAATTGTTGGAGAAATGCCCCAACCCGCTCAAAAACGGGGTTTACTTTATCGCCAAACTCTTTATCAACTTCTTCAGCGATAATTCCGGCATTTTTTCTACTATCTATCTGTTTCCAAACGGCTGTGCCGATGTCATCAAGATGGATTTTATAATTCTTGTGTTTCGTCAAGGGGGACAAATATTTAAAAGCGACAGCGCTTTTGAATTTCGGCTTGAGAAGCGTGATTTTTCCATCAGGATCGGTCTCAAAATCAACACGAGGGCGGGGAACAATGTCATACATATTGATCATTTTTTCCTCGCCCCTGTGTTTTTTATCCAATGTCTTACTTTCGTCTTTTAATGAGCGGCTGATGGCGGCGCCGGTTCATTCGGGCTGCCGGCGTTCTTCAGCGGTATCTGTACCAATGTGTAAATGATCACGACAAATACACCGAGACTGACTATAAATGACGGGTTCTTGAAAATCTGGAACACATTGATTTCGAAGAATGCCAGCGTCGCAAAAAACAGTCCAACCAGAGCTTCACCGGCAATTAATCCGGCGGCCAGGAGAACACCCACGTTATCTATTCGGGCGACCTGATTTTCATTTAATTTTCGTTTTTTTGTAACTGTTTCGACGATGCCTTTGGTCAGACCGCCAATAAAAATCGCGAAGGTCGTTTCCAGGGGCAGATACATACCGACACTGACCAGCATCGGGCTTTTTACCTGCATGAGAATAAATCCGAAACCCATTAACATGCCGACGATAATCAATGGCCAGGCCATTTCTCCGCCGACGATACCTTTGGACAGCATGGCCATGAGACCGGCCTGGGGCGCCGGAAGATTCTGGCTGCCGAAGCCACCCTGGTAGCCCTCTTTTAAACCGGTCGCAATATCGCCCTGGTTCAGAATTACCAGCGGAATAAACATAACTAAACCCGCAATAACTACACCGATGATGTCGCCAAGTTCCATCTTCCAGGGAGTACCGCCGAGAATATGACCGGCTTTCAGATCCTGGAGCATTTCCCCGGCAACGGCGGCGGCAACGCATACAATCGCAGCGACGCCCAGCACGGCGGCGATTCCTGCATTTCCCTTGACGCCCAGAGCAACCATCAGCAGCGCCGTAATGACAAGCGTTGAAAGCGTGAGTCCGCTGATTGGATTATTGCTGGAACCGATAATTCCGACCAGATAGCCGGAAACCGCCGCGAAAAAGAACCCGGCGATGATCATTACCAATGATGTCACAATCGCAACAAAGAATGATGTTTTAAAAACCAGCCATGTGATCAGAAACGTCGCCACAGCGGCGAATATTATTCCAACTAAAATCCATTTGAAACTGATGTCTTTATTGGTTCGTTCGGTAGTGACCTCACCGGTGGCAGCTTTTTTGACGTCGCTGATCGAACGGGAAATACCGGTTGCCAGACTTTTACGCATATTATAAAGCGTAAATCCGGCGCCGACGAGCATTCCGCCGATAGCCATCGGACGGACGATATTGCGCCAGACATTTATGGCCATGGTAGTCCAGGTCGCATGGTCATCGACTGCACCGGTGGCGATTAAACTTGGACCGACAAAGTAGGTAATGATCGGTACCAGCAAGCCCCAGGCAATCAAACCTCCGCTGAAATTCAGGGAAGCCAGTTTGGGGCCGATAATATATCCAACGCCCATATATGCCGGACTGACACCGGGTGAACTAAGCAGCAATCCACCTTTCACAGTGGCCGTGCCGGAGCTGCCGATCGCGATTTTTTTCGATGCAAACTGAACAAAATGCTCCCAGCGGGTCGCGAACAGTTTGAACTGACCCAGCATCTGAATCAGAGCTCCCATGCCCATAGCGCCGAAGAGAAATTTCGAACCGGTTCCGCCGGAACGGCCGGTTTTATGAATTTCAGCGGCCGCCCGGGATTCGGGAAACGGCAGTTCCGCGTCTTCAACCATTACCCGGCGCAGCAGGGCAACAAACATGATTCCCAGAACGCCGCCAACGATCATGATTGCGGTTGATGTTAAAAAATTACCGACCGTGAAAAATTCCGGCCAGATTCCCGCGATGAAAAACGCAGGAATTGTAAAAATGGCGCCGGCGGCAATGGATTCGCCAATCGAACCGACGGTACGGACAAAGTTCTCTTCCAGAACCGTGCCTTTGAAAAGTTTCAGGACAGCCATTCCGATAACGGCTGCCGGATAGGTTGCTGCAATCGTCATTCCGGCTTTCAGACCCAGATAAGCGTTTGCTGCACCCAGTATTACCGCAAGAATTAA
>JAHJGX010000230.1 GCA_018824205.1 bacterium
AAATTACTCTCCTTCGCCTCCTTTAACCAATCTTCTAAGTGTTGGTCGATTACTTTGTTATCATTGCCAATAGAATAAATCTCAAGGAAGGTTTCTTTTAATAAAATTGCTTTAAATATTGGTTTATTTACTGAACATAATTCCTCAAGCCTTGATGCCTGGTTTTCTGTTAACTTCTTCTTGCTCTTCAATAATATGAAACGTTGTTTGCAGTTCATCATATCTATCAACTCCTGGTCTTTATTTCCCCAGGCTTTTTTCAGCTCTATCTTTCTTACTGCATCAACTGTATTATTCAATTTCTGAATCAAATGAAATCTATCATATACTATCATCGCATTTACTGCATATTTATTAGTTGAACTGATATAGGTTTGGGCTCCGTCAAGCGCTACAGTCTTTATCTTAGAACAGTTTACGGCTCCTATTGATTCATAATACCTATTCAAGATCTCTTTTTTTCGGCAACGATTTAGAGATATATCTAAAAATTACCACAGTCAACCCGGCAACAATACCAAAGCCGAGCTCTGGGATTTCTTATTCTATGTCAGCTTGGGTTTTGTGATAACATATTCGGTACGCCTAGGCGGCGTTCTGATTGTGTTCTCTTTCCTGATTATCCCGGCTACCTTTTCGGCGCTGTTTTTCACGAAGTGGTCAAGCCGCCTGGTTCTGGCGTGGTTAATGGGATTAGTGGCTATTCTTTGCGGTCTTGTATCTTCTTACGCCTTTGATTTTTCCTATGGGCCATCTATTGCAGCATTTTTAGGACTGGAGTTGATCATTGCAGCATTTTTAACCAGAGAGAGAGCTATCCGCTCACAGAAAACAGGTTAAGACTGATACGAAGGTCGAGGTGCCATCTCGTTACGACTTTCCAGCGTCGTAACGAAATATGCTACTAATGATCGCAGAGGTTGACGCCGCTTTCCAGGTTACCGGCTAAATAGGTTTTTACAATTTCTTCGGGATCAGCAATGGTAACACCATAATACACATCAATGCAGTTCTGGTGAAACAGATCCTGGGCACGGTTGCCCATGCCGCCGCCAATCACGACCGTGACGCCCATTTCGTGCAGCCAGCGGGGATAAACACCCGGTTCATGCGCCGGCGGTGTGAGTTTCTCTGATTTAACAACATTACCATTTTCGACTTTATAAATACCAAACTCCTCACAGTGTCCGAAATGCGAAGAGAGTTGTCCGCCTGTCAGGGGAATTGCGATTTTCATATCATTTCCTTTCAATTTTATTATGTATACGTTAATTACTCGTTAGTTATCCTTGCTTAATTTCAAACAGATTGCCCGATTTATCTTTGATAAAAACAATGTCAAAAGGCTCTCGCTCAATTACGGTCACCGGATACTTTTTCGCCCGACAGGCAGTGATCAGCGCCGGTCGGTTTTCGCTGACAAAGCAGATATGCTCCCAAACTGAATCGGGTTTTTCATCCGCTAAAAACAATTCAACGGACAGGTTGCCAATCGTTCCCGCAACAACCTGAATGTCATGATCCTGCTGGAATATTTGCTCTGCAAGCTCTCCATTCAACGTAAATTCCTTCTGAATTTCCATGCCCAGAATATCCTGGTAAAATTCCCGGATATCTGCTTTATCGGTAATGGTTAATCCAAAATGTTGAAATTTAACCGGCATCTAATTACCGTTCCTTTTTAAAACAATAGCACCGGTATTGACGCCAATATCCCTGGCAATCACCGGACATTTTGCTTTTAATAAAAAATAGATCGGGCGTTTTTCAGTCGAAAGCCCTTCGTAATTACCCTGCCCTTTTGCAATAACCAGATCAGCATCTCCGAACAATTCGCGAAACTCCCGTGTGCAAGTTTCAAGGATTGTCCCCGGTGCTGTACTGCCCGAAGAATAGATGTTTGCAACCTTATCCAGTCCTGCCGCGACAGCGTCATCAAAGATTACATCATTCAACACAGGTTCCTCACGTACAATAAAAACTGTAGGTTTACCCATCGTCTCAATCAGCAAGCGATCAAATACCGATTCACCGGCATTATCACCAATATAAAGGATATTTTGGGCCCGCGTAAGAGCGCTGCGAAAAGGTTCAATATCACAAATTTCAAATTCCTTACCAACAGTTTCTTGAATCTCTCTTCCGATATCATAATCATCACTGATTCCAAAATCGATCACATTACCGGCTATTGCCAAACGAATAGCGGTCATCAAAGGATCAGCGGAACTGGTTACCATCTGTTTTAATTGTGGATAAATTTCCAATACTTCCTGAGTACTGCGGTTTTTCACTTCTGCCAGGGGATCATTTTTACCGCTGATTTCTCTCACTTTCTTAAATATTATCTCACCGGTTTCCGGTGGTGTATTTGTCAGAGGAATATCCTTCAGCATCATTCCCACTTCATCGATTAACTGCTTTAATATCGTCTCATCTTTCGTGACCCAGCGCCCGCAGCGTAGCGCCTGATTAACAAAACAGGGGTAACAATCCAGGTAGGTTTTCATTTAAGTTTACCATTTTTCTATTAATTATAATCCTTGCGCGTCTTCTCATCCGCCCATGTCGATCGTATGATTTCCTGCCATCCGTCGCTTTTCCATGTACCTAATTTTTCGTGATTATCAACATACTTTTGGGGAATCGGATGAGTACCCAAAACAACCTTTATACCAAACCGATTCTCCAGAAATCTTTTAAATGTATCGATATACGGACAAGGCGGGTAGCCGACCACCAAACCGGTTGCCAGGTGAATCACCTGAGCGCCGTTTTTGACCATCTCGTCACCGGCATATTCGATATTGCCGCCGGGACAACCATCGCAGGTGGTATAACCGACGATCTCTAGATCGATATCCTTATCATAGTTATTGAAAGCGCCTTCCCGTTTTTTCATCGCCCGAAAACACTTCCCGCCGGCACAACGACGATAACGATCACATATGATAATTCCAATTTTTACTGATTCCTTCATGTTCAAACCTCAGATTTGGTATTCAGTGATCAGAATTCCTTCAGCTCGCCCTTTTGATATGCCTCATACGCTTCTTTCACTGTCATCTCGCTGGCGCCAACATAAATTTTAATGTTGCCCTGCGCCAGGACCCGCGCCGCATTCCCACCCGGACCATTCCCGGTGATCAATACATCGGGTTTTAATTCAAACAGTTTCTGGGCAGTTTGCGGACCCGCACCGTGAGCGGTTTCCACGATTGCCCGGTTATCGACCGTCGAAATTTCGTCGGAATCTTTGTTATAAACGAAAAAATAATCGGTTCTCCCAAATCGGGGATCGATTGCCGACACCCATTCCGTTCCTTTGCTGGTAAATACTATTTTCATTGTCGTTCCTCTCTTTTATTTAAAATTCATAAACCGCAAAGGACGCTGAGAACATTTTCAAAATTTTCTTTCATAGTCACTTTCGTCACTTTGATTAATTCCTTTAACTTTAAAAACCTCTGTGATCTCAGCATACTCCGCGGTGAATAATTCAGACTATAACACATTCACAAATTCTTTAATTTTTACCCAGCTTTGCCGGACAATCTTTTGCAATTCTCCGCCATTAAACTCAATAATGGTTTTACCCTGAGTCATGGCTTCGGTAAAGGATTCATCATAGGGCAAATCGGTAATGTGCTCAATAGCGTTGTTTTTTAGAAATTCCCGAATCTGTTGATTAACGCCAGGGTTCAGATCGGCTTTGTTGATAATGCAGCCGGCTTTGATACCGAACTTATTCACCAACTGATAAACTCGCTTCAGATCGTGAAAGCCGGAAACCGTTGGCTCCGTCACCAATATTACAAAACTGGCGCCTGACAATGATGACACCACCGGGCAACCAATCCCCGGCGAACCATCCACAAGCACCAGATCTTTCTGCTGTTCATCGGCGATTCGTTTTGCCTCATTCTTGACTTTGGCAACCAGTTTACCGGAATTCTCCGCGCCGATACCCAGCCTGGCATGAACCATAGTACTGCCGGTTTTGATGGTCGAAATATACCAGTCACCGACATTTTGCTCTTCCATTTTAATGGCGTCAACCGGGCAGATGCGGGCGCAATAGCCGCAGCCCTCACAATCCAGCGGCTGAACAATGTAGTGATCGTCAATAACCGGAATGGCATCGAAGCGGCAAACATCAACGCACTTCCCGCATCGATTACATGCCTCCTGGTCTATCTTCGCGATAAAGCCGCTGTAAAAATTCTCAGCGGCTTTAAAATCCGGCTCCAGCAACAGGTGCATATCCGCCGCATCCACATCACAGTCGGCGACAATTACATCCTGAGCACCCAGCACTGCAAACGAAGCCGTTAGCGAAGTCTTCCCTGTACCACCCTTACCCGAAATCACAACAATCTCTTTCATTGCTCCGTCTCCCGGTTCAGGGTGTCGATAAATCCGATTAATTTATCTAGTTCTGCCCGAAACTCCGGGACCACTAAATAGAGCAATTCGCCCCGGCTGTACCGTTCTGCAATTGCTTTACTATTGGGAATTTTCACAATAATCGGGATGTTTTCCCCGTCGCAATAATCAACGACATCATCATTGCCAATACCATAACGATTGATGATAACAACAAAACGCTTTTTCAATTCCTGCATGGTTTCTACCGCCAGTTTCAGATCGTGCAGTCCGAAAGGCGTCGGCTCGGTGATCAAGATGACCAGATCAGCATCCTTTGTCGCTTCAATGACAGGACAGGACGTTCCCGGTGGTGAATCATAGATTTTCAACATTACTTCAGAATAGTTCTCGTCAACATAACGTAATGTCTGAGCAATCAGCGGTACCGCCTGCTCCTGACCGACATCCAGTTTGCTTTCGATGAATGTCAATTTGTCCGCTTGAAATTCCCGGAGTTCACCCATCTTTTCGGGAACCATGGGAAGTGAATCCGTAGGACATAACTCGGAACAGGCATAGCAGCTGTGGCATAATTGCGGAAACACCATGATCTGGTCCACCAGCTGCACAATCGCATGGAAATTACACACTTCCCGGCAATTACCGCAAAGCGTACAGCTATCGGACTTCCACTGCGGCACCATTTTATATTTGTTTTCGTGATGGGTTAATTCGCCATTAATGAACAGGCCGGAATTAGGTTCCTCAACATCGAGATCGGTCAAGACAACGGACTCTTTTTCGGCCAGATAAACAGCCAGATTAGTGGACAGAGTCGTCTTCCCCGTACCGCCCTTTCCGCTGGCAATGGCAATTTTCATTTTTAATAATCCTTACTGTTTCAGAAATTTAAGCACATTCCGGGATATTTCCAGGAAGGCATTCGTCGTCTGGGATTCCGGATATTTCAGCACCACCGGCGTGCCGTTATCGCCACATTCGCGGCTTTGCTTTTCCATCGGAATCCGGCCAAGAAATGTCACATCCATTTCTTTAGCCATCTGTTCACCGCCACCGGTGCCAAAGAAATCAATCGCTACTCCGCAATGGGGACAAATCAGACCCGACATATTCTCAACGACGGCGATTTTCGGAATATTTAACTTCTTCGCCATATTCACCGCCCGGCGGCAATCGATAAGGGACACCTCCTGAGGCGTCGTCACAATAATTGCCAGTTGAGGGTGCATTTTCTGGGAAACTGTCAGCACTTCATCCCCGGTCCCCGGCGGAAGATCGGTTACCAGCACATCCAGTTCGTCCCAGACCACATCGGCTAAAAACTGGGAGATAGTGCCCGACCGCAAAGGTCCCCGCCAGATAACCGGCTGATCTTTGGGGATCATCGGGGCAATCGAAATTACCCGCAAGTCATCTTTAATCTGAGGCAATATCTGGTGCAGGTCCATCATTTCCGGCATACCGGATAATCCAACCATCTGTGGAATATTCGGCCCGGTAATGTCCGCGTCAAGCAGGCCTACTTTTAGACTGTCTTTCAACAAGGAATAAGCAAGATTCACAGCGATAGTACTTTTTCCCACACCGCCTTTGCCGCTGAATACGACAATGCGGTATTTAATCAGTTCAAGGTTCTGTTCAATGCGTTTATCCTGCTCCTGAATTTCGGTCATTCGATCTTTCTGTTCCGTCACGTGACTGTCCTTTCAATTATTATCTACAAATTCAATGTCATTGCTGGTGCTTATAATTCAATAATTTTACCTGCACCGCCAGTAATAGTTTTTTCCGGATATAATGTCCGTAGCTCATCAGTTGCCTGGGTACAATGGGTCGGGCAAATATGACGAACATTTTTCAGGATATCAAATTCCCTGAATCCATGAAATCCACCAACAACGGCATAGATATCGCCATAGGCTTCCGCCACTTTCATAATATCTCCCAGTCCCGGATGAGAGCAACCGACAATCAACACTGTTCCTTTTGCGGTTTCAATAATCAGCGATTGTTCTATGCCGGCCAGTTCACCGGTGGAATAAAGTTGGTCCCCAATAGTACACGGCTCCGACACATGGATCACTTCGGCGGCATTTCGCACTCCCCGAAGACTCTCAGGTACATAGATTGTAACCCTATTATTTTTGGCTAAAAACGCGGCCAATCCACCGGTATGATCGAAATGGTGATGGGAAATAAACACTGTGTCAATCGTCGCCGGATCGATGCCCATCTTCCGCATATTGTTAAGAAGAATATCGCCATCGGCGCCGGCATCAAACAGTATCTTGTGGTTTCCGATTTCGATAACCGCTGCAAAACCCCAATCGCTCTGTAAATCTTTACGAATCGATGTATTGTCATAAACAATTTTAATTCGCATCGTATCTGTTATGTTAAAAGTCAAGGCCTAAGTCGTTATTTTTTACATTTTTTTAAATTCAGTATGTAAATATCCCTTTGCTTTTGCATTCTTTTTCTTTTTTTTCTAAGAAAACGTACTAATCTTTCTCTA
>JAHJGX010000231.1 GCA_018824205.1 bacterium
CGATCAAAAAAGGCCGGAACTCCCCGAACAGTGATCTGAATCAGGATAGCCATAATGATCGCGGCAGGAATTCCGTATTTCAGGACAATTTTTTCACCTCGTTGCAAGCGTTTTTTCTTTTTTCTGTGTGAATGATAACTCATAATTTATTTATGTTCTTATAAGCCGATTGTTCCCTTTTTCATCGGATGACAATCTGCTTATCTTGCAGATTTATAAATTGTTGCAAAAACAGGTTGGCGATGTCCTCACTGGCAAACGCACCGGCTAGTGATACCACCACAGATTGATTTGATTTAAGATATGCAAAATCCTTGACATCGGTGTAATTGCGTTGACCCGATTTTGCCTGATCCTCAGTTCGGTATTCTCCAAGCAGAATCGAGTAAGGTAAATTGACCGGAACAAATTCGCCCTGGAAACCAAGGAACTGCAGCTCCAGTAATTTCTGAGTCGCATCAGATTCTCGTTGATAATTACCATAACAAACGATGTACTGTTTCGAATTTGGACCTGTAAACTCTACGGTGATGAAAACATCGTTCAATCCTTCCTGAAGAAAGGACAACGTATAGTTTTTCGCACTTGCCAATGAACCAGTACTGGCTATCCTGATTGAATAGGGTGTAGATGGAATAAGTCGTTTTATCCGGGCGACATCTTCAACCGGGAGTGGCCTGGAGATTGGAACCTGCGTTGTCATTGTCTGCTGGCTAACTGGTCTGACAGGAACGTTATCCCTGAGAGTAGGTGGCAGGATTACATTCTCGAATTGAGTACCTGGTGAAACCGATTTTATACTTTCCTGCATAGAACTTGCCTGCTCGACAATTGTCTGTTTTTGGACGTTATACTGTTCCTGTAGATTCTTTAATTCTTCGGGAACTACAGTCTCAGGTTCAAATTCGGATACAATTGCTTCAGGGATCATATCGTAAGTCGAATCAATTAGTGATTGGGTTTCTGTAATCACTGTTCGGGACTTTTCCTGAACACAGGATTTAATACCGCCTGTAATCACGCAACTGCCACTGAAAAGGGCAATAATTGCTCCCAAAACAGCAGCGACACGCCATTTCCGAATACGGTCAAGGATGGTTGAGTGCAGTCCTTCCTGCTGGTTGACGAAGGTTTTCTCTAAAAATTCCAGGATTTTATTTTTTTGTACCAGTTCTTTTTTATCACCATATGAATACTGATACTCGTATCCATATCGATAATCCGCATAATCAGCGCTGACATCGGCTCTCATACCGTTAATACAAACTCCCAGAACGTCGGCTTTGAGCATTTCCAGCTGGTTCTTTGACCGTCTGAGTGTGCCGCGTGATATCTTTCCCTGATAGTAAGTAAGAAGCGTTGTATCGACTTTAGAGGCCAATACCGTTGAATCGGTAGCCTGAATAACCGGCGCCGTATCGAAAATAATTAAGTCATAACGTTCTTTCAGATCGCTGATAACCTTGTCCATCACTTTGGATGCAATGATTTCCGAAGGATTTCGTTCGTGTTTCCCGGCAGTCAGAATATTGAGATATTCAATTCCGGGAATGTTGTCGGTCCGGAATGTATCAGTCGCCATGGTTCCCATCATCAGGTCACTCATTGTCCGGATTACCGAATCCAGGTCGTCGCGGCGTAATACCACATCGGTCAGACCGGGTTCCCGATCAATGCCAAACAGTTTAGAAATTCTCGGTTTCCGCAAATCAGCCTCGACTAATATTGTATTGAGACCGATTTGGGCCATCGACACTGCCAGGTTAACCGCAATTGTCGTTTTTCCTTCGCTGGCAACCGATGAGGTTACCATCATACATTTATAACCCTTATCCATCAGGCCAAAGTGAATATTCGTCCGCAACGCCCGGAAGGCCTCGGCCATTGTTGATTTCGGGTTGTAGTGCGAGACGAGACGAGCCTGCATTTCCAGAATTTCATCGGAGATCGGTGAATCAATTTTCTCTAATAACTGCGCCTTGATATCTTCAATATCAACGAATGGAACAATTCCGAGAACTGTAGTATCCAGGGTTCTTTCAATATCGTCGATAGTGCTAAAGGTAGTATCCAGAGTTTCCGCAACGAATGCCAGAATAACACCCAGAATAATTCCAATGACGGCTCCAATTGCTGTAGTTGGTCCGATCATCGTTGGATTAATCGGTTTGGTGGGAAGGAAGGCCGGCTTGATCAGAAAAACCTCATTAACCAATTCGGACTTTTTAATAAGCGCTTCCTGATTCCGGCCCTCAAGGTTTTGGTATAAGTTCTTATTAATCTCCATTTCCCGTTCAATGTTTTGTAACGTAAAATCAAGCAGCGGAATAGAGCGGTAATCAGTGGACAATTTCTTCCAGCGTTCGTAGATGTTATTTTCGGTCTGGACCAGTGTCTCACGATAGGTTTTTAATTCTTCAATAAATCGCCGCTGCTTTGATTCAATTTGCCGGTGGACTTCGGTAACCGTGGGATGATTTTCAGTGTAATGCTGTAAATATTGTCTTTCGTCGGTGGATAACTGATTAAGTTGTGATTGAAGAGCAGTTAAAACAGTATTTCGACGGTTCAATAACAGGTCAAATGATATGTAGTAGATATAATCCGGGTTTTGATCGATTTCAAACAGAATATTATCAATTTGATTGATGTCGGAACGCAATTCTTCCAGCTCCCCCTGGGCAACGGTTAATTCAGTGCTTAATCGCGAAGTTGTTCCTTCGAGTAACAGTAAGTTGTTCTGATTCTTATATGCCCGGATTTTCTTTTCGGTGTTTTGATAATTTCTCTCGGCCTGAGCGAGCTGATTTGTAATGGCCTTCATGGCATTTATCGCTTTACTGTTTTTAATTTGAAAACTTTCTTCGATGTAAACCTGGGCCAGTGCGTTGGCCAGATCAGAAGTACGTTGGGGGTCGTAATCGGTAACTTTAATATGGATAATATTAGTCAAACCTTCTTGTTCAGTCTTTATTCGTGCTTTTAATTTATCTACAACCTCAAAATATTCCGGATTACTGGTAATTTCCTTATCGGTCAATGTGGAATCCAGAAGACCCATTATCTGGGCGGCTTTCATAACAATGGGAATGCTTTTTATTTCTTCGCCCCGGGTCGCCATTTCATCACCGGCATACCAGTTAAAACTCTGCATATACATACCGGTTAAATCGGTGGATTTTTCGATTTTCAGGCTGGCGGTAGACTGGTACATAGGGGTTGGTTTATTCATCATGGCAAAGAAGAAACTGAAGCTGCCGAGCATAACAACCGTCACGATGACAATTATTCTCTTTTTCTTTATAATTCGCCAGTAGTCGCGAAGATTTAATTCATAAGATGCCATATAAAATCTCTTTTTATTTACCTAGATAGTACTAAATATATAGTCAGACCGGTTGTAATAAATGAGAAAATAATTGAAAATGGTTGTATTTTTTCAGCAAGTCTGACAAAGAATCCCCGCTGTCTTTTTTGCACAATGACACGATCACCATCCTCCAGAAATACATTTTTACTGTCGTCGCGTTTGAAGAGAAAATCTTCTAGATTAAATACAACCGGACGCCCCTGTTTGCGGGTTACAACGATTTCACGAAGATCGGCATCATCACTTAATCCACCTATGGTTACTAATAATTCCGCTAACTGAACATTGCCTTCAATGGGATAAATACCGGGACGAAGTACTGATCCAAAGACAAATACGTTTCGGGAACTCAGTTCAAGGACATCGACAGATACAATGGGGTCACGAAAGTAGCGTTTTGCCATTTCGGCCAGGACTTCCTGGGATTTATCAACGGTTATTCCACCAAGATGAACCAGGCCAAAAAGACGATGAAAAATATTACCTTCACTATCAAGCACATAGGATTCGGATTGAGCGGGATTGGTCTCCATCAGCGCCATTTCGTTGATGATGATTTCCAGCACATTGCCGTATTGTAACACATAGTTCTTCGACAGACGACCGTATTTCTCCTGCACTTTAAACCGGGGAACGATGATTTTATCCTTATCTTTCAGGATTACATTATTGACCGGTTCACTGGTGAACAGGTATTTTTCCATGTCAAAGATTACTTTACCACCATCGGCTCTCGAAACGGTAATTCTGGCCAGATCCGCTTCGGGAGTTGTTCCACCATTTTCGATAATAAACTCAGCAACCCTGGTATTGGGTTTGATGGGGAAGACACCGACACGGGACACTTCGCCATATAGAATTACTTTGATACTTGTTTTTTCAAGGACGCTTAAAGCAACCCGGGGCTGGTTGAAAAACTGGGAAAATTTTTCTGTTAACACTTCTTCTGCTTCGGCAATCGTCATATTTGCCAACGCTACAGCTCCCAGCAATTCATGGAAAATTGTCCCATCCGGCCGGATAGTAAAAATATTGCTGCGCTGAACCGGGTTACCTTTGGAATCAACGTCAATGTATGAGATTGTCACTTTATCCGCCACCTGCAGGACTGTCATGGCATCAATTTCGTCATCAACGACTTCTAAACTCGTCTGAGCACTCAGTTGACAGACGACCAGTAAAATCAATATTCCCCAAACGGTCAATTTGAAAATATTTCTCATGTACTTCCCATTTATTATGGTTTGACAGAACTTAGAGGAATTTAATGACATTTACCCGTATCATCACTAAGCAAATATTACCCGGAAAAACCGGTGACTACTTTGGCTAACACACTGTTGGTTAAATAGTTCAGGTCAATCGGTTTAGTGATATAGTCGGCTGCGTCATTTCTCAGTGCTTCCAGCGCAATTTCCTTGTCGACCAGTCCTGTAATCATGATAATATCAAGTTCCGGATATTTCGGTTTGATCTCTTTCAGAAAGTCGATGCCATCACCGTCCGGAAGTTTAATATCCAGCAGCATAATTGATGGTTTAAATGCTTCGATTTGGGCCCTTGCTTCAGACTGGGAAAATGCTTTGGCGACATCGTATCCTTTTTGAAGCAGCAAATCTTCCAGAAGTTCTACAATGTCGTGTTCATCATCTACGATAAGTATTTTTGTTTTCATAAGCCTCTTCTCTCTGACGCAATTTAATTATCTATTCATTCTTAGTCAAATATTAATACTTTCTTAATACCGAAAGAATTCCGTACAACCTTTGGAACAAACGGCGAATTTTTTATGTGTTTTTATATGACTTCGGAAATCCCGGTAAATGTCATTATTCCAGATTTCGCGGAAACGCTTATCCCGGATATTACCCGTAACAAAATTCATGGAGTGATAGGGACGGACTGTTCCGTCGGGAAATACATAAGCAGTCATCCACAGGCTTTGACAGCGGTTACGATAAGATGTGGATTCGAAATCAAACTGAGAATACCAGCGCCGAATCTCATCGCCATTAAAATTTGGAAACACACTGATGTCTACCGGTGATTTATACTGTTTTACCTGATTGAGCTCGCCAATTAAATAATCGACGTCAATCTCCGGCGGGTTGTCCCAGGCGAATCCAGCCCAGTCGGTCGGCTTTTGTTTGAATCGGTCATCAAAAGTATCAATAAACTGCTGTACGGTTGGTTTTGATAAAAACAACAGGTGGTGAAATGTCAATCCTTTTGCATTGATACTCCGGGCAATTTCAACGGTATCGTGGATATTGCGGTAGTTTTCCTTCCAGATTGTGCTGTTAATATTGACGACAGGATTTTTACTTTTATATTTTTGTTTCAGCTGGTTCAACAACAGAAATCCGTTGATGGAACGGTTAAATGTTCCGGGTACCCGCCGGATAGAATCGTGAATCTCTTCCGGCCCGTCCAGCGAAAAGATAATTTCATCCAGGCCGGATTCGATGATCTCTTCCGCATAATTTTGAATGAATGTTCCGTTTGTCACAATATTGCAGCGAAGGCCGGCAGCTTTGATGGTTTTAATTATGTTAAACCAGTCAGGATGTATAAACGGTTCGCCGCCAAAAAGGGTGATATTTGGCTTAAAACCACGAACATCATCGACGATGGATTTAATTTCTTCCAGCGTCAGTTGCTGTCTTAGGATATCTTTATTGAATTCATTAAAGGCACCGTTTTCGCCCCATTGACCACACATCAGACAGCGAAGATTGCATTTATATGTCAGGAAGAGTGAGATCGTTTCCGGCCAGTAGCTTTTTCCATTGTTGTAAATATGATAGGAAAGAGCCGATCGTGTTCGGTGAATAAAATTTCGACTGGCATATATGGGTTGTGATACAGATTTTTGGATGGCACGTAGTAAATTTTTTCTCGGGATCATTAGACTTTCTAAATAGTAATTTTAAACTGATAGGGAGAGGCTTCGCTGCCAATGATGACAATATTTTCACCCGGGTTCAGATTCACTTTATAATTTGAGACCTGCCCGCCGATTTGTTTTCCATTGACAATCGTTCCGAGACTGCTGCCCCGGTCAAGAATGTAGAACTGGTCGTTTTGAAAATTTATCGACATGTGGTTTTTTGATACATTGTAGGGGACGACATCATCGATGTAAAGGTCATTGTTGACAAAAATAGCGTCGGAAATATGGGAGCTGTTACGGCCGACCTTGAACGGGAATTTGTTTATTACCAATTCCTTTCCTTTTAAAATAGCAGTCGCCTCTTTTTCCAATCCGACAATACGCACGGTCCCGGCCGGGGTATCCGCCAAAGCCGAATCCGTCCCGCCGATCTGGTTCTCCAGGCGTACGACCAGGTCATTGGTCTGTCTGAGGCGTTCGAAAAATGCCCGCAAAACCGGAATAATGAAGGACTTTTTGTCTTCAAGTAAGCCCATAAAATCTTCACGGGTAATTTCATCAACGACAACTTCGGATTTTGCAATGATCGAAGCTGAGCGTGGTTTGTCTTCGATTAATCCCATTTCGCCAAAGATTTCTTCTGCTTCAAGGGTGGCCAGCAGCAGATTTTTATGCTCGGTTTTTTTCAGGACCTCGACGATGCCGTTTTTTAAAATATATGCAGTGTCACCAAGAGAACCTTCTTTGATAATGGTATCGCCGGAATGGTAATGTATTTCTCTCATCAAATCACTCCTAAACTTGATTTAGACAAATATAACGTTTTTATTCTAAAAAATTAAATTTAATTCGTTGAATTAAAAGAGAGATTCATCATTACCCCGAAATAATGAAACCCATGAGTGACCCCCAAAGGATGCTGATATACGGATTACTGGTGAGCGGACAGCTGCCGGTTCGGCAATCAATAAATTTATAATAGGCAAATCCCAGCGCTCCACCGGCGATAACGGTTATTATTCTGACGGTCATTTTGTTTTCCTTCAGGAAAGATTTTAGCATTTTTTCATTCCTAATTATTCAAAATATAAATCTTTTATAGATACCAATGAGAGATGACTTATTTGATCCGGTTACAATATGATCAATGAGCAAGCGCCCATTACTCGGAGAATAACAGGCGCCTGATGCTTTTGTCAAAAAAGAAACGGAACAGTTATTTTGTTTTTGGTTCCTCGGCTTTTTCACTTTTTTCTGTCTTTTTTTCATGATCACACTGATCGGTACATTGATGTTTCTTTGACCGTTTTGTGTGTTTTTCACTTTTTTCGACGCAGCTGGTTTCGCAGCGTTCAGCGCATTTTTTCTTTTTATTACCGGCATAGGCTACGTCATTTACCTGTACAATTAAAAAAAGTGTGATGAGAACGATTCCAAAAACTTTCGATAATGATTTCATTTTTTTTACTCCTGTTGAATGTTTTGATTATTATTGTTGATTATCCGCAATAAGTAACCGGAGGGGGTACGGGTGGTTGTACTGTATGGTTGGGAGGATTTTGTCTTAACTCACCGGGAATGTCCTGGAAAATCTCCAAGCGTACCAATTCGGGAGAATCGGGAACGGTAAAAGGAGCAATATGATTAACGATGCATCCGGGACAATCTTTTTCGGTTTCGGAACAGCTCGATCTGCAGGGTTGTTTACCTTCGGTGACAGGCATCGAACATGTTTTTTCATTGCTTGCTTCGTTGGTGCAACGCTGTGGCTTTTTGGCTTCGGAAGAATGAGTATTTTCGACGCGCGATGCTTCCGGATAGACCGTGCTTCCCAGTAAAAAGGATAGTACCAATAAAGTAATGATAATATGCAAACCGGTTTTCATATCACTTATTATCTCAACAAATTTAAAAGTTCCGTTATCATTTTAATAATATAATTTGGAGTTGACTGAATAATTATTGTTACAACCAATTAATTATTGTTGATTTCAACGAAGTTTCTTTTTACTTTTCAATTGTAGTTGGCGTAAAAATTAAACCGGTATCACTTTATACATGAATGTCTATCGAAACTATCAATTGTCTCCACTAAACAGGCTATTCGGGGGCGGGAATGAATGAAGATAGTTAAATTCAGAAACAAATGTCCATATTGTAACAATATTACTCGCAAGCACTTGCACCGCAAGGGTTTTTTCTTTGAGTGGATCCCAATGGCCAGGCGGTATTCCTGCCGTTGGTGCTATGGGGCCTATACTGTGGTCCTTGGATGGATTGCGATTGGTGAGCGATAGAGACTGTGTTCGACTACCTTAGGGAATGAACTCTTCTGAAATATTTTTTATTGGTAAATAACCGTCTAGTCGTTCGTAATCCCCGATTTGCGGATTAAAACGGTAATCTTTTTGCCATTCAGTAAAATTATCTGTAATGCCCTGAACAGCATCTCCAATCAGATCAATCTCTCTATCAAGCATTGTAGGGTGAAGGGATATTCGTACCCAGCCTGGTTTTCCGCTCAAATCGCCGTGGTCGATTTTTTCGGTGATTTCTTTGGATTTTTTGGCGTCGATATGGAGCAACACATGGCCGTAAGTTCCGGCGCAAAGACAGCCGCCCCTGGTCTGAATACCATACCGATCGTTCAGCAGACGGACAAAAAGGTTGTGGTGGATATCAAAGGAATAAAATGATATAAATGCAACGCGTTCACGGTTTTGGGGCTCCAGGATCACAATCCGATCAATTTTTTCCAGTTTGTCCATCAGACGATTGACCAGATAATGTTCCCGCTTCATGATGTTCTGCACACCCATTTCTTCCTTGAGTAAAATCGTAAGAGCGGCCCGGATCGCTTGCAGGAAGCCCGGTGTGCCTCCATCTTCACGGATTTCGATATCTTCAAAAAAGCGGTGGGCATGCCAGGGATTTGTCCAGACTACAGTCCCGCCACCGGGGTGATCAGGGACAGCATTGTGGTAGAGGTTTTTATTGAAAAGGATGACTCCCGATGATCCTGGTCCGCCTAAAAATTTATGTGGGGAAAAAAAGATAGCGTCCAATCTTTGGGCATCATTATCGGGATGCATATTCATATCGACGTAAGGTGCGGACCCGGAAAAATCAATAAAGCAGAGGCGATTGTATTCATGCAGTATTTCGGCCATTTCGTGATAAGGTGTCATTATCCCGGTTACATTAGAACAGGCCGTAAAGGAGCCAATGATCGTGCTGCGTTGCCGGTTGGTGTCCAGGATACTTCGGAGATGGTCCAGGTTGGGTGTCCCATCGGTTTTTTTACACAGGATGGCAATATCCACGCAGCACTCTTCCCAGGTTGTCTGATTGGAATGGTGTTCCATGTGAGTGATTATCACCAGAGGGCGATCGTCTTCGCAGACAGTAATTTTATCTTTGTATTTTTCAGGAATGCGCAAACCCAGAATCCGCTGAAATTTATTGATAACCGCCGTCATCCCGAATCCCGCGAATAGCAATACATCTTCATTGGAAGCGTTGACATGGCGCTTGATGATATCATGGGCCTGGTGATATGCCGAAGTCATGACAGTGCCGGTCAACGTACTTTCCGTGTGGGTGTTTGCCACATAAGGCCCCAGTTCATTACTGATATAATCTTCGATCGGCTTATATAATCTTCCGCTGGCGGCCCAATCGGCATAAATGATTGATTTGTAGCCTGAAGGAAAATGGTAGCTGTGACCATCGCCGATAATTTTTTTCCGGTACTTTTCAAAGTGTGATTCGAAATTTTTCATCCGATCAATCTGCTGCTTTTTAGTTCTGTCATTCATGCTGAAAATATAAGAATTCCCCGGCAATTGAGATATGTTTTTTTTAAACGGATTTAATGAAAGCTTAACGCTGTGGATATTTGGACCTAAATTTAACGATTCTAAACATGACAACGTTGATTCTTTCAATGACTTACTCCTACCTATTTGATTTACCGCATTTATTTTATACTCTCTTCACAAACAAGAGTGTTTGTGTTTTATAAATCGCTCAGTTTAGGCTGTAAATAACTGAGGAATGGCGGCTTCCGCTTATGATTTGCTGATATTCTTATGTAATCGTTTCACATTTTTTTTCAGTATGTTTTGTATCTTTTTATAGCTTACCGGTGGACCGTTTTGAACCGCTCGTTTATTGATAAACATTGCATCGGTCAAACCGTACTCTGATATTGATTTTTTTTCAAAGGTGTCGACTTCCCGAAAAACAACATCATCGGGATAATCCGCTGCAGCCCGTTTGACGCGTTCGAATAAAAGGTTTTGAGCGGGACACCAGCCGTTCTTGAAGGCATTGATGGCGACTTTGTCAGGCTCAAGTCCGAAATCAAGATCGGCTTTTGGCCGGATCCATGCCGGCGCTTCGGCATCATCGGAAAACGGTTTCCAGAGCAGAACCTGACCCTGCATGTTATCCACTTTCTGATATCCCTGTTTTTTAAACCAGGCTGCCCGCATCCAGAAAGGCAGTGAGATTCCCCAGGCTGCAATACCTTTGGCGCCCAGCTCCCGGGCATCATCTTCAGCTGCTGTTAATAAGGCTTTGCCCATACCCTGTTTCCGGAAATTCCCGCGGCCCTCTTTATAACCATGCACCCAGATACAGTTGATAAAATAGAGGTCTTTTCCCTCCACGATGGAATGTTCAATGGGCAGATAATGGATCATTCCGCCGATAACTCCAGCGTCATCCGCAGCAAACTTGACCCGCAGTCCACGGTCTTTCATTTTATTATACCATAGCTCCTTATGATTACCGGCTTCTTTCATTTCATCCGACCAATCTTCCAGACAGACAAAGTAAAGATGTTTGTTTTCATCGTTCAGATCAATAATTTGCATAGTTACTCCGCTTTAAGGTAATGAGATTATCATCCGTTTAAATGATCATTTTATGATGCTGAATTTTTTCGTTTCCCTGAATTTATCTGCTGTAATGGTATACAGATATTCGCCGCTCGACAGGGATTCAGTAGCCAGTGAGAGTCGATGATACCCGGTCGGGAAACGCCTGTCTGTGACTTTCAGGACTTCCCGGCCAAGCAGATCGTAAACTATTATTTTTACGTCACATTCCCTGGGTAACTGAAAGGGAATAACGGTTGTATTGTTAAAAGGATTTGGATAATTTTGGAACAGGACGAACTGACCGGGAACAACACGCCAGCGCAGTTCCGGAAGCAGTGAGATGTTAATGGCATTAGCACTCCTGTCGGCGATATAAAATTTGCTGATGTCACTGATATTCAACGAGTCAGCACTGCCGTTTTTAAAACTAATGATTATGTTTGACGCCGATAAACATTGGAACATGGTTGCAATTATGAGGAAGTACTGTATCAGTGATTTTTTCATCCACGAACTCAATATTTATAATAGGGTTGTGTCATCGGACTGCCTTCGTCGCTGAGCAGTTTGTATAAAACAGGATCCCGCAGAATATCCTGAGCCCGCATCGGGACTCCATCCACCCGCATGACCGCATTGATCAGACGAATCCCATGGCTGTAGTCCACGTAAAAATCCACATGGCCGACGTATAGTGGCTGAATTGGAACACCGGTTGTGTAGTGCCAGCCGTAAATGGCCACAAATCCGGGTTTGGTTAGCAGAATATTAGTGATTACGACATCCTTTTTTATTCCTGAAATGAGTTCGTCCAACTGTCCTCCGGCTGCCGTACGGGCAGTCTCAATATCGGTGTTGTGCTGAATGAATTTATACACTTTGTTATTTTCTGTGCCAACGGGTGCATAATAAATTGGAGATAAATGAACGGTTGCGTGTTTCCAGATGTCGTCCACCAGTTTGCGAGTTGGCATAATACATCCAAAAGCATCAGCGATTGCCTGAGCGCTTTCGGGCCCCATGGGATTTCGGTAAAAATCGTTATTCGAGCCGATAGCCAGATAATCGGGAAGAACATCATATTCAACTGTGTGAGTGACACCATTCACATCCTGGAACTGGGATGAAAGTGTAATTAAATTCCTCAAAAAATCGGGAATATTGCCGGCTAAAATCTGGTCCCGGATCAGAGGTTCACGCTGATCGAATTCCATATTCAGGATGGTCTGCATGAACTGTGATCCTTGTATGGCATTTGGTGGTCGGTCGGGAAGCTGAATCGGGGAAATATCAAAATAATCCACATCGACTGTCCGAAAATCGGAAGTTTCTCCATTGTGAGTAATTGATAAAAGGGTGGAATCTTTGAAAAAAACGGTGTCGATGTCCATTAACGCAAATTGCCGGATACCGGTCGCGGTATGCAGGCTGAGTGAGTGAGTGGACAGAGAATCGTCGATTGTAAACCGGATATTCCGGATCGTGTTTATGTCATACTGTTTTTCCCCGAAGTTGCCCTCGAAGACGAGAGTCTGGGAAAGCAAAACCTGGAAAAAGATCAGGATTATTAAAAGGGGGCGTACTGTGTTCATGTCAACGTTCCGTTTGATTATTTGAATGTCATTGCCGATTAATAATACCAAATCACCAGTATTTATTCAAGGAAATAAAGTATTGGTTATTGGAAATATTTATCTATTTCACCCAGTGAGGAACGACGATAGGTGGTATACCCATTTTTCCGGAAATACTATACACACACTCGCGGAAATAGGGTACGGTTATTACAGGAAGACTGATTTGTTCATAGGCCTTCCAAAATTCTTTGGTTATTTCAGTCTCCGATTCGCAAGTCACAATAATATTACAATTGATGGTTACGGCGTAGTCCTTCTGATCTTTAGCAATCACTTTTACCAGGAATTTTTGTTTATAAACCGTATGGTGGGTGTCTTGCTCCAATACTTCGGTATTAAACTCCAAATCAATATGGTTCTCATCGCCTAATTTTTCCCGAAAAACCTCCCATGAGCCTGATTGAAAAATAATATCAACCAGGTTGATATTGGGAACTGCTTTTTTGTAGTCCTTTGGAATTGCTTGTTTTTTAGTTTTTGCTATAGGCATATTTCGGATCATCTTTCTTTTTTAAATTATATGAAAATGAGGGTGAAAATTTATCATTATTCATTAGTATTGTCATTGTTTCAGATTTTTCACCTGTTCCCCATATAGAATTTACATATGTGTCCGTCTGTTTGCAGGTTTCGCACAACCTTACAATTTCAGTAAAAATACTGGAATTGTTTTTCTGCGCTTTTTCACGAATAATAGTATACGTAGTAATCGGTAAAATCCTGGATAAGATTTCTTCTTTATTCTCACTAACAACCTGTTCCTGGGCAGGCGCTGCTTTTCCGGTTCGTCGATAGTATTCAGCAAACATTTTTTGAGATACAGGACGGCTGATTCTACCGATTTCATCATAGAGAATTCTGAGGATAATATCAACGTTGTTTGGCTGAACCTGCGCCCGTTTTTCATTTTCCCAGGCTGCCAGAGATTGACGGCTGACGCCGATATAATCTGCAAATTCATTCTGGTTCAATAACAGGCTTTTCCGGATTTCTTTAATCTGTTGAGGGGATACATATCTCTCAGATTTTGTCTGCCATTGTTTGTATACCTGCTCCCAACGATGCATTTCTTTTCCGTCATAATTGATAGCTTCACAACTATCACAAATCCCAATAACTGCCTTTGGGATGTAAAATTCAACCCCATCAACCCTTATTTGATAATTTTGTTTTTCAGTGCCAAGGACAGTCCCTCTACCGCATTCCGGACATCGATAATCAAACATGTTTTTTCTCCTTTGGACTGTGTGCTGTCACAAAGAAATATTTTTCGCCATTTTTGTCTTCAATAAATTTTCCAGTTGTATAAAAATCTACGCCATCTCTCGTTTTACCAAGTATTTTATATAAGCAACCATCAATAGCTACTCCCAATTTGTCTTTGTAAATCCCATGTATATTTGTCGCATTATTAATGCAGAATTCAAGGTCTGTGAGAGAGGCCAAATTTGCCTTAATATAGTTTGACACATGATTCGAAATTGAGTAGTTATGGTCAACACAAACCAAGTTTTTTATTTTTTTGAGAATTTCCTGAACATCAGTTGTCATTTAAGCGCACTCCAATATTAATATATTCAAATTTCAATGTCAAGATATTAACAAAATAATGTAAATATATTTACAATCGAAAATGTCAGTATTGCTATTGAAGGTTTATAACTCTGAAGGCTTTAGATATCAAATCCATATTTTCTCATTTTTTTCTGTGTTAACTGGTCATCTTTATAAGCATATAAAAATTCCCTGTATTGCTCAAAAGTCTGAAAGTAGGTGCTAAAAAAATCCCGGTCAAATAATTCCCCGCCCCGCAGTCCCAGCCATTCTTTACAATTAGAGTACACCCAATCATCTGGCTGTGTGCAAATACCGGCAAGAACCGGATTCAGGTGAATATAGCGGATTAACTGAAGCAGGTACTCTTCCTTATCAATCCGGATGGACTTGTACTTCGATTCAAACAGAGTGCCTTTGCGCTTTATATCGAAGTTAATCGTCTGGACATAGCTGTTGAAAATGTTTTGCATGAATTTGGAGATTATTGCAGACCTGTAACCTTCAGAAGGTTGAGTAATTAATTTTTGGTTTCGGATAGCATCCTCAATGAAACCTTCTGAAGGTTGAAACGATTCTTCAAACGGCGCCCCTACCATCAGATGATAATGATTGGGCATCAGGCAATAGGCGACAATCCTGAGCTTGAATTTTTGATAATTATTCTTGATTTGACGTAAAAGAAGAAGGTAATGATCTTCCTTGAAGAATATCAAATCTTTATTGCAGCCACGATTGTATAAATGATAATAGGTGTATTCAACAGGCATCTTCAGGGTAACCTTCTATAAACCCAACCTTCAGAAGGTTGGCAATAGGAATTTGTGATTTGTGCCGGCATGTTTAAAATGACCTTTCAACCTTGCGAAGGTCTCATGTTTCCTACTAATCGTCATTACAAGTTCCGACTTTTTAAGTTCAATTTTTTTTCAAATCCAACCTTCGGAAGGTTTTCTAATGGAAGGTTGGTAACCTATTCTCCCCAAACCTCTGCAATCTTATCCTTTATCTTTTGCTCGTAGATGGTTATCAGTTTTTTATTGGCATTCACCATCTCTTGCTCAGCTTCGATTTGAGCGACGATTTTCTGTTGGGTGGATAAGGGTGGATGGGGGATTTGTAAATTGGAGAAATTTGTTTTCGAAATTTCTTTAAATGTCCCACCCGAAGCCATTTTATCCATATCATCAACAAGCGTAGAGACCATCAAGGCCACAAAGTAAGTATCTGTTTTTGAAAAATCTTTAATAACAATGTTTTTAAATCCTTGATTGGTTGCTGTTTCACTTTTATTAATAGCAATTCTTCCAATAGTTGCCCTTGATGATACCAATATGGAATTGACTGGTAATAATGTCGCAGAGGATTTCCTTAAACCTTCTTCAGTTATTTTCCTTTTTGTTTCTGTCAGTATCGTGATAAAATCTTGTTGTGGCAAATCAATTAAAGTAGCCCAATTAATATCGCAATCCCAGAATTTTGGATTCTTTGAACTTGGTGTCCCACCTGATGTAATGTCAAAGAAATCAGAGTTCCCCAGCTCCACCATCTCCCAATCTGGGTCAATCTTGATGGTGGGTTTCCAGTTATCGACCACCTGGCGGGCGCCATCGATGATTTTCTGGTAGCCGTCGATTTCAGCGACAATCTCTTCCTGGACAGATAATGGGGGGAGAGGGATTTTACGCATTTCATAAACATCATTTCGATTCAACCCAGGAATACCAGCGCCGCCTTTCAATGATGGCAAGTCAAGTCCTTTTAATATTAAATAAAGGTATTTCATATTGACTTCAATACCATCGACAGGCTTTATATAGTATGTTGTATCGATTGGAAAACAAGGATTATCTATATAGGTTACTTCACCAGCGGAACCTTTACGCCCAACAACAATTGCTGGTGACTCAATTAGATATTCATTATGCCATCCTGTTATTCCATTTGAACCAATGACTGGATAATCCCCATTAACCCTGTTCTTTTTAGGTAGGCTTGCTCCATACTCAAGAGTACATACTTCATCAAATTTCTTCAATTCAAAATGAGAAGTTCTTAAACCGCCATCATCTTTATACCGCTCCCCGGACAAATTCCAATCACCGCTTTCGGCAATCCGGCTTTTTTCCACAAAGTGAGCCAGTTCAGAACCGTCGGCGTTACCGCTTTTTAAAACCTGCAGGGCTTGAGTCAAATCATTCTTATCAATGGCACGTCGTTGCGCCCCCAGGTCAAAGCCGTCATTGTCCACTTTCACAAAGAGAATCGCATCGCTCTGTTTCGCTTTGGCTTTATCCATCAGCAGAATGGACGTCTTCACACCGGAATAGGGCTGAAAGATGCCGGCCGGCAGGCTCACCACCGCCCAGAGGTAATTTTCCACCAGCATTTTCCGCAGGGTTTTATAGGCATTGGATGACTGGAAGATAATCCCTTCGGGTACAATAACACCCGCTCTTCCGCCGGGATTCAGATGTTCTGCGATATAATCCACAAACAGCACTTCACTGCGGTTCGCCTGAATGGAGAAGCGTTTATGGGGCCGGATTCCGCCCTTCGGGGTCATAAACGGGGGATTCGCCAGGATGACGTCAAAGGTTTCGTCCCAGCGGGATTCGCTGGACAGGGTGTCATATTCGTGAATCTGCGGATTAGGAAAACCATGCAGGTACATATTCACCAGTGCCAGGCGGATCATATCGGGAGAAATGTCGTAACCGGTGAAATTAGTCAGCAAGCGTCGTTGCTCGTCGGAATCCAACTGGTCGCCGGGACGGTCCTGCCCATTCGTTTGCAGGATATGTTTATACGCTGAAATTAAAAAACCGGCGGTGCCACAGGCCGGGTCAAGAATTGTCTCCGCTTTGCGGGGACTGACGACCGCTACAATGAAATCAATGATATGCCGGGGCGTTCTGAACTGTCCCGCCGCGCCCTGTGAACTCAATACTGATAGCAGGTATTCAAAAGCATCGCCCAGCCGCTCGCTGTGGTCGTAGGTGAACTCGTTAATCTCTTTCAGAAACATCTTCAATGTTTCCGGGTCGCGGTATGGGAGATAAGCATTTTTAAATATATCCCGGAACAGTTGAGGAATATTGGGATTGTGATTGAGTTTTTCAATCGCTTCCTGATACAATTTAATGAGTTCATGTCCGCCGGTTTTCGGGTCGAATATCTTTGACCAGGCATATTTCTCATATTCACCGGAAAAGAATGTCGGTTTACCGCCCCAGCCCACCGACTCTTTATCCATGTCATCCATGAATTTGTATATCAGGGCAATGGTAATCTGTTCGACCTGTGATTTTGGGTCGGGTACTTTACCGACAAGTATGTCCCGGGCATTATTTATTTTACGTTTGGTTTCCAGGTCAAGCATGGAGCCTCATTTGAGTTGTTATCATAATTGGATGTAATCTTTTACATAGCGGGGAATCAGTTCCCGGTATTCCGGAGTCAGCGCTCTAAAATCCTCAATAATGGATGTGGTTGCCAATTTAGCATATTCTCTGGCGTCGATGATTTTCCGGATTTCCGCATCGCTGATATAGGCGTTGAGAATATGTTTGATGGGTATAATCAGACCTGGATCAGGGTGATAGATGGAAATGAACTTATCCGTCTCTTCCTCCAGCAATTCTTTCCGGGATTTCAGTTTCGGAATGAAACCGAATATATGTTCGATCAATTCCCGGAGTGTTATGGGCCGGTCGACGTTGGCGGCCTTTCGAAGTTTTTCAAGAGTGATATGCTCGGTCGGTTTATCAAACATTTCCTGAATGATATAATCCTCGGCAGCCTGATAATCGCCACGGGCAATGCTTTCCACAATAAATTCGTCTGACCGTATCCTGTCGCTGAAGTGTCCCCACATCATATAATCGATTTTCCATTCCGATATGGAAATATCTTTTGCCTGTATGATATAATCCTCTTTTTTACTGATATGGGTAATAAATTGTTGGGGCGGTTCCTGACCGGGTTTACCGTCAGCTTCCAGCGGGATCTTTAATACCTGGTCGTAATCGTATTGCTCTTCAAAGTATTCGAAGTTGGCAAAGTAATCGAAGATGGTAAAGCCCTCTTTCGCTTTGCGGTATTCTTCCATGTCGCCGATGCTGTTGCGTTCTTTGTGGGTAAAGGTATATTTGCGTGTGCCCCGACCTTTTATCTGGACAAAATCCGTTGGTGAAAAGATTGGCCGCATGAGACCAAGATTGAGAATGTCCCTGCAATCGTAACCGGTGGTCATCATTCCAACCGTCACACAGACCCGTGCTTTACTGGTTTTATAGCCATCCAGCCAATTACTGTGACCACGAAGTCTATTGTTGGCAAAGTTTATGGTAAACTGTTGAGCATTTTTTATCCTTGATGTAACCTGAATAGCAAAATCCGATTTGTATTTTCCGGGATACATCTGCATAGCAAGTTCATTTAAGATGCCGGTGACTTTAGCGGCGTGGTTCTGACTGACACAAAAGACAATGCTTTTTCCTGTCTCACCCGTAAACGGGTCTTTTTGAGCATTTTCCATAAAGGCTTTGCAAAACGCTGTATTAGTCTTTCGTGAAAAGAATTTGCGTTCAAAATCACGGTGGACAAATATTTTTTCAACGTCGTTGCCTTCTTCGTCCTTGGTCAGAATTGAATAGCCCTCATCGGAAAGTAGTTTTGTGGTTATTTCCGTGCGGGCGTCAATGACAACCGGACTGACAAGATAGCCTTCCTTGACGCCATCCAGCAATGAATAGCGGAATGTCGGGTCTCCGCTCTCGCATCCAAATGTCTGATAAGTGTCGAGGAGAATGCGCCTTTCGACTTCCCGGGAATCCCGTTCGTCCAGATTTTCAATGTTTTTCAGGTAATCTTTCGGCGTTGCGGTCAGTCCCAGTTTATACCCAACAAAGTATTCAAAGACCGCCCGGCTGTTCCCGCCAATGGAGCGGTGGGCTTCATCGGAAATTACCAGGTCAAAATCAGTGGGGCTGAATATCCGCCTGTATTTGTCTCCCACCATTAAGGTCTGAATGGTACTGATAACAATTTCGGCTTTCCGCCAGTCTTCACGATTGTACTTAAAAATCACCGATTGAAAATCATTTCTGAGATAATGATGAAATGCTTTCCAGGCCTGGTCTTCCAGCTCCAGCCGGTCAACAAGAAACAGGATTCGTTTAGCGTTTCTTGTACGCAAAAACAGGCGAATAACGGCAGCGGCGATGAGGGTTTTACCCGTTCCGGTTGCCATCTCAAACAGAAACCGTTGTTTTCCAGCTCTGACTTCATTCTGGATGGATTGAACGGCTCGTATCTGATAGGGACGCAGCAGCATTAAACCGCTATCGGCCAGATAGTTTTCCCGCCGGGTTTCAGCGTACCATCTTGGGTCTTGCCGGTAATCAGGCTTCTGAGTGAGGATCACATAATCCTGATTCACAAGTTCCCGGATTATTTCAGCGGGATTTGGTCTGAAATTTCGCTTACTGAGCAGGGATTCCTGGCCCGGTAGCCGGGTTATCGGGATCGGATTGGACAGGTGAATATCCCACAGATAATGCGTATCGCCATTTGACAGTATTACGTAGCGGGCTTTCAGATTATCGGCATACTTCCGGGCCTGCTCCTTTGCTGATAAAGGATGAATGTTTTCGGCTTTGGCTTCCAGAACAACGAAGGGAAATCCTTCTTGATCAAGCAGAAGGTAATCAGTATGGCCGTATTTTGAGATATTTTCAAGCCCTTCAAATCCATTTTCAACATCTTCCGGTTTGTATTTTACGGTCGTTTCAAGTTGAATATTCGCCGGGCCCTTCTCGTTATCAAAGAAGCGCCAACCGGCTTCTTCCAGAAGTTGATTAATTTTTATGCGTGCTTTGGCTTCTTTTGACATGGTATCTCAATCTCAATTTATGATAGTGCTTATCAGCATTTGTCAGTGAAATAAAGCCATGATGACCTGTAATACATAAAATTTCCGTCGTGAGATAATACAAAATATTTTTAATTTTTGAAATAAAAATAAATATGACGTAAACTGAGATAAAGGTCTGTACAACTGTACAAGTGGTTTGAAAGAGTGTATAAGCCATATTTCCCTTTGTACAAGTAATCTGAAAGGGTGTACAAGCCCTATTTCCCTTTGTAAAAGTGATCTGGAAGAGTGTACAATTTTTTGTCCGGATATAAACTATCCTCCGCATCGGGAGGATAGTTTTTGTAGCGGAGCAGGGATTCCTCCACTGGAGTTCCTTTGGAAGAACCCAGGACACGCGGATTATGATTCCGCTGCTCTAACCAACTGAGCTACACCGCCATTCAATAAGCGGCGAAATTTAATAAATCCGAATCCTGGAAACAATAATTAATTCCAGAGACTGATATATCCTTTTATTACGATATACATTTTCGGGTTGCAATTTCTGTTTGCGATGCCCAAATTCACTTCCCAAGATTGGTTCTTTTGAAATTGTGTGGAGGAGAGAAAATGAGTTCAGTTCTGAAAATGATTCTGATAGTTGTTTTGAATGCTTTGATACTGTTCGCCGGTCCGCAGGATAAACCTGACTGGGAAGGCGGCGTCCCGGAAGCCTGCACCTCGATCACGATTGGGAAAAACGCCGTTCTCCAGTAATTATTCATCGCATCAATATCACCGGTCTGTGTGGCCTCACCGGTACTACCTATAGTGTAAAGGGATATAAATTGACATCCGGCGTTTCCCGAAAAATTGTTATTGCGAATCGTAAGCGTATTATTATAAGGTTCCTTCTCAAATTGAGTGGGTAAATTAGAAGAATACAATTTTAAAAAAGGATAGATAATCGTAGATTTTTCCCAAAAAGGGAAAAGCGATGATGATTAAAAAACTGTTTGAAACGGCCTTGTCAATTCACGAGCCC
>JAHJGX010000232.1 GCA_018824205.1 bacterium
CTAACATTGTCACTTTTTTCATCACTCCTCCTTTGTGTGTTTTACAATCTACACGTTTAATGTTTAAAAAGTGTTAAATGACAAACACTTTTTCGACTCAATGAAAATTCAATTTTATTACTTTCCTTATGTTCATACGCAATAGTTGATTGTTCTACCTTCCAGTTTGATAAATCGGTTGTCAATAATCCCTGCTGTTCACTCCAGCCATGGTTAAAAATTAACACCTGATACAAGTCGGTGTTTTTCCACACACCCATTTCCAAACCGTCACCCTCGATTGAAAATAACGGATTGGTATAAACAGTCTGATAAATTGAGCGGTAAATTCGGCTAAGTGCATATTTCCACTGCTCATTATGACTGGAAAGGGCAAGCATTTCGATGGGAAAGGCACAGAAATAAACCGTACCTTTTCCCACCGATCGTTCTATAAGAAAAGGAGAACCACTTTTATCTTCCATGATTACTTTGCTGGAAGTTTTAAGAACAGGACAGTAGCTGAATTCGGCATTTGTATTGTTTAGTGGAATGTACAATTTTTCGCCGCGTTGAAAACCACCCCAATCCTTTTTAACAAGAATTTCAAGAGAATCGGTTTTCTTGAAATCCGGCACACCAAATTTGCAATCTGTCTCAACTCCGGCTAATTCTTGCCAGTCCAACACCCAGCTGTCATTGGCAAAACTAAAATAGACAACGCCGCCCTCTTGAATATACTGTTCCAGGGCAACACGCATTGGCTTGGTCATCAGTTTCATCCGGGGGATAAATAGTAACGGCGTTTTTACAGGATCTAACTGTAGTTCGTGAGAAAACTGACCGTCATTTTCCAGTTCCTGAGCCGGTTCAAAAACCATCCTGACATCGAGATTTGCTCTTTTTAACAAAGAAAAGGTTTCCAGATAGAGATCGTACCACTGCTTGAATTCCGGTTGAAACTGGTAGGGATATTCATAATAATAATTGGAAGGAATAAGCAGCGTGGCCGGCTGTTCTATCTGCTGGTACTCCGCCTGGACTAATTCAGACGCGATGTCTTTAAACTTTTTAAATTCTTCTGCCGCCGGTTTCAGGGATTTATCCGTTTTGACAATACCAAACCGTTCCTCAAAAGCATGATGGGAATAAGGCCGTTTATTTTCAAAATCAAAATCGTTCAAACACCACGATAACGCTCCCTGAGCACCATTGATCAACGCACTATAAAAAACCGAGCGATAGTAATTTGCCTGATTCTCTTCAGAGCATAGAGTCGTTGACGTACCAAACTCTTCGACAATAACAGGCCGGTTCCACTCACGGGCAAGCCGGATCCGGAAAGCCGTCGTATAGCTGTGATGCCAGGGACTCATTCCACGGGGATAGTAATGCAAACCGACAAAATCCTGGTACTTATTCAGTTTTCGGAGAATAAATCCGGACTGTTCTCCAATAATCTCCGGCGACCAGGCGCCATCCCCGATACTTACCGGACGAAGAGGGTCTTCTTTTTTTATCGTATAAATTATTTCTTTTACCCAATTCCCGATATCATCAGCCGATTGACTTCTAATATAGTTCGGCAATTCATTCGACAGCAGCCAGCCCATGACATAAGAATAAGATTTGACCTCTTTGACAACCGTAGATATATAATGTTTGGTAATATCTATCACCCTGCGATCCGTAATGAAATTGGCGTCCTCCCGCCATTTAACATCCAAATCTTCACCGGACATATGGCCCACAATAAATGTCGGAAATGTATATAATTCATGAGATTCACACTGGTTCATGAAGAAGTGCAATCGTTCAATCATCTGCGCATTGACCTGGTCGGGAGTGTCCATAAATGCCGGCATGAACAAAAACGGACGGCAACAATTCATCCCAAGGTCCTTCATCCGTTTTACATCGTCCCGAATTTCTTCCGGATTCCACTCTATCCACATATTTAAGGCTGATGATGCTGGCCAGTAATTCACGCCCAGTAAAAATATGTTCTCGCCCTGTTTATTTTTAAATATCAAATCACCAATCCGCTTTTAACTATTACTGCTGCTTTCACGTATTAATGTATCTACGGAAATTATACGCGTTTGCGGCGCCATTTTGGGATGCTGTATCAATTCATACAACAGTTTATACGCCTCTTTTCCTATTTCAAGTTTGGGAACATGAATCGTCGATAACTTTGGTGTGCTGAACTCCGCCGTCGGGATATCATCAAATCCAAACACCGCAATATCTTCCGGGATTTTTTTCTTCAATCTCTGAATACCGCTGATAACACCCATGGCCGTTGTATCGTTACAACTGAATATGGCATCAATTTCCGGATATTTTTCAAGGAGGTGAAGCGCCCCTTTTTCACCAATAGACCGGGATGTTTCGACGTTTTCACAATAGCTGTAATTATCACCATGGTTATTATTCAAGCCGTGCTTTTCAAGTGCTTCCCGATAGCCTCGATGCCGCTCCTTAATAGAGGGGTGAAAGAACGTACCACCCACAAACGCAATATGTTTTCGACCCGACAGAATCAGGTTTTCAACAGCCCGAAAAGCACCGTTATAATTATCAATCTTTATGCAATTATAATTTTCTCCGGGGATTTCATAATCAACCAGTACAAAGGGAATCTGTTGATGATCCAGATACCGAATCAGCGGTTCCGGAACCCGACCAGCCAGGGCAACGCCATCAACATCCTTATATCTTAAAAAACGAGGTAAATCCTCTTTGGGATCAAATTTATCCCTGACCGTTGTCAAAAGGATATAATAGTCATTTTTACGGGCGGCATATTCCATACCCAAAAACACCTGACTATAAAACATTTCAACTTCAGAGAAATGTCCTTCCCATACAATAAAGCCAAAATTCCCGGTCTGTTTGGTAGCCAGTTTTCGGGCAGAATGAAGCGGGCGGTAACTCAGATCGTCAATTACTGTTTGAATTTTCTTTTTCGTTACCGGAGCAACATACCCTTTTTGGTTCAGCACCAAAGAAACCGTCGATATGGATACGCCGGCTTTGCCTGCAATGTCTTTAATTGTTATTGCCATTAATTTCTCATTTGTTTTATCGAAACGTTTTAATATATTATATCATGTGTTATTTGTCAAGCTTTTTTTAATGGTATTGAATGTCCAATTTATTCACTACTTTTAATTTGAAACAAATTCCCGGTCATCTTATCGTATGTTTTTAAGGATATAATGAAAAATTTGAAATACTTAAACGACAAAATTGTTTTTGCACCAAACAATATTAGTTTAAACAGATGTCCGATCCACAACAGCACCGGCCTTGAGACTTACATTTTGGGCGCTTTCAATCCCGGTCTTACCCGTCTGCCAAATGGCAATCTCCTGATAATGGTGAGAGTCGCCGAATCCATCAAAGAACCAATCAAAGAAGGAAAATTCCGTTATATCCGATGGTCATGCGAAAATGGATATGTTGTCGAAGAACATCCGACCTTTCAGCTGGACACCTCTGATCC
>JAHJGX010000233.1 GCA_018824205.1 bacterium
AGGATTAAAAGGATTAGGATAATTTTGTGAAAGACTGAAATGTTTGAGCACATTTTGATTATTATCTTCGTGTTCAATATTTACACCAAAGCTATCTAATGTAAAATAAACAAAATTATATTGATCAAAAGTAGTCGCCCACTGGTCCGGATCATTATTCACCTTAGAATATCGGATATTTAAACCAAAATGATCCCCCGGTTGTAATGTTAATCCTGCATATTCTCTTTTGGGTATTGCCATTTCGATTTGAATTATTGGAAAATCCAGGTTTACTTTAAGGTTCACCATACCTGGTGAAATCACCCTGCGACCAAAGTGCAGCTGA
Source organism: bacterium (assembly GCA_018824205.1). GTDB lineage: Bacteria > Fidelibacterota > UBA2242 > UBA2242 > UBA2242 > B118-G9. The sequence goes on from JAHJGX010000233.1 coordinate 329, forward strand.
TAAGTTGTATTATCATCCCACATTCCAGCCGGGTCTCCGCCGATAGATATACTATACGCCTGGACAGCCGAATCTGCATCCAATGACTTGAAAGACAAAAAATTCCCCAATGATGGGTTAATCTTCATTATAGTATTTCCGCTTGAATGATACCAGCCATCAGACTGAAAATCAAAACTGATTTCAGGAATTCCAATTTGTTTCAGATATAAAGCAAGATAAAGATAATCATTATCATAGCACAAATACAATTTGGGCGAATATCCTATTTGAGTATAACTTACAGTGTTATTAGTAAGGGGCCATCCATCTTCAATAATGCCGTCAATTGTCGGTGTGTGCCTTTTAATCGTTGTGTGCACCGGAAAGCGTACATATTGATCCAGACCATCCACAATGTCATCTCCATCTGTATCGGGATTATTTGGATCACTACCCTCATAAATTCCATCAATCGCTTCCTGTTTATCAACATACCCGTCCTCATCAGTATCCGCCGATAAAGAGTTGCTTCCAAATCGCGCTTCATCCAATTCAACAAGAGGTTCATTATCCGGAAAACCGTCATTATCTGCATCTATCGTTTCGTAAATATCTCCCCAGTTATCTAATAAATCTTCATAGGCATCAAAGGTACGAAACATTTTTGCCTGAAAGTCATAATGTTCCCCACAAGTAACAGGGAATTTATACGGTTCGTCTCCGTGATACATTTCATCGTGTCCATTATAGTAATAAAGATGATCAATAGCATGTTGAACTTCATGCACAAATATCCAGGTAAGGTTATTGAAATGTTCTCCCTGGTACATACATCCTGAAGGAGGCCACCACGTTTGAGAAAACCCTGTTTCCCGCGGAGGACCAGGAAGACCTAGCTCTCTTACGCCAAAAGACCAAAAGCCATTAATAGCAGTAGTGATTCTAAAAATGATATCATACTGCGTATTCATAACGCCTAAATCTTCCAGATCACCGACTGTTTTCAACATGCTTCCCCAGGCATCATCGGGATCTCCTAAATTCTTATATTCATCGATCTCATAATATGTAAACTCGATATTTAACTTCATTTTGGAATTACGCCAATAGAATAATTTTCCGACATCTAACATTGTCTTTATTTCTTCAACTTCATTATTTGAAATGCTTCCTCTGCTAGTATTTTTATAAATTACCACAGCTAATTTAAAATTTGCATAAGTGTAGAATCCGGATTGAGATGGAAGCGTTGTAATGGTAATTTCTTCTGTTTCACCAACTTCTGTAAATTCATCAATCCTGGCGTATATTTTATAATGATAAGAAGCGCCCAAATCCAGACGCGAGTCAATAAAGGTAGTATCTATGCCTGTATATGCTATAGGCATATTATAAACTCCATTTTCTTTTCGTCGATAAATATTATATCCCTTAAGCGTTCCTATTGCCGGCGTAAAAGCGCTCCATCTGAGAATTGCAGTTGTGGCACGAGGAGTAATAGAAAAGTCTGACACGGCTTCTTCCTCGAATACTTCTTTTGAGTGAGAACTAATAATTCCCCCACTTGATGTTGCATATACAATATAACCATATTGAAATATCTCTGTAGTAGAAGTATCAATAAAACTGTCAGCAGCAATATTTTCGGCGATGCGATAGTATAACCGTCGAGAATAGCCGGTAATAATAGTATCCTGAATAGTATAACGATAAATCGAATAAGTAACATCTGCTTCCTGACTCCAGGAAATAATACGACGATGTTGCTCATCTAAAGACAAACTTACATTCTGAGGTGACGATGGCAAACTGGCTGGCGATAGATTTAGTGCCATTGGAAAAGAAATCCAAGGAATACTAGCTACTTCAGCAGATAATGTTCCCTGTTCACCGACGGTATTACAGGTAAAGCGAATAAAAACACTGTCGCCGACTTCAAGAGACGGGTCAGCGAAATTGCCCAGTTCCACACCGAAAACGCCGGAGCCCGGAATATTCGGATCTCCCCCTGTTTTCCAGCGCGGAGCATTTTCAATCAATATTCTACTCTGATCATTGTTTAAATATGCAGTAAAAGTTACTGTTAACGGAGTATGCTTACATAATTCTCCATTAGAATGGTAAACAAAATTTTTAAAATAAATGTAATCGCTATTCAATCGTGCAATAGCAGTAATATTTGTAAAAATAATAACAACGAATATATAAAAAAATGTTAATTTTTTATTGTAGTTTTTCATTTATTCACGCTCTTCTTATCTTTCTAATTACAAATCACATACGAATTTCAAATCGTCTTTCAAAAACATTCATTTATATTTTTACGATTATAAAGAATATCGTATACCCACACAATGAGTCCCGCCCAGTAAACCGGAATCAGAATAGGAATAATCAAAATATAACAGGTATCCAATAAAATTCATTTTTAACCCGGCGCCAAAACTATATTTAGCTATCTCATGATTAAACCGATAGCCGGTTCTCAGAAAAAACAGGTCCTGCCAATTCAATTCCGTGCCTATCAGTCCTATTGGTCGCACGTCGTTTGGTTTGATTGCGGTCATACTTAATAAAAGTTTATATTTATCCATCTCAACTACATTCATACTGAGACCGAAAGTAAAATTAGTTGGCAGTGGACAAGATTCATTCACAAATTTGATTTCTGAACCAAAATTTGATATTTTTATTCCAAAGCGGAAATTCCGAAGTTTGGTTGTATAAAGCGTGGCAATATCCACTGCAACCGCATCGGCTGTAAATCCAGAGTAGAGAAAAATATTGATATAATTTACGGTAGTGCCGAATGTTACTTTATCAGTTAAAAATCGGGCATAACTAGCTCCAACTCGGTAACTGCCGGCATAAAAAGTTTCACCGGTGCCGTCTGATTGTAAGGGTGTGCGCACTTTCATTTCATCAGTGTAAAGACCTGTGAAAGATAAGGCCAGAGTTCCAAAACTAAATGTGTGTGCAACTGATGCAAAATCGTGATTAATACCGGCAAACCATTCTGTATGTGAGAAAGCAACGTCTGTGTTTTTTATCAAAGCTAATGCCGCTGTATTATAATGGGTTGCCTCTGCACCTTCTGAGATGGAAATATATGAATCTCCCATACCGGCTGCCCGGGGACTTACAGCAATTTTTAAAAATTGAGCCGAACTACTCCCCGGTCGTTCATATTGTGCAAAAACAAAAACCGGTAAAAGAAGAATTAAACCAAGTTTTTTCATCATGACTTAATCTCGTAATTTTTTATCAAATCTTTTTTTCCTCAAGGTGAAGTCCATTATTTGATTACAACAAATTTTCCAACCTGAACATTCTTATTTTCTCTATTTTCTGCTGTAAAAAGATAGATTCCGCTTGCTATTGCCTGACCGGCTGACGATGTTAAATTCCAGTCCTCATATCCCTTATCCGGATCAGAGTGCTTAATTGTATTGACTAAATCTCCGGCAAGAGTATAGATTTTAATTTCACAATTTGCAGGCAGATTTATGAATTGAACACGCCGGTCTTGTTCCATCCAATATGGTCTTGATCCGTCTGGTTTTTCCCATGGAGGATTATATTCATAATAACTAATATCTCCACGATATGGATTTGGAACAACTGCAACTTTCCCTATTTCATCAGGTGGATGTGGTCCGAGAACAACTGTCACTGAGCCTAATGCTCTACTGGACTCTTGAGAAGGAAATGGTAATTCCAAATCCGGTTTTGAAAAAGCCGTTACAGAATAGTAATATTCCAAATTGTTCAACAGGCCATAATCAATAAACTCTCGTTTAAGACCGGTATTTGAGAAAAAGTCATTATCAGCTAAGTCATATTCTGCCAATAATGTCCACGGGACCGGTTCACCGTCAACAGTACTTACTCTTGTGCGCTTAAAAACACGATATCCCTCAAAAGGTTGGCTCAAAGTATCCGCTCTATATGGATCGGAATAATTCTCAGGGTCAGGGTCATTTGTATTTTGTCTATCCCACATAAGCTTTACTTTACCATCATATGTTTCCACATATACCTTCGGTACGGGCGGCGGTGCAGGTACTTTAAAATCTTGTTCAACAATACGCTCAAGAGTCTTAACGTTATTTAATGCACCCTTCAATCCCTCGCCACACACCATTCCCACACTAAATTTCAGTGTGTCTCCAAGTATCAGATTAAACGGTCCAAAAGACATCATAGATTCGGTGCCGCCTTGTAAATTTTCCTCGGGTGGACTCATAGTGCCTGACGCCATACGGGCATAGCGTGTAGGATCATATGAGGATGGTGATACGGAAGGTCCGGTATAACTATGATATGTCCAGGTTAATGAATTCTCATCATAGTTTTCCGGAGGGAAAATTCTGATTGCAACAGGGCCTACTGCGGTTCCATCCATAGAAGAAGGAATTTTTCCATCTTCTAAATCTTCCGCAACACTCATGTGTTGCTCTGGGTAAAAACTGGTAACATCATCAGACCCAAAGTTCCAATTTGTGCCGCGGTATCCAACATTTGCATCTATCCAGTGTGTAAAATATACCTCTCCTAAATCATTATGATTTGGAATTATGTAATAGGTGTAAACAATCATCTCATCTAAAGGAGCTGAACTCCAGGCGTAACTGGTCTCTATTACATCTAAATACAACGGAATGTGCGCTGTAATCCGCTGGCTAGCTGGACCATAATCATTATATCTGTAAACAAAGTCCTGATCGGAAACTCCAACATAATTATTAAAATATGGTATATCTACCGTATCTCCCCGACTAACAACCCATACAGTATCATAAGCTAAATCTGTCGGATAAAATTCCATAGGAGAGCTCCAACTTGTTGTAACGGAAACAGATGTGTCTCCATCTACTATTGCTCCGATCCATATACCAGCTTCTCCAACATGTTCTTCATAGCTGTTTGGTGGATATTCACAATATAATAAGCTTTCATAACCCATGGAAGAAGCGTTTTTAAAATTTAAATCACCTCCCTGATTAGAAACAACGCGTAATACTTTGCCAACATTGTGAATTTTCCAATCTAAATTAACATTCTGCTGGGCATATAAATTTGTAATAATTATTAATATTGCCAGGCCAATACCGAATATAAACCTTCTCAACATAGGCTGACCTCTTTTACGATTTCTGTGTTGATTACTATTATTTTCACCACGTTAGTCTTATTCCTATTTTAGCGTGTCTGCCATTTGAAAACTGAAATGGAGTCAGCATTGAATACATAGTATTCCAATCATAAAGAACATTTGAACCCTCTCTTAAATCACCATAACGATAAGGTTTACCGGTTTCTGTATTAAATCCTGCTCCGGTAACATTATATTGGTCAAAAATATTGAATACATCTATAAAAAGGGAAATAACTGAACTCCCTAAAATAAAATTCTTATTGAGTTTCAAATCCGTCATTGTTGTAAATGGTCTTTCAGATGAGTTTTCTAATTTTTGTTGTTCACGGATATCGCTCGTATAAGGAGTGTAGGGTGAACCGGAGTTAAGGCGTGAGAGAATAGTTAATTGCCAATTTTTTGGTAAAGTAAACCCAAATAAACGCATAGGATCATGTCCGGGTGATTCAAGAGTACCGCTAAAAATTATCTGGTGGCGAATATCATATCCAACCCTTCTTTCACGAATAGGATATGGAAGATCATTTTGAGAACGAATATAATCATCGAATGCCGATGAAGAATAGCCGTTTGCCCATTGAACAGTGTAAGTAGCATTTCCACTAGTATGATTTGAATAAATTTTTCTCAATTCAAATTCAAGCCCTTTTGCTCGCTGATAAGATTTATTATCCGGAATTTCCACGGCAAGCCCTCTTGCTGCAACTAATGAAGTAAATCCAACTTGATCAGATATATCTTTATTATAATTTTTAATATCAATTACCCAATTTTTTGCCAGCCGATGAGTGAAGCCAAATTCGTAGAGAATGGTTTGCTCAAAATCGAGATGAGGATTTCCGGTTATACCTCCGGTGTGCGGATCTCTATAAAAATAATGAAGCTCAGGCAGCTGTGTAAAGTGTCCATAACTGAAAAATACAACGGTATTTTCTGATATTGGAAATGAAATTCCAAATCTTGGACTAAATTTATATTTTATTTTTTTCCAGTCCGCAACTAATCCGGTAGCGTCTTCCCATTGTTGTTTCCAACTTTCATTAAATACTGTTGACCCAAGCATAAACCAATCAATTCTAATTCCAGCATTGATGATTAAACCATATCCTTTTTTCTCATGCTTATCCTGCAAATAAAAA